>JBEKAN010000037.1:0-17552 GCA_050015895.1 Verrucomicrobiota bacterium
TGCTGGCAAAAATGCGCTTAATGCTGGAGGAGGCCTTTCTTGCAGTGATCAAAATGGTGACAGTATTTCCATTTGCGGCAACACTTTCATCGGCAATTCAAGTGGCACTTTCGGCGGAGGCGCTTACTGCTTTTCACCAGGCAACACCGCGACAGTTTCCATGAACACGTTCCTGCAGAACAATGCAACGAGTGGCGGGGGGATTTATGCTACGGGTCAGACAATCAACCTGATCGACAACTTGGTCTTGAGTAATTCGCAAACGAGTTCCAGTTCCCAAGGGGCCGGCATTTGGGTGGATGCGACATCCAATCTTTTTATGATCAACAACACTGTGAGCGGCAATACGGCGGTCGGCAGCGGCGGGGGAGCGGCATTCGAGGTCACTGGCACGGTGGAGCTGCTGAATGTCTATAACAACATCATTTGGGGGAACACGGCCATCGGCAACGGAGGGGATGTCTGGCTCGGCGGCACGGGCCAGATGAAGGTGTTCGATTACAATGACGTGGACAGCATTTATGGCGTATGGGACATCGCGCAGAACGACATTGATCTCTCACCGCACTTCTTCAATCCAATAGCCGGGGATTACCATACGCAAAGAACCTCACCCTGCAAGGGCGCCGGCAGCATCAGCGCGCCTTCGCTGCCCGCCACGGACCTGGACGGCAACCCCCGCGTTCTCAGCGGCTTGGTGGACATGGGCTGCTATGAGTTCACCACCAGCGTCACTCATCCGGCGGACACGAACGGCGTTTTCTTCATCACTCCGGCGGAATACAGCGCCTACGCGGCGGCGTGGCAGAACGGGCTGACTTGGACCAACGGGCCGAACCCAGGGCCGAATCCCATCCCGGCGAATTATGTGACGCGCGCGGGGTATTTGATGACCAACGGCGGGTCCTACACCAACGACGGGAGCGCGATGCCGGTGAATTGGAAGACGAACGCGCCGTGATTGAGGGGAACCGCGAAATACCCACCCGTCGTGCGATGAACCTCCATCCCATCCCTGATTCGGTAGGGCGACGCTCCCGCGGAGCCTTGTCGTTTCCCAAGGAACCACCCCCGGCTCGGCAGGAGCCTCGCCCTACCGGGACGCCTCGTGCTGCTACCACATCTGATTCGGTAGGGCGCCGCTCCCGCAGAGCCACGTCTTTTCGCCTGGAAGGAGGCCCGGCTCGGCAGGAGTCTCGCCCTACCACGCCTGATTCGGTAGGGCGACGCTCCTGCGGAGCCATGTCTTTTCCCCACGGACCATCCCAGGCTCGGCAGGAGCCTCGCCCTACCATGCCTGATCCGGTAGGGCGACGCTCCTGCGGAGCCACGCCTTCTCCCCACGAACCATCCCCGGCTCGGCAGGAGCCTCGCCCTACCGTGGTGGCTCGTCCAACCATGCCTGTATGAACCAATCCACACCACAGGCAACATTGGCGCGGCGCAAACCTGCGGCGGGCGTTCGCATTGATTTCAACCAACCCACAATCGTCTTCGTCACGGCCTGCACGAAGGACCGCGTCCGCTGGCTGGCTTGCCAGGAGGCGCATCGTTTGCTTGCCGACATTTGGCGTCAGGCCACCGCCTGGCTGGTTGGGAACTATGTTTTGATGCCGGACCATTTGCATTTGTTCGCCGCGCCGCGCGATTTGTCGTTCACGGTGGAGCGCTGGATGGCGTTTTGGAAGAGCCAATTTAGCAAGGCGCATTGCCACGAGGACTGGATTTGGCAGGCTCAAGCGTTTCATCATCGCTTGCGGCGGGAGGAGAGTTACTCGCAGAAATGGCTTTATGTGCAGGAGAATCCGGTGCGCGCGGGATTGGTGAAAGAAATCGGGCAATGGCCTTACCAAGGAACAATCCATGAATTGCGTTGGTAGAATAATTGCAAAGACGGCTCGCCGGGAGGCTCGCCCTACCACGCCTGGTTCGGTAGGGGGACGCTCCTGGGGAGCCATGCCTTTTCCGCTGGAAGGATCCCCGGCTCGGCAGGAGCCTCGCCCTACCGGGATGCCTCGCCCTACCATGGCTGGTTCGGTAGGGGGATGCTCCGGCGGAGATTCATTCCGTTTCCCATGCCTAACGCGGCTCGCCGGGAGGCTCGCCCTACCGTGCGGGATCCTTCTTGCCGCAGCCTTCTGCGTTCCCGCCCAGACCAATCCGCCGCCGGTTTCCATCTTCCGCTCGGTCGTCTATGATTTGACGAATGAACCGCTGGTCACCGTGAGCATCACGGGCGCGTCCAATGTCTCCTGCTTCACCATCGAGGAGGATTTGCCCGCGCCGGCGTCGGCGGTGAGCGTGAGCGGGGATGGGGTGTGGCTGCCATCCATCGGCGCCATCCGCTGGGGGCCGTTCTTTAACACGGTCGCCACGAATGTGAGCTACCGTGTCACCGGCCTTGCGGGAAGCTATCCGGTCAACGGCGGGGCTTGGATGGATGGGGAATGGTATTTTTCGCCTCCAACCACGATGGTGACAGTTTTGTCGCCCAGCCCCAGCCCGTCTCTTTCCCCGCCTCCCCAAGTGGCGCCCCCTTTGTTCGACCCGGGCAGCGGCAGCAATGTGCCGGTGAGTCTGACCATGACCGACACAACGACGAACGCCGCGATTTATTATACGCTGGACGGCTCGCTGCCGACGACGAATTCGCCGCTTTACACGAACGCCCTCTCTCTGACGAACGCCAGCACGGTGCGGGCAGTGGCCTTTACGAATGGTTTCACGCCCAGCGTGGCGGCGCTGGCCTATTACGGGCCGCCAGCGGCGACGGCCAACGCGCAGGTCACGCGAAGTGTGGACACGACTTACCCGACAGCGCCGGTGGTGACGTTCAGCGTAACGCCTGGAACAAACGCGGCTTGCGTGGCGGTGACGGAGACGCTCCCAACGGGGTTGGGAGCGTCTAATGTGACCGCTGGCGGCACTTACCTTGCCAGCAACAATATGGTTGTGTGGGGGCCGTTCTTTGGGACGAATGCGCTGGTTCTGAGCTATACGGCGGTGGGGCAGCCGGGGACTTATCCGGTGCAAGCGTTCTGGAGCGTGGATGGCGTGGGTGGAGGCGAAACGGCGGCAACGAACATTGTCGTGGCCTCCATATTCAGCAATGGCGTGCCAACCGAGCCTCCGCAAGTGTCCGCGCCGGTGTTCACTCCCGCAAGCGGCAGCAATGTGCCGGCGAATGTGACCATTACCAGCGCGACACCCGGCGCGGCGATTTATTACACGCTGGACGGATCGCTGCCGACGCAAGGTTCGACGCTTTATGGCGGACCGGTTTATCTGGCGTCTCCGAGCACGATTCGGGCGGTCGCCTTCACAAATGGCTGGACACCGAGCGTGGCGAGCGTGGCTTATTACGGGCCGCTGTCCGCGCCAGCCAACGCGGTGGTGACGCGCAGCGTGAATACCACTTCTCCGAGCGCGCCGATGGTGACGTTGAGCGTGACGCCGGGAGCGGGCGCAAGTTGCGTGGCGGTGACGGAATGGCTGCCGCCGGGCGTGGCCGCCGCGAGCGTGACAGCAGGCGGGCACTACATCGCCAGCAACAATGTCGTGCTCTGGGGGCCGTTCTTCGGAAGCACCGCGCAGATTTTGAGCTACGTGGCCGTGGGCGAGCCGGGCAGTTATACGGCGCAGGCGACTTGGAGCGTGGACGGCGTGGGGGGTGGCGAGGCGGTGGGAACGAACATTGTCGTATCGTACCCTGGCCCCTTCCCGACCGCGCCGACGCAAGAGCCGACGCCGATGCTGTCTCCAGCGGTCGGAACAAGCCTGCCGATTGTCGTTTCGATTTTCGCCAGCGATTCCCAAGCGAAGATTTATTTCACCACGGACGGCACGCTGCCGACCCAGAGTTCGACACCTTACACGTCCGAGTTGGCGTTCACTGCGCCAACGACATTGCGGGCGGTGGCGTTCCGCGCGGGTTACACGCCGAGCGTGTCCGCGGTGGGTTACTATGTCCCGGCGCTCCCCACCAATTCGCTGTCGCTTGTGAGAAGCATCTCCGGGAACGGGACGTTTCTGCCGTCCGTCACCCTGACCGCGACCCCGCTGGGTAGCGTGAATTGTTACGCGGTGACGGAAACACTCGTGCCTGGTCTGACGCCGCTCGGGCTGGGAGCGGACGCGGTCTGGAATGCAACGAACAACACCATTTCGTGGGGACCTTACTTGGACAAGCAGCCACGGGCGCTGACGTATCAATTGAGCTGGCCAGGAGGGACGTTCCCGCTGACGGGACAAGGCAGTTTTGACGGGCATCCTGCCGCAGCCACCGGCGCGACGACAGTATGGGTGAACCCCAACTACCTCGGAGAAACCACCAATTATCTAAGCTGCACCAATGAGCCAATTTCTTACACTGTGGACATTAATCCCGCGCCTGGAATTATTACTATTGACACTGCCAGCGGCACAGTCAATTGGGGGGACGGGACACAGTCCGCGTTTACTCAACCGTTTATGACATTGGAAAAGGTCTATTCCTCCAATGGTACATATACCATCACCCTCTCGGCGACCAACTGGACCGGGCACACCGCAACCATGCCCATTTCAGGCACCGGGACCAAGACAGACACCGTGCAGGTCCTTTCGACCTGCGGCTGGCCGGTCATTAGCACTCAACCAGCATGCCAGACGAATCTGGCGGGATCCGAGGTGACGTTCAATGTGGCGGTCGAGGGGTCCGGGCCGTTCACTTACAAATGGCAATTCAACGGAACCAATCTTCCAGAAGACATCATCACCACTGTGGCGGGCAATGGCATCGCAACCAATGGCGGTGACGGCGGCGCGGCCACCAATGCCAACCTGAATTATCCGTTCGCCGTTGCCTTCGACGCCTTCAACAACCTTTATATTGCAGATTCATCCAATAACTGCATCCGCAAAGTGGCGACCAACGGCATCATTACCAGAGTGGCGGGCAATGGGACACCCGGCACCAACGGGGACGGCGGGGCCGCGACCAACGCCAGCCTGGATTATCCTGTGGCTCTGGCTTTCGATGGCGCTGGTAACCTGTATTTTGCTGACTATTACAACGAACGCATCCGCAAAGTGGCGACCAACGGCATCATCACGACGGTGGCCGGAAACGGAACCACGAACTTTGCCGGTGACAGCGGCCAGGCCACCAACGCCAGCTTGGATGGGCCCTATGGACTCGCATTGGATGCTGCCGGGAATCTGTATATCGCTGACAGGCTGAACAACCGCATTCGCAAGGTGGCCACCAATGGCATCATCACGACCGTGGCTGGAAATGGCGTTGAGACGTATTCCGGAGATGGTGGCTATGCCACCAACGCCAGCCTGAATCGCCCGCTTGATGTCGCCATAGACCCCTCTGGCAATCTGTATATTGCTGACTATTACAACTACGTCATTCGCAAGGTTGGTACCAACGGCATGATCACCACTGTGGCGGGCAATGTCGCTGCAGGGTATTCCGGTGATGGCGTCCAGGCCACTAACACCAGCCTGAACAGACCCGCCGGACTGGCCTTTGACACCATCTGGAACTTGTATATAGCTGATTGCTACAACCAACGCATCCGGCAAGTCGCGACCAACGGCATCATCATCACACTCGCGGGAAACGGAACCACAAACTTTGCGGGTGACGGCGGGGCGGCCACCAACGCCAGCTTGGCTTATCCCCATCGCGTGGCCTTCGACGCCGCAGGCAACCTCTATATTGCCGACTCATCCAATAACCGAATCCGAAAAGTGTTGCTTTACGCGTCGTACCCCACGCTCAGCCTAAACGATGTGGGTGCGGGCAATGCCGGCGATTACACGGTCGTTGTGACGAGCCCTTACGGCAGCGTGACCAGCCAGGTTGCCACCCTGATCGTCGCCTTGCCTCCCTCCGTGACCACTCAACCGGGCAACCAAACGGTGCTGGTGGGAACAAATGTCACGTTCACCGCGGAGGTGAGCGGTCCCGGTCCAATGACTTACCAATGGTATTTCAATCGAACGAACGCGATCTATTCGCCCGAGACCTTCGCGATGCTGACGCTGCCGAACGTGACATTGGCCGACGCTGGCTCCTACTCGGTGGTGGTCACCAACGCTTATGGGAGCACCAACAGCGCGGCGGCCATGCTCACGGTCGTGGCCCCCTTGGTCACGAGCGGTGCTCGAAACGGGGATGGAAGCATCACGCTCCACTTCGAGGGCCTGGCGAACACGACGACGCGAATCTGGGCCGCGACGAATTTGACGCCGCCGGTCGTCTGGGAGGCGATCTTCACAAACACCGCCACCGGGGAGGACGGCACCTGGCAGTACACCGACACCAACGCGACGAATTTCTCCGAGCGCTATTATTATTTCACCACGCCGTAGGGCGTGTTTTGAAAGCGGGGGGGGGGTGGTTTCAATGCGATGTCACGGCTCGGCAAGAGTCAGAACAACAACAGGCTGGCCCGCATGCTTGCGGGCTGCCTCGCCCTACCGCAACGGACTGGCATATTGGATGGTGCTGATTGCATGATGCGCCTGGCGTTGAGGGATTGCATTGCGGGGACTTGCGATTGTTCCAGAGCAAAGTCATATTTTGACCCGGGCGATCACGGCTGAAACGAAATAGTCAGGGGAATGGTTGGCAGGGGAATGAGGCGGCGGAGCGGGCTGGAAGGCTGAAGGCTGAAGTTTTGCTCCCCTGGATTTGGAATCAAGGCGAAGCGCACTTGGTTTGGCGGCGCGGGGGCAAATTTCGGACCCGGGGAAGCTGCGTGACTGGAATTGCGGGGTTGCCATCCGGGCAAAGGTGGGATTAATTGTGGGCATGAAGAGAGACTCGGTGGTGTTGATTGATCCGGAAATCATGAGCGGGACGCCGTGCTTTGCCGGCACACGCGTGCCCGCCCGCACCCTGATTGATTACCTCGAGGGAGGGGATTCGCTGGCTGATTTTCTGGAGGATTTTCCGACGGTCAGCCGCGAGCAGGCGGTCGCCTTGCTGGAAGAGGCCAGTGAACTGCTGATCGCCCACGCCTGAATGCGCATCCTCCTCGACGAATGTCCGCCCGCCCGTCTTCGGCGGGATTTGCCGGGGCATGAGGTCCAGACCGTGCCGCGCGCAGGCTGGGCAGGTGTGAAAAACGGAAAACTCTTGCGCCTCATTGGCGGCTCTGGGAAATTTGATGTCTTCCTCACGATGGACAAGAGCCTGCCGCACCAGCAACAAGTTGAAGATCTTCCGTTTGCCGTGGTTGTGCTGCGGGCAAAATCGAATCGCTTTGAAGACACGCATCCGTTGATGCCTGAAGTGTTTCGCCGGCTCACCGCATTTCAGCCCGGCCAGGTGTATGTTTTGACGGCACCGGATTGAGAGTTTGTTGGTGAGGTTCGAGACATGCATCTGCCTCCAAAGAGCAAAATATGGCAAGGAGAGTCACGGCTCGGCCGGAGCCTCGCCCTACCGTGCCTGATTCGGCAGGGCGACGCTCCGGCGGAGCCACGTCTTTTCCCCTGGAAGGCGCCCCGGCTCGACAGGAGTCTCGCCCTACCACGCCTGATTCGGCAGGGCGACGCTCCGGCGGAGCCACGTCTTTTCCCCTGGAAGGCGCCCCGGCTCGACAGGAGTCTCGCCCTACCGCGCCTGACCCGGCAGGGCGACGCTCCGGCGGAGCCACGTCTTTTCCCCTGGAAGGCGCCCCGGCTCGGCCGGAGCCTCGCCCTACCACGCCTGATTCGGCAGGGCGACGCTCCGGCGGAGCCTCATTCCGTTTCCCATGCCTAACGCGGCTCGACAGTCTCGCCCTACCGCGCTTGAATTGCCCTACCGCGAGGGAATTGGCAAATCGCGTGGTGGTGGTGGCAAGAGCGCGAATCTCGGCGCTGCGACCAGTGGAAGGAACGAACCCCTCACTCTGGCCCTCTCCCTCAGGGAGAGGGACTCGTGATCCAGCCGCCGCCGAGGACGAGGTCGCCGTCGTAGAAGACGCAGGCCTGGCCGGGGGTGATGGCGCGCTGGGGGGACAGGAGCCTGACTTTGGCGCCACCGCCGGGCTGGGGGCGCACCACGGCGGGCGCGCCGGGATGGTTGTAACGGATTTTGGCGGAGACCCGCATTTCTTCGGGCGGGTCGTCGAAGGGAATCCAGTTGCAGCGCTCGACGGAGAATTCGTCGCGGTCCAGGGCGGAGTCGTCGCCGACCACCACGCGATTGTTGAGACTGTCCAGCTCGATCACGTAGAGAGGCTTTGGGGAGGAAACGCCCAGGCCCTTGCGCTGGCCGATGGTGTAGAACTCGATCCCCTCGTGGCGGCCCAGCACCTCGCCGCGCAGATTGACGATCTCGCCCGGATGCCGCCGCGCCAGCCCGGTGGTGGTGAGGAACTTCCCGTAGTCGTTGTCCGGGACGAAACAGATTTCCATGCTTTCCTCCTTGTCGGCCGTTTTCAACTCGCGGTCGCGCGCGAGCTGGCGGGTGTCCTGTTTGGTTCTTTCGCCCAGGGGAAAGAGGGAGCGGGCCAGTTGGGGCTGGCGCAGCGAGAAGAGAAAATAGCTCTGGTCCTTGCGCGGGTCGCGGCCTTTTTTCAAGAGGGTCCGCCGGCCGTCGGCGCTTTTCTCCAGGCGGGCAAAGTGGCCGGTGGCGACGAAATCGCCGCCCAGTTGGCGCGCCCGGTCCAGCAGCGCGCCGAATTTGAGTTTTTCGTTGCACAGGACGCAGGGGTTGGGGGTCCGCCCGGCTTTGTATTCCTCGGCGAAATAGCCGATGACGTGTCTTTGAAAGGACTCCGCCTCGTCAATCAGGTAATAGGGAATGCCCAGCTTGTGGCAGACGGCGCGGGCGTCCGCGACGGCCTGGGGGCCGCAACACTTGTCCTCGGCGCGCGCCACGCAGTCCTGCGGCCAGAGCTTGAGGGTGATGCCCACGACATCGTAGCCCTGCTCCAAAAGAAGCGCGGCGGCGGCCGAGGAATCCACTCCGCCGCTCATGCCGACGATGACGCGTGTTTTTTTTGGTTCGTCCATAGTTGTCAGCGATAATACCGCGACTTCACGCGGGCGCCAGGGAGCGGTTGACGGCGTTCAAATAGGCGCGCGCGCTGGCTTCGATCACGTCGGTGCTCGCGCCCTTGCCGGTGAGGATTCTGCCCTTGCCGAAATCCACCTTCACTGTCACCTCGCCCAGTGCGTCCTTGCCCTGCGAGACGGCGCGCAATTGGTAATCCAGCAACTTGCCGGGCCGGTGGGTCAGGCGGTCTATGGCTTTGAGGGCGGCGTCCACCGGGCCGTCGCCGATGCCGGCGTCCTGCGCGGTGGTTTTCTTGCCGGCGGTCTTTTGCAGGCGGACGGTGGCGGTCGGGACGGTGCGGTTGCCGCTGGTGACATTCAGGTAATCGAGGGACCAGGTTTCGGCCACGTCGGCGATCTGCCCCTCAACGAGGGCGCGCAAATCGTCGTCATAGACAAATTTCTTCTTGTCTCCAATTTCCTTGAAACGGACAAAGACGGCGGCCAGTTCGGAGTCGCTGAGGTTGAAGCGGAGATGGCGCAGGCGGGCGGAGACGGCCGCGCGGCCGCTGTGCTTGGTGAGCGGCAACTCGGTGCGCCCCCAGCCGACCTGGACCGGGTCCATGATTTCGTAGGTCTCGCGCTTTTTCAAAATGCCATCCTGGTGAATGCCGCTGGAATGGGCGAAGGCGTTCTCGCCGACAATGGCCTTGCTGCGCTGGACGAGCAAACCGCTCATGCGCGCGACCAGGCGGGAGGAGCGGACAATCTCGCGCGTGTCCAGCCCGCAATCATAGGCCCCAAAGAAATCCGAGCGCGTCTTGACGGCCATGATGATTTCCTCCAGGGCGGCGTTGCCGGCGCGCTCGCCGATGCCGTTGATGGTGCCCTCGACCTGGGAGGCGCCGGCGCGAACAGCGGCCAGGGAATTGGCGACGGCCAGCCCCATGTCATTGTGGCAATGGACGCTGAGAACGGCCTTGCCGGATTGAAATTCCGGGACGGATTGGCGGAGGCGCCCGATCAACGCCCCGAATTGGTCCGGCACGGCCCAGCCGACGGTGTCCGGGATGTTGACGGTGTTGGCGCCGGCCGCGACCGCGGCCCGGCAGACCTGCGTCAAGAATTCCGGCTCGGTGCGCGAGGCGTCCTCCGGGGAAAACTCGACGTCCTCGACAAGGGACTTGGCGCGCCGCACCCCCTCGACGGCCAGGCGGAGGATTTCGTCCCGCGCCTTGCCCAATTTGAAGTCGCGATGGATCTTGGAGGTGGCCAGGAAGACATGAACGCGGCCGCGTTTGCCCGCCGGTTTGACGGCGGCGGCGGCGGCGTCAATGTCCTTGGGCACGCAGCGGGCGAGGCCGCAGATGACCGGCCCCTTGAGTTCGCGGGCGATGGTCTGGACGGAGAGAAAATCGCCGTCGCTGATGACCGGGAAGCCGGCCTCAATGACGTCCACCTTGAGGCGGGCGAGCTGGCGGGCGATTTCCAGCTTTTCGCGCAAGTTCATGGAGGCGCCGGGGCATTGCTCCCCGTCGCGCAACGTAGTGTCGAATATAATAATGCGGTTCTTGCTCATAATTTGATCCTCGGTCCATTGCCGGGGCCGGAATGGGCGGCGGCAACAAAAAACCCCATCGCCAGTCGCGGCGATGGGGTTTCAAAGTCAAACAAGGAAATCAAACCTCAACCGCCGCGCGGCCCGGAAGCAGCGCGAGTAGCGACAGTCGAAGGTTCAAAATCTTGCTCATGGTGAACAAATACCCCGGAATGGGGCGGGGGTCAACTTATTTTTCGGGGAACTTTGTAGTCAGTCAGGCTGTTTGGCGGGGCTTGGGGCCTCGCCGAACCGTTTCTGAAGGCAGTCGGGGCAAATAGAGCTGGTGGTGTCCACGCCCAAGGAGGAGTTGATGTAGGCTTCGACGTGCTCCCAATAGCCGCGGTCATCGCGCACCTTTTTGCACGAAAAACAGATGGGAACCAGGCGTTTGAGGGTTTGAATGTTGGCGCTGGCTTCCTGGAGGTCATGGATCGCCTCCTGCATGTCCTGCTCCATGTCGTCCCTCGCGCGCAAGGCGGCGGCCAGGTCGTGCAGGTTCTTTCCCAAGATCACTTGGGCCATGACCTGACGGCTGAGGATGCGCAAGGCCTCCAGTTGCGCGGGGATCAATTGGCGGGGAACGCGGTCCATGACACACAACGCGCCCAAGTGATGGCCGTTGGGGGCGGTCAACGGGGCGCCGGCGTAAAACCGGATGCGCGGCTCCCCAACGACCAGAGGATTGGTGGCAAATCGCGGGTCCTGGGTGGCATCGGGCACCAGGAACAAATCCGGCGACATGATGGCATGGGCGCAGAAGGCGTCCTCGCGCGGGGTCTGACAGGCTTGAAGGCCGGTCTTGGACTTGAACCATTGCCGGTCCTGGTCCACCAGGCTGATGACGGCCATCGGTGTGCCGCAAATGGAGGCGGCAAGCCGCGCGAGGTCGTCGAATTGGCCTTCGGGCTGGGTGTCGAGAATCCCGTAGCCGCGCAGTGTGTTGACGCGGTCGGCGTCGTTTTCAGGGATTGGGTAGCGCATAATCATTCATATCATTCTGTCAGGCGTTCCGCCGGTCGGGAACAAGGAACGCCGCCGCCCCAATATTCCAAACACTATAGCATGGTGGGTGTTCGATTGCAAAAGGGCCAACCTTCTGTTGGCGAAACAAACGCAAAAATTGCCGCATGTCGGATCGGATTGGGGCTGGCGGAGGGAGGATGGATTCCGGGGAATGGGAATCCGACAGGCGGAAAGATTTTAACAAACAATAAGTTGACTTTAATAAAATGAAATATAAACTCAAAGCAGACTTAAGTTTTATTGAATGGAGACGGAAAGCAAAACGAGAACCCGCTGGATTGATCTGGTGGAGGAAGAGGATTTGGCGTTCATCAAACGCTTTCTTCTCTTTTCCGGCTCGCTCAAGGATTTGGCCGGGGCCTACAACGTCAGTTACCCCACCCTGCGCCTGCGGCTGGACCGGTTGATCGAGAAAATCAAGATTTTGGACAACCAGAAGATCGAGGACAACTTCGAGCGCCTGCTGCGCGCGGAGTTTGCCGAGGGCAAGATCGAGACGGCGAGTTTCAAAGGGTTGCTCGCGTCGTATCAAAAACAGAGAGAAAAATCCCATGAAAAAACCCCCAAATCTTAACCTTGTGCTATTGTTCGCCCTGGCGACGGCCGTGTCGGGCCAGGAAAGGAAATTTGACTGGAGCGCGCCGCCGTTGGAAAGCAGATCGCCGCTGGTCACCGTGGTCTCCGAGGGCGCCCGCTCCTGCCTGAGAATTGCCAACACGAACGAGACCCCCCTCCAGGCGCGTTTGCTGACGATTGAGGCGCCGGGGATCTCGGCGGAAATGTACGCCGTGACCGGGGAGGTGAAATATGAGAACGTCCAAGGGGATGGGTATCTGGAGATGTGGAGTGTGTTTCCCAAAGGCCGGTTCTTTTCGCGCACGATGGGCGCGTCCGGTTTGATGGGCAAAATTAGCGGGTCTTCGGACTGGCGTCCTTTTTCCCTGCCGTTCAACCGCACCGGCAGCAGCAACGCGCCCACGCGATTGGAGATCAACCTGTTTCTCCCCGGGCGGGGGACGGTGCTGGTGGCCCCGGTGACCCTGACACAATTCCCGAAGGCGCGCGATGTCGGGGATGTGCTGTATCCGCGCGCCTGGTGGTCGGCCCGGGCCGGAAGCCTGATCGGGGGCATTGCCGGGGGCTTGCTCGGCTGTTTTGGCGGTCTGCTTGGTTTGCTGGCTTCGAGAGGAAAGGCGGGCAAGTTTGTGATGGCGTCGGCGAAGTGCCTGCTGGCGCTGGGAGGCCTCTGCGGAATTGCCGCGCTGGTCGCGCTGGCCGATCATCAGCCCAACCAAGTATGGTATCCCCCGGCCTTGGTGGGAGTCATTCTGCTGGCCATCATGGCGAGGGCCTTGAGCCAGTTCCGCAGGCGCTATTCGGAGCTGGAGATGCGCCGAATGGCGTCGGTGGACGCGCAGGGAGGATGACAAATTTACCCCGGCGCATGGCGAAATTGGCGATGACAAAACGGAAAGTGTCGGGCGGGGTTGTGGCCTTCATCGGCTACATGCTCTCGCCGCTTTCGTGGTGGAACGACGCTTTCGTGAACGTGCCGCTGGCGCTGGTCTTCGCCTGGACGGTCGGGCTGTTCTGCCGGTTCTCCAAACCCGGCTTCGAGGCGACGGTGGTTCTGGGCTATTGGCTGACCAACGTCGCCGGGTTTGTCCTGATGCAGAAAGGCGGGGCGAAGATTCTCAGTGAAAAGGACAAGGCGTATTCCTGGAGGAGTCTGGCGCGCGACGTGGCGGTTTCGCTGCTCTACACGCTGCTGATCGTGGCCCTGGTCCAATGGGGCGTCCTTCAGCCGTTGCGGGCCCAGCCGCGCAATGACGCGGCGCCCGCGGCGCAAAAAGCGAGTCAAACCTAATTTCAGCGCGGCGGCGGCTTGGGCGGGATGGCTTGCGCCAGCCAGGCGGCGAGCGAGGAGACCTGCATGTCGCTCAACGGCCCCCCCTGCGCGCTGGCGAAGCCCGGCATCATGGTGTTCGGCTTGCCGTTGGAGATGATCTGCTTCCAATAGTCCAAGTTGGTCGGCTGTTTCAACGCGCGCAAATCCGGCACCATGCTGGCCCGGTGCGGGGAGTCGTGGCAAATCCCGCAGGCGGCGGCGTACAAATCGCCCCCCAGCAATCCGCGCGCCTTGTCCGCGTGGCAGGTGGCGCAATCCCCCTTGAAAATGGCCCGCGCGTCGGCGGCGGCCTTCCCCGCGGCGGCTTTGCGTTCGGCGTCAGTCAGCGGCGCGTCGCCCGGGCGGCGGGAAGGGGGAACGGAGACCTGGAGCGTCACATATTTGTCCCCCACCGAAGTGAAGAAAGTCAGGACCTTCACCACCAGGCCCTCCTGGCCCTCCAATTCCACGCTGGCTTTGATCGGGCCGCTCTCGCCGGGATAGAGGACCCACGGAATCGCGGGCAGGGTGGCCGCCGTGCAGTGGCAGGAGGCGTGGACCGATTCAACCACGATGGGATTGGTCCAGACGTTGGTGACGTAAAACGTGAAAGGCACGCTGGTGTCCTCGGGTTTGGCGTCGCACTGGTTGGTTTCCGCGGAAAAAACCAGCGTCCGACCCGTCGGCAGCGAAGGCGGCGGCGCGGCCTGCGCGCACACGCAACCGGCGGCGAGCCGCCAGCCCATCAGCGCCAGGGCGGGCCAGGAGCGACTGATTTTCAGCATGGGGCCAACCTAGCAAATGGCCGTTCCGTTTGGAAGCCTGCCGTGGGGGAAGTGTCCTGATTTCTGTCGCGGCTGACTTGCAATCGGACACGTTCGGGCGCGGCCAGCCGGCCCCATTGCTTCCGCGCAGGCGCGGCTTGATTGAAATCCCCAGCAAAGCAGGGCCTTCTGACCCTCCTCCAGTCAAGAATGCGCCCGCTCCGCGCCTGTGGCACGGGAACTGCGAACACGACCGCAGATGGTCAAGACAACTATCTTGAGAAACGCAATCGCAGGCGCATGGCTGGCTCTGCTCATTCCGGCCTGGGCCGCGACCAATTCGCCGACCCATGTGTACCCCAGCGACCTGGGGATGGCGGTCAAAATCGGGAACGCGCTCTACCAGACCCTGGACGAAAGATGCCAGAGGAACATCAACCCGGAGGCAATTTCCACCGAACCGACCGACACGCCCGAAATCACGCCCATCCAGCAGGCTGACCTGCGCGGCATGCCGTGCCAGGTTCTGATCTCCACGGGGTTTGTGGACTTGCTCAATCACATCGCCCATGCCAAGGCCATAGACCGGATTCAACCCGGCTTCTTCCAGCAATACGCGGCCAACCTGGCACGGGAGTCCGCGGGGCAAAACCCGCCGCAAGCGCCCGACATCCAAGATCCGCGGTATTGGACGGAAGCGGTGATGAGCGAGCAGGAGAGCTATTTCAACCAGATGCTTGGCATGACCGCGGCGATCAATCTCTCCCATCATTACTTGGGCCACTACCAAAAGTACGCCGGGCAGATGCTGGCCGGAAAGCTGGCGCCCATCAACAACTTCATCGCCCCGGCGGAGTGGGAGGCGAGCGTGAAGGCCGCCGCCCTGAACTCGCTGGATTGCGCGATTGCGACCGAGGGGGCGAAGGCGCTCTTCGAGGCCATTGACGCCATGCCACGGCGTCCGGCGTGGACCGGCTTTATCGCGCCCCTGAACACAGACCTCAAGAAGCTCAACCAGCAGTTGACCAAGTATGAGACGGCGTATTTTCGCGGCGGGTTGAGGCTGGACAAATCCATCGCCAGCCTGACAGCCGCGCCAGGAGGGCTTGCGGCGGATTGAGGGCGCGGGCCGGGGCCATCATTCCCCGGAACGGCATGCGCCATCCGGGTCCGGCGCCGGGTCATCGCACGAGGGAGGGATTTTCTGGTCGTCGCCGGGGGAGGCAATTTTTTGGTCTTCGCACGAGGAGGCGATTTGCATGCCGACAAAACACGCATACCGGCTGCCGCCCGGCTTGACCTCGATGTTGATGGTTTGTCCGGCGGCAACACACACATTGGGGAATCTGACATATTGCACGCCTTCCTGCCACACCGGCGATTTCCAGCCGGGACCGTTCAAGGTCGCCCGCTCGCCCTGGCTCGCCCCGTCCACCTTGAGTTCAAAAATGGAGTTCTGGTTGTCGTGGTCCCCGTGCCCGTAAAAATAGAAGTCATACCCGCCCGCCTTCAAGTTGGTCACGGTCAAGCTGATGTTCCCGCCGCCCGAAGGGTACAGATAACCCTGGTACATGTCGTCGTCGGCGCCATTGTTGCAGGCGGATCCGGCATTGGTGATGGCCACCGCCGCGCCCGAGGGGGCGCCGTCCACGTACTTCAAGTCTGTCAACACTCCGGAACTGCGGGGGACATGCGGGGCCGTGACACCCCAATAGACATTCCACAAGTCCTTGTCGCTCCGGCCGGTGGCGGCATATCCCACCTTCACCGGCGGGCCGCCATCACTGAATTCCACATCAATGAGCGAGGCCGCGGCAAACACGGCCGGCGCGCCCAGGCCGAAAAGACCGATCAGCACAATAATACCAACTGAGCCTTTTGATCTTATCATCATTATTCTCCTGGTCATGTTCACACACCGCAGACTCTCATGTTTCCCGCGCCATTAAACACGATCGGCCCTGACACATCGGTGACCCGAACTTCGAGTAAGTTGGAGCCAATATCAAAAACAACATCGCTTCCGACCCGCCTAACCGATTCGGTTACCAGGAGTCTGTAATCGCCACGCGGAATGTGCCTCGGATTCCTTAAGGGGTGAACTATCGCCACGTCCATCCACTTCTGGGTTTCGCCCGGCTTTAAAACCAGCTCAGCGGAGGGAAAGTGGAGAAGTTCATAAGTTCTTCCCTCGGGATTGATTAACAGAACTTTCCACCCAGCCTGCCTCATCGGCTCCCCCGGATTGGCCGGAGCGAGATAAATTGTATTTGAGGAGGAGTTTTTGAGTTGAAGGGAGAGATTTATCGCTGAATCTGCCGCGAAAACAGGATCAGTCATGCTGACCAACAGTTGAACATCCTCCACGTCAAGCCTCGCTGTCGGCGCCTGGACTGGCAAATGGGTTGGCGGCCTGGCGCAGCCAGCGGCGCAGATTGCAGTTATCAGCATTACGTTGCGGATTCCCGTTAAGGCGCGCGCCAATTGCATGAATCCGATATTACCCTAATTCCCCACGAATGCGCAAGGATCTCGCCGCCAGGGCAAAAAGGGCGAAGGCCAGCAGGACGCCGCCCAGGATCAGCAGTTGGGTGTTGCAGGAGGCGGTCCTCGCCATCGAGGCGTTCAAGGCGACGCGCAGATCGGTCCACGGCTCCACGGCCACGGCGCGCCGGAAGGTCAGCACGCGGCCCTGCTGGGGAACGCTGGCGCGGATGCCGGCGGGGTGGTTGACGGCGGCGTCCTGCTGCTGGATGAGTTTCTCCGCCAGGCTCACGTCGGCGGCGTTCTCGTCGGCGCTGTTGTTGTCAAGTATATCCTTCGCGTCCTGCTGCGTGTAGTTCAGCTCCGGCCGGCTGCGCAGGTCCCGCAGTTTGCCCCCCAGCGCGCCCGCGTCCCCGGCGTCGGCGGACTGCCGGGCGTTCAGGCCGATGAGCGCCTGCTGGAGCTTGATGTTGTGGAGTTGCACGCGCGCGTCCTCGTTGAAGGCGGCGTCGTGGGTGGAGAGGCCGTAGGCGGCCTCGAAGGCGCGGCGGGCCTGTTGGGGATTGCCTCTTTCGAGGGAGGAGTTGCCAAGGGCGTAAAACTGCTGGGCCTCCTGGGTGCGCGCCTGGCGGAGGCTGTTTTCGGTCTGGAGATAAGTTCGAGGATCCAGCGCGGCGGCGGGGGAGACCAGCTCCTGCTGCTGGAACTGGAGGTTGCCGCCCGTATGTTGGACCCGCCATTTGTCCCCCAGCGAGACGCGCCAGATGATGTTTTCCAGCGGCAAATCGAATTTGGGGGCGGCCAGATC
>JBEKAN010000038.1:0-17504 GCA_050015895.1 Verrucomicrobiota bacterium
GGGATGACTGCGGCGGGGGATTGCGATTAGAATTAGGATTCACAGGAATTTGAGTTTTTCGTTCAATTAGATCATACTTTTGAAAAAGTTCCTTCCCACGGTGGGAAGCAACTCGAGTTTTCATGTTTTCTGCAAGTGGCTGGTGTGGAGGGTTTTGCGTTGAAAAAGTGAGTTTCCAAAAACCTGGACGCGAAAATAGTTTTGGGGAAACTGCGGAAAAGCTGCCAAACGACCGAGAAAACGGGTCGGATTTTTGGGATTTTTGCAAATGCGGGGGAAGAATTTGGCAGGATGGACAGGATGGACTTTGAGGTTGGCCGCGCTGGTCGGGAACACAGAAATCCATCCTGCTGAGGATTGCTTAACTGCTTCAGAATGAAGCACTTGCCGCGAAAAGTTGTTCTCAAAAGGCTCAAAAGATGAACACAGGGGTTGTTTGACCCTGTCGGCCTTTTTTTGCAACAGCGAATTCGACCTTCTGCTTCCCGGAATATTTGGTGCAATTTCCCTCCCTTGCGCTCATTATGGCTGCTGCTTGTGACAAATCCGCCAATAAATCCTGGTGCCGTCAGCTCCTCAACCTTGTTGTCCTGGCTGCTTGACGCGGCGGATGGATAACATCAACTTTGATGTTGCGCTCCTATGGAACGCACTGTAGAGTTCTACGTCAGTGCCAGTGGCCGCACGCCCGTTTTGGAGTTCCTTGAGGAACTCAGGCAAAGCGACCCCGGTGACCACGCCGCTGTGTTGCGCGGTCTGGCCAAGTTACGCAATCGCCAGTTTCACCGCGAGCCGCTGTCCAAAGCCATCGGCGAGGGCCTGTTTGAGCTGCGGCATGTCGGCAAGTTGAACACGCGCGTTCTGTGGTTCTTTGTCAAAGACCGACGGATCATTGCCGTTCATGGCATTCGCAACAAAGGCCAAGCCATGCGGGCCCGCGACCTCGGCACCGCGCTGGACCGGATGCGCGACTGGCGCGAGAGATTTGAAACATGAAAAAAACAAACTTCGACCTGTATCTGGAGGAGCAACTCAAAGACCCGGGCTTTGCCGCGCGCTTTGAAAGAGCGGGCGAGGCCTGGGAGGTGGCCTTGCAACTTGCCGCCTTGCGCGAAAAGGCCGGCCTTTCCCAAAAAGATCTCGCTCGCAAACTCCGCACCTCCCAGCAGAACATCAGCCGCCTTGAATCGCCGTCTTACGAGGGCCATTCCCTGAGCATGCTGCGCCGCGTCGCCGAAGTTCTGGGCGCCACCGTCCAGGTCACCATCGCCCCGCGCTCGCAGCCAGACCCCATGATTCTCTCTGAAGCCAAAGTTCCTTACCGCGCTGGCAGGAAGACGAAATGTTAAATGTTAAGATGTGACCCTGTCGGCCTTGTTGGGAAAACGGGGAGCGGGACCCTGCCTGCTCCGCAAATGTGAGTTTTGTGGTTGATTATCATCCACGTTGTGGACGATTATATCACCATGATTCGTCGCCACATTACCGAACATCTCCTGCAAGCCTTGGCGGACACACCGGTGGTCCTGGTCAACGGCGCCCGACAAACCGGCAAGAGCACGCTGGCGCAATCGGCGGAATTGACCCAGCGCGGCCGCCAGTATTTGACATTTGACGACTCCGGCGTACTGGCTGCGGCCAAACGCGACCCCAACGGCTTCATCGCCGGTTTGGAGACTCCGGTCACCCTCGATGAGGTGCAGCATGCGCCCGAGCTTTTTCCGGCCATCAAAATGGCCGTGGACCGGAACCGGGAGCCTGGAGGATTTTTGCTGACCGGTTCGGCAAATGTGATGCTGCTGCCAAAATTATCCGAGTCTCTGGCGGGCCGCATGGAGATCCTGACGCTCTGGCCGTTTTCGCAGGGCGAAATGAACAATGTCATGGAGGGATTTATTGACGCCTTGTTCTCGAAACAGCCGGTCTGGTCTTCAGAAAAATCAGCCAAAGCAGGGCGCGGGGAGTTGATGGAGAAAGCGTTGGCCGGCGGCTATCCCCCGGCGGTTGCCCGCAACCCTGGCGCGCGGCGCGGGGCGTGGTTTCAGTCCTATCTGACGACGATTCTCCAGCGCGATGTTCGTGACCTGGCCAATGTGGCCGACGTAACGGCTGTGCCCCGCCTTCTGTCGGTTGTGGCGACCCGTGCGGGCGGTCTGTTGAATCTGGCTGACTTGTCGCGGACTCTGGCGTTGGCGCAATCCACATTGAAACGCCACTTCGCGCTGTTGGAGGCGACGTTCCTGGTGCAACTGTTGAGGCCGTGGTCGGGCAACCTGGGACAGCGGCTCATTCAAACGCCGAAGGTTTATTTGGATGACACGGGGCTGCTGGCCCATTTATTGGGGTTGACCGCGGACCGGCTGAAGGTGGACGGGACACTGGCTGGCGGGGTGCTGGAGAATTTTGTGTTGATGGAACTGCGCAAGCAATCGGCCTGGAGCGAGGTTCAGCCGGAACTTTTCTTTTGGCGCACGGCCTCCGGGCAGGAAGTGGACATCGTGCTCGAAGATCGCGCCGGACGGCTGGTCGGCGTGGAAGTAAAAGCAGGGGCCACGTTGGCCGGAGGCGACGTCCGCGGTTTGCAGGCCATGGCCGACGCGGCGGGCAAACGCTGGGTTCGCGGAGTGGTGCTTTACACCGGGACAGAAGTCATTCCGTATGCCGCCAACCTCCATGCACTGCCCCTGCCACTCCTCTGGGCGGCGCATCATTGAGGAGATGCCCGGCCTGACCGCCGATTCGCGCTCGAAAGACGCAGCGGAAACCCGCCCATTAACTCCAGAAGGAGGATTTGGATTTGCGCTTTGGCGGGCGAATGCCGACCCTTGGGGCTTGCGCGACGATTACACTGAACCTGTGTTCAAGGGCTGGGCCAAGCCGGGTCCGATCCCGCCCGGAGCACTTGGCGGCGGACCCGCCTTGGAAGCGGGCGAAACGCTGGACGCCATCAGCGGCCACTTTCGGCTGTTTCAACCGACCCAAGGCCATCGCTTCTCGACGGATGACGTGCTGGCCGCGTGGTATGGCACGACGTGTTGTCCCACGGCTCGAAGCGTCCTGGATCTGGGCAGCGGGTTGGGCGCGGCGGGAATGGTAGCCGCCTGGCGCCTGGCGGGGGCGAGGTTTGTCACGGTAGAGGCGCAGGTGGAAAGCGCGCGGCTGGCCCGCAAATCGGCGCGATGGAACGGGCTGGAAGACCGCTACGAAATCCGGGAGGGGGACTTTCGAGACAGGTCGGTTTTGCGTTTGGAGGAGAAATTCGATCTGATCCTGGGCAGCCCGCCGTATTTCCCGCCTGGCAGCGGGGTGGAAGGGGATCATCCGCAAAAGATCGCCTGCCGCTTTGAGATGCGGGGAGACATCGCGGATTACTGCGCCACGGCGGCGCCGCGTCTGAACCGGGGCGGAATTTTCGCGTGCGTCTTTCCGGTCAGGCCGTCCGAGCAAAGGCACCGGGTCGAGGCCGCGGCCGCGGCGGCGGGATTGAGGATCCTCCGCTGGCGTCCGGTGACGCTCCGCGAACCCGAGCCGCCGTTGCTCGGACTCTTCTGCATGGTTGGGGCCGGCGACTTGCCTCCGGGCGCGGCGCGGGAGCCCTGGATGGAATCAGCGCTGGTGATTCGGACGGCGGAGGGGCGGATTCACCCGGAGTACTCGGTGGTCAAGATGTCGTTTGGTTTCCCGCCCTGAAAGCCATACCGCGCCCGGACTTCTTGGGTTCAAGGATGTGTGCCTGGGATGAAAGCATACCAGCCCGCCATGCCGATTGCGGCGAGAAGGAACCCCGCACCCATGCAAACGCGCCAGAGGCTGTCTTTGCTCCTGGCGGTGACGAATCCCAAGACCTCGGCCCCCGTTGCCACTCCGTTGACCAGGTGGTACACCGCCGCCACGATGGCGAGGAGATAAAGCTCGCTGACGAGCAAATTGGCCGGGTTTGCCGTGTGTTCATTCCAGAAATGCCACTGGGCTTGGGACACGGACGCAAATGCGCGTTGCGGCTCGAACAAACCGGCGGCAGTGTGACGCCCCGCCGCCGGCCCGGGCGCGTCTTGATCCGCCATAAGCAGCCCCGGCCGGCGAGTCGTTGCCAGATGGAAGGACAGGAAGCCGAGCAGGATCACGGCTGTCAGGCGTTGCAGCCAGTAACGCGCATCGCCGCCGGAATGAGGTTTCTCAACGGCGAACTTCAATTTATCCCGGCGCAATACGCGCAACCCAAGGGTGACGTGAATGGCGAGGGGCACGAAAACCAAACCGATCCCAAAACTCGGCAGCGCGGCAGCAAGGCCATGCGAGAGACCGGCCACCAAATCGAACAGGGCGGGCCAAAGACCGAACGCGCGGACGATGAGCTGCAGAAGAAGGACCGCGCCGAGAACGAATCCTGTGAGAGCGAGCCATTGGCGCGCCAAGTCGTGGCCGCCGCACGCGCAGCCGCACTGATTATTCGGCGAGCAAAGCTCCACCGAAAGCAAATCACGGGGGGGCGCAAGGTCCGGGTTCCGCCCGGAGTGGCAACTGCCGCCGCATTGGCCGCCATCGCTCAGCGGGAATTTCTCAGGCAGATTGTCGGAAGAATTCACCAGCCTTATTTGCGCCGCATTTGCCATGCCAACCAACCACAAGCGCAAATTCCCCGCTGTCCATAATCAGACACAAGGCGAACCCTGATCACGTTGGCGAAATTTCATCATCCTGAGCAGTTCCAATCATCGCGGCGAATCTCGAACATGGCCCATGTGGAGGGTTGAAGATTGGGATTTCATGGAAGGTGTTGTTGGTGTAGTGTGAAGAGGTGCGGACAGACCGCCTAAAGGAAAGCGCCGAGCGCAAGCGGACCGAGGAGGCCTTGCGTGAGAGCGAGGAGAAGTATCGCCAGCTTTTCGAGGTGGAGTCCGACGCCATCGTGCTGGCGGACCGGGAAACTGGACGCTTCATAGACGCCAATCCCGCCGCGCTGAGATTATACGGTTACAGCCTGCGGGAATTCCTCGCGCTCAAGCCCGGCGACGTCTCCGCCGAGCCGGAGAAGACCCGCCAGGCCATAAGCGAAGGCCGGAAGTTCGTCGCCTTGCGCTGGCACCGCAAGAAAGACGGGACCATATTTCCGGTCGAGATGACTTGCAGCTATTTTGAGCTCCAAGGGCGCAAGGCGTATGTGGCCGCGATTCGGGACATCACGGAGCGCAAACAGACCGAGGATGCCCTGCGGCGCTCGGAGACGAAATTCCGCACACTTTATGATTCGACAAGCGACGCGCTGCTGCTCTCCGACGAGAAAGGCTCCTTGATCGAGTGCAACCCGGCGGGATTGGCGATGTTTGGCTGCGCGACCGCACAGGAGCTTTGCTCGAAACACCCCGCCGATTTTTCGCCACCGCTGCAGCCAGACGGCACAAATTCGCTGACGCTGGCCAACCTGCGCATCGCCACGGCGCTGGAAAAGGGCAGTCACCATTTCGAGTGGACGCATAAGCGGATGGACACCGGCGAGGCCTTTCCCACCGAAGTGCATCTGACTTTGATGGAAGTGGGCGGGGAACAGGTGATCCTCGGGAGCATCCGGGACATCACCGAGCGCAAGCGCGCGGAAGAGGCGCTGGGCGCCTCCCGCGAACAGCTCCGCGCCCTGGCGGCGCGGACGAGAGCCGTGCGCGAGGAGGAGCGCACGAGGATCGCCCGCGAAATCCACGACGTGCTGGCCCAGGAATTGACCAGCCTCAAGGTGGATGTCACTTTGCTGACTTACCTTCTTGCGGACTCCCCCGGAGATTCGACGCGCAGTCTGGTCCGTGAAAAGCTGACGGCGATGGCCGTCACGACCGCCACCGCCATCCAGTCCGTGCAAAATATCGCCACCGACCTGCGTCCCATGGTGCTGGACAGCCTGGGCTTGTGCGCCGCCATTGAATGGATGGCCAAGGATTTTCAGGCACACACGGGGATCGGTTGCCAAGTGCGTCTGCCAAGGAGAGACCTGCCGCTGGATCACGACCGTTCGACGGCCCTGTTTCGAATCATGCAGGAGAGCCTGACCAACATCATCCGCCACGCGGCGGCCACGCGGGTGGAGATTCAATTGGAGGGGGAGCCGGAGCATGTGACATTAACTGTGCGGGACAACGGGCGGGGCATTCCAGAAAGCAAGATCGTCGCACCCGGCTCGGTGGGGTTGCTGGGACTGCGCGAGCGCGCCCTTTTGTTGGGGGGCCGATGCGACATCAGCGGCCGTCCGGGCGAAGGAACGAGGGTCCAAGCGCGGATTCCGCTGCCACCCAATAGTAATTCAAAGAGCCCCCCATCATGAGAATTCTCATTGCGGACGACCACGCCATGTTGCGCGGGGGATTGAAACAAATTCTCGCGCTGGAGATCGCCGGGGCGATATTTGGGGAGGCGGGGACGTATCAAGAGACGCTGGCGGAGGTTGAAAAGGAACCCTGGGATGTGCTGGTGCTGGATATTTTCATGCCTGGGCGAAGCGGCCTGGATGTGCTGAGGGAGATCGAGGCGAGCAAACCGGAGTTGCCGGTGCTGGTGCTCAGCAGCGCGTCGGAAGAGCAAATGGCGCCCCGCGTGTTGCGCGCCGGCGCCTCGGGCTATCTCAACAAACGGGCCGCCCCGGAGGAGCTGGCCCGGGCGGTGAAGAAGGTTGCCGCCGGAGGGACGTACGTGAGCGCGAAGCTGGGGGAGAAGCTGGCCGGGGACCTGACCCACCCGTCCCACGCCCCGCACGAGCAGCTCTCAGACCGGGAATTCCAAGTGATGCAGATGTTGGTGGCCGGCAAGAGCGTCAAGGAGATCGCCGCCGAATTGGCCCTAAGCCCAAAGACTGTCAGCACGTTTCACACCCGCCTCCTGGGAAAACTCCGGCTGCAAAGTGACGTGGATCTGGTCCGCTACACTCTCGAACACAACCTGACCGAGTCCTCCATCGTGCCCTTCGGTCCCCGTTGAGCCGCGGTCATCCGGAGTTCAACTGGAGGCGACTGAGACGGCGAGGAGCGCGCGGAGGGCGAACGGGCGTGAGGGATGGTCTTTCCATTTCTATTCCCATTGGCATCTCCTGTCCGGAGGTGTAGGAATTGTCCTACAAGAAGTCGCGGCTTCTTCCCATTGCGCGGACTACCACAGGGCATAATGTTGAGCGCACAATGGAACCCGACTATTGTGGTGAGTCCGCGGACATATCCTTGGATGAGGAAAGTCTCGTGTCAATAGGACTCATTAGGACTTGACTAATGGGGAGGTTAAGGCTAGAGTGGCCCTATTAACTGGTTCAATCGGGCTGCGCGGCGATGACTTGAGCATCCCGTGCGGGGAAGGGACAGTTTGAAACTTTATTGGACATACGTCGCAGGGAGCACGGTGAGGGGCGCGAATTGTTCCACAATTTGCGCGGCGCAAGCGGTGTCCCTCAACCGGGGCGGTTTGTTCCCCATCCTGTCACCTTTTGGAAAGCGGCCCAAGCCGAAATCAGGATTTGGCATTGAGGCCATTGATGTTAGATTGTCTTATCCACTCGTTAAGACCAGGTTTCGATACGGTGGCCGCGGAATCCGCCCGCGGCGGGGTGATATGAAAATGTATTGGACACCGATCAAAGGGGGGAGGGCGAAGGGGCGATTTCCACCACAATTCACCGCTCAAGTGATTTCCGCCGCCAGCAGGGAACCGGCGGGCGCATCGCCCCAGAACACAAGGGGGGGCAAATGAAGACCAAGACCCGCCCCCGCCCTCCCGCCCAGAACCCGCGGATGGATCCGGCGGAGTCGCGAACGGGACAGGCCAGGACGCGAACGAGGCAAGCCAACACCCGGACGGAGGAAGCCAATGACCGAACGGAACAGGCCGAGGCGCGAACCCGGCAAGCCAACACGCGGACAGAGGAGGCCAATGACCGAACAGAGCAGGCCGAGGCGCGAACCAAGCAAGCCAACACCCGGACGGATCAAGCCAATAGCCGCACAGAGGAAGCCAACACCCGGACGGAGCAAGCGGAGACGCGGATAGAACAGGCCGGGACTCGGAGCCAGCAGGCGATCCGCGCCTCGGAAGTGAGTTATCGGCGGCTGTTTGAGGCGGCGAAGGACGGCATCCTGATTCTGGACGCCGACACGGGCCGCATCAACGATGTGAACCCTTTCCTGACGCAGCTATTGGGTTTTTCCCACGACGAAATGATCGGCCGGACCGTCGGCGAGTTGAGTCCGTTCAAGGACATTGAGTCGAACAAAGCCATGCTCGACCGATTACAAAAGGACGGGTATGTGCGCTATGAGAACCTGCCGCTGGAAACCCGGGACGGCCGCAAGATTGCCGTGGAGTTTGTCAGCAATGTGTATCAAGCGGGTGAAAGAAGAGTCATTCAATGCAACATCCGCGACATCACGGAGCAGAAGCGGACGGAGGACCAACTCAAGGCCTCCTTCAAGGAAATCGGCGACTTGAAGTCCGCGCTGGACGAGCACGGCATCGTGGACTTCAGCGACGCGGAGGGAAGGATCACCTATGTCAACGACAAGTTCTGCGCCATCTCCAAGTACACCCGCGAGGAGCTGCTGGGGCAGGACCACCGCATCCTCAATTCGGGCCATCACTCCAAAGAATTCATCCGCGACCTTTGGGCCACCATCCAGCAAGGCCGGGTCTGGCATGGCGAAATGAAGGACAAGGCCAAGGACGGATCGTTTTTCTGGGTGGACATGACCATCGTCCCGTTCCTCGACGGCCAGGGCAAACCGCGCCAGTACGTGGCCATCCGCGCCGACATCACGGAGCGCAAGCGGACGGAGGAGGCGCTGCGGGAATCGCAGGCGCTTTACGAGTCATTGGTGCAGCAGGCGCCCGTCGGAGTTTTCCGCAAAGACGCCGCCGGCCGCTACGTATTCGTCAACGCCCAGTTTTGTGAGCTGGCCGGCGCGAAACCGGAGGACTATCTGGGCAAAACGCCGCAGGAATCCCTGCGCGAGTTGATGGAGCACAGTTCCACGACGCTGGATGTCCGCCAAAACACCGGGCTGGCGGCCAGCGCGGACGAGCATCATGCCGCCATCATGCTGGCCGGCGCGCAGATCGAATTGGAGGAGGAGCGCGTATTGGCGGATGGCCGCAAGCAGTACTTGCAGGTGGTCAAAGCGCCGGTCTTCGGCGCCGATGGCACCATTGCGGGCTCTCAAGGAATCCAGATTGACATCACGCGGCGCAAGCGGGCGGAGGAAGAGATTCTCCAACTCAACAGCGAATTGGAGCAGCGGGTGCGGGACCGCACGGCCCAGCTTGAGGAGGCCAACCGGGAACTGGATGCCTTCAGCTATTCGGTCTCCCACGATTTGCGCGCGCCGCTGCGCCATGTCCTGGGCTTCGTGGAATTGCTGCAAAGGGACTCCCGGCCCTCGCTCTCGGAAAAGGGCGTCCACCATCTGAACACGATTGCGCAGGCGGCCAGACAGATGGGGGTTTTGATTGACGACCTGCTGGCCTTCTCGCGCGTCGGGCGCGTCCCGTTGCAAAAGACGGAAGTCCGTCTCGACGAGTTGGTCCGGGAAACTTTGGGCCCGATCCAGGCGGAGACCAGGGATCGAAAGATCCTCTGGCAAATCCACCCGCTGCCCGCCGTGCGGGCCGACCGCGCCCTGCTGCGCCAGGCGCTGGCCAATCTGATCTCCAACGCGGTCAAGTTCACGGGCCATCGCGCCGAGGCCAAGATCGAAATCGGTTGCGCTGCCGACGCAACCGGCGAGACGGTGATCTTCGTTCGCGACAACGGAGCGGGTTTCGACCCCAAATATGCCGCCAAACTCTTCGGCGTCTTTCAACGCCTGCACAGCAGCGCCGAGTTCGAGGGCACGGGCATCGGGCTGGCCAATGTGCAGCGCATCATTCACAGGCACGGCGGACGGACGTGGGCGGAGGGCGCGGTGGATGCCGGCGCGACGTTTTATTTCTCACTCCCCAACCAAAAGGAGGCATGAATGGACAGTGAAATTGGAAACATCAAAAACATCCTGCTCGCGGAAGACGATCTGCGCGATGTGGAGCTGACCGTGGCCAGCCTGGAGGAGCACAAGCTGGCCAACCGCCTCCAGGTCGTGCATGATGGCGCGGAGGCGCTGGATTATCTCTATCGCCGCGGGAAATTCAAAATGCGCGCGGGCGGCGACCCGATAGTGGTGCTGCTGGATCTGAAGATGCCCAAGGTCAGCGGACTGGAAGTGTTGAGGATCATCAAGGGCGACGAGAACCTGACAACCATCCCCGTGGTCGTCCTTTCCTCCTCGCGCGAAACGCCCGATCTGGTGGAGTGTTACAAACTGGGCGTCAACGCCTACGTGGTCAAGCCGGTGGATTTCGCCGAGTTCGTCAAGGCCGTCAATCAGCTCGGCATTTTTTGGGCCGCCATCAATGAACCGCCCCCGCAGACCGGGAGGGAGAACACTCCGATTCAAAGAAGCGAAGCCCTTCCGCCCGCAAACAAAGGAGGCAATCCATGAAATCCCCGCTCCACATTTTGCACTTGGAAGATGATCCGGCCGACGCCGCCCTCGTGGAGTCCACCCTGGCGGGCGAGGGCATCGCCTGCGCCACCACACGCGCGCAGAACCGGGAGGACTTTGTCGCGGCGCTCGAACACGGCGGGTTTGATCTCATTGTTTCGGACTTTAAGCTCCCGGCGTTCGACGGGTGGTCCGCCTTGGAAATCGCCCGAGCCAAATCCCCCGCCGTGCCTTTCATTCTGGTATCGGGCACCCTGGGCGAGGAACAAGCCATTGAGTCCCTCAAAAAAGGGGCGACCGACTACGTCCTCAAGGATGGCCTCTCCAGGCTGGCTCCGGCGGTGCGCCGCGCCATGCAGGAGGTCCAGGACCGCGCGGAGCACGAGCGGCTGGCGGCCCAGTTCGTCGAGGCCCAAAAAATGGAGGTCATCGGCCAACTGGCCAGCGGGGTGGCGCATGACTTCAACAACATCCTGGCCGTCATCATGGGCTACAGCGATTTGATGATGGAAAAACTGGGTCCGGACAGTCCCCTGCGCAAGGACGCCCAGACCATCCGGCTGGCGGCGGAGCGCGCGGCCGGGTTGACCCGCCAACTCCTGGTCTTCAGCCGCAGACAGACCGTGCAGCCCGTGGTGCTGGACATCAACGAAGTGGTTGGAGACATGCAAAAAATGCTCCGGCGGCTCATTGACGAAAATGTGGAACTGACCTTCGCCCTGGGAATAGAGACCGGGCGCGTCAAGGCCGACTCCGGCTACGTGGGCCAGGTGTTGATGAACCTGGTCGTCAACGCCCGCGACGCCATGGAGAACGGCGGCAAAATCACCGTCCGAACAGACAACGTCACGCTGGACCACGAATCCGCGCGCGCGCACCCGGGCGCGGCGCCCGGCGACTACGTGATGCTCGGCGTGACCGACACGGGAACCGGGATGACCGACGAGGTCAAGGCGCGTTTGTTTGAGGCCTTTTTCACCACCAAGCCCAAGGGCAAGGGCACCGGTCTGGGCCTGGCGACCTGCCAGAACATTGTCCAACAATGCGGCGGCCACATTGCGGTCTCCAGCCAGCTTGGCAAAGGCACCACCTTCCGCGTCTATTTTCCGCGGGTCGAGGAGGCGGTCAAGCCCTCGGACACCGCTTTCCGAAAAAGGCCGCTGCCGCGCGGGACGGAAACGCTTTTGGTGGTGGAGGACGATCCGGCGGTGCGCGAACTGGCTTGCGAAGTGCTGCGGGCACAGGGCTACGAGGTGCTCGCGGCCATAAACGGCCAGGATGGGTTGAATATGGCCCGCGCCCACAAAGGGGCGCCCATCCGCCTGGTCATCACCGATGTCATCATGCCCCAGATGGGAGGCAAGGTCATGGCCGAGTGGCTCAAATCCAGCTATCCCGACCTCAAGATCCTTTTCACCTCCGGATACACCGACGACACCATTGGGCACCATGGGGTGATGGATCCGGGCGTGGCCTTTCTGCCCAAGCCCTACACCCCCGCCACCCTCGCCCGCGCCGCGCGCAATTTGCTGGACAACGGACCCCAGCCTGGACCCGAGGCGGAGAAAGGAAGCCCCAATGCAAGCCCCACCGCCCCCGGATGAATTCGAGCGCCTGAAAGAGGAGTTGAAATCGGAAACGGCCTTCTTCGAGGCCCTGGTCAATTCCACCCCGGATGGAGTTTTAGTGGTGGACCAGCAGGGCAGGCAGATTCTTCAAAACCAGAGGTTTGTGGAGTTGCTGAAAATTCCCCGCCAGATGGCGGACAAAAAGGACGACCAGGAACAGCTTCAGTGGTTCAAGGACACCATCAAAAATCCCGCACAGTTCCTTGACAAGGTCGCTTGTCTTTATTCCCATCCGAACGAAACCAGCCGCGATGAGATTGAACTCAAGGACGGGACGACCCTGGAGCGCTACTCCTCCCCCGTGGTCGGCAAAGACGGCAAATACCACGGCAGAATTTGGACCTTCCGGGACATCACCGGGCGCAAGCGCGCGGAAGAGGCGCTACAGGAGCGGGCGCACTTGGCTGTGCTTGAGGCCGAGGTGGGCACGGCGCTCACGCAGGGCGGGACGCTGGCAGAAATGCTCCGGCTGTGCGGCGAAGCCATCGTGAGACAGTTGGACGCGGCGTTCGCCCGCATCTGGACGCTCAATGAACGGGAGAAGATGCTGGAGCTGCAGGCCAGCGCCGGCATGTACACGCACCTGGACGGCCCACATGGACGGGTGCCCGTCGGTCAATTCAAGATCGGACGGATTGCCGAGGAGCGAAAGCCGCATCTGACCAACCAGGTGGTGGGCGATCCGCGCATCGGCGATCAGGAATGGGCCGCGCGCGAAGGCATGGCCGCCTTTGCCGGTTATCCCTTGCTGGTCGAAGATCGCTTGGTCGGCGTGGTGGCCATGTTCGCCCGTCACACTCTGACCGAAACGACCCTGCAAGCGCTGGCCTCGGTCTCCAACAACATCGCCGTGGGCATCGAGCGCAAACTCGCGGAGAAAGCTTTGCGCGAGAGCAATCAGAAATTCCAAGACCTCTTCGAGAGTTCCCGCGACGCCATCATGACCGCGGAGCCTCCTTCCTGGAGGTTCACCTCCGGAAATCCGGCGGCGGTGAAAATGTTCGGGGCGAAAAGCGAGCAGGACTTTATTTCTCACTCGCCTTGGGAACTGTCTCCCGACCGCCAGCCGGACGGCCGCGCTTCCGCCGAAAAAGCGAGGGAGTTGATAGAGAAGGCGATGCGCGAAGGCTCCGGCTTTTTCGAGTGGACGCACCGGCGGATCGGGGGCCAGGAGTTCCCCGCCACCGTGCTCATAAGCAGGGTGCAGTCAGCCGGAAAGGTCTTGAGTCTGGGCACCGTCCGGGACATCACCGAGAGCAAACGCCTCGAAGCCCATTTGCTTCAATCCCAAAAGATGGAAACCGTCGGCAAACTTGCCGGCGGCATCGCCCACGAGTTCAACAGCATCATGACCGCCATCATCGGCCAGAGCGAATTCCTGCTCAACGATCTGTCGTCCAAGGATCCATTGCGCAAAAACGCCCGCGAAATCCGCCAGGCCGCCGACCGGGCCGCGGTTCTCACACGCCAGCTTCTGGCTTTTGGCCGCAAGCAAATTCTCCAGCCCGAAATCCTCGATCTGAACACCATCCTGGCCGACATGGAATCCATGTTGCGCCATTTGCTGGGCAACAATACCGATGTCTCCATTCTCCCCGCCTCCGGACTCAAAGCGGTGAAAGCGGACGCCGGTCAAATTGAGCAGGTCATCGTCAACCTCGCCATGAACGCGGCCGACGCCATGCCCAACGGCGGCAAACTGACACTGGAGACGGCCAACGTGACGCTGGGCCCGGACTATGTGAGCCGTTTTCCCGAATTGGAGGCCGGCGAATATGTCATGCTGGCCATCACAGACACGGGCATCGGGATGAGCCAGGAGGTCAAAGCGCGGGTGTTCGAGCCGTTTTTTACCACCAAGGACGTGGGCCGGGGAACCGGCCTGGGCCTGGCCGCCTGCCACGGCATCCTCAAACAAAGCGGCGGCCACATCAACGTCTATAGCGAACCGGCCCGCGGCACGACCTTCAAAATTTACCTGCCCCGCGTCGAACCGCTCCCGCACATCCCCGCCCCGCGCCTGGACTCGCCGGATATGCCGCGCGGGACGGAAACCATTCTGCTGGCCGAGGACGACCCGGCCTTGCGGGAGATGGCGGCCACCCTGTTGAGACGCCTGGGGTACACCGTCCTCACGGCGGCCAACGGCCTGGAAGCCCTGAACGTGAGGCAGCAACACGGCACCGGCCACATAGATTTGTTGTTTACAGACGTCGTCATGCCCGACATGGGCGGCAGGGAATTGTCCGAACGCATGCGCGCGTTGTTTCCGCGCACCCGGATTCTGTTCACCTCCGCCTGGACCGGGGGCGCCATCGCGCATCAGGGCGTCCTGGATCCCGGCGTGGCCCTCCTCCAAAAGCCCTTCACCCCCGGCGCCCTGGCCCGCAAAGTGCGCGAAGTCCTGGACCAGGACAAAATCGGCGCCGCCCCGTAGCGGCGGAATCGAATCAAATTTTATGAGAATCAACCCACTCTCCGCGTCAAGAATCTTCATGGCCGGACTTTGCGCCTCCCTGGCGCCTGCTCTTGCTTATGGACAATCCGCCAGCTTCCCTTCCCAGCCGTACACCTGGAAAAGTGTCCAGATCAAGGGCGGGGGGTTTATATGTGGGATTGTCTTCAACCCCAGCCAGCCGGGCCTGGCCTACTGCCGCACCGATGTCGGCAGCTCCTACAAGTGGGACAACCAGGCCAAGGTGTGGGTCGCCCTGACGGACTGGGCCGCCGATGACAATCTGATGGGGTCGGAGAGCATCGCCACCGACTGGCTTGACCCGCGGCGCGTTTATATCGCGGCGGGGATGCATCAGAACGAGCCGGCGGCCATCCTGCGTTCGATGGACCAAGGCAAGACTTTTCAGACAGTGCAAGTGCCCTTCAGGATGGGCGGGAACGAAAATGGGCGGGGCGTCGGCGAGCGCCTGGCCATTGATCCCAACGACAGTGACATTCTCTATTTCGGCTCGCGCGCGGACGGGCTTTGGATCAGCAAAGACGCGGCGCTGACTTGGAAGAAGGTGGACAGCTTCCCGTCCGCCTCGGCGCCCGCCGTTCCCGCCGCCGCCGGCCCGCGCGCCGAAGCCGGCGCGGCGGCCCCGGCCCCGGGCGACGCGGCGGCGGGCGGCAGGCGCGGTCGCGGCGGCCCCGGTGGTGGCAGAGGCGGCGGGGTTGGATTGAGTTTTGTCGTGTTCGACCCCAACGTAGAAACCCTCGTGCATCCCACGAGAACCATTTACGTCGGCTCGACCGATCCCGGCGCCAGCCACCTGTTCCGCAGCGCCGACGCGGGCCAGACCTGGCAGCCCGTTCCCGGCCAGCCCGCGAACTTCATGGCCATTCATGCGTCGTTCGACACGCAGGGCATTTTGTATGTGGTCTATGGCAACAGCCCCGGGCCGGGCGGCGCGACCGACGGCGCGGTGTGGAAATTCAATCCCAATAACGACGCGTGGACGGACATCACCCCGGTGAAGGACGCGAACCGGTTTCCGGGCGGCTACGGCGGCCTGGGCATTGACCGCCAGCATCCGGGCACGCTGGTGGTGGCTTCGTTGGACCGCAAGGACCCAAAACCGGGCGGGGAGGACGACGACCGCATTTACCGCACAACAGACGGGGGCCGGACTTGGACTGACATCAGCCCAAAATCCCACCGCGACTCGTCCGCCGCGCCTTATGTGCCCTGGGCGGGAGTGTATGATGCCAGCGTTCCGAAGCCCGAGGCGTCGGTCGGCTGGTGGATTGACGCGCTGGCAATTGACCCCTTTGATTCCAAGCACGTTGGTTACGCCACCGGCACCATCATCTGGAACACGATGGACATGAACAACGCCGATTCCGGCGGCGACACTCATTGGACGATTTGGGCGGACGGAATCGAGGAAACCGCCATTCTTGGCCTCATCAGCCCGACGGGCGGCGCGCACCTGATCAGCGGCTTTGGCGACATCAGCGGCTTCACGCACGACGACCTGGATGTAAGTCCTCCGGATGGGCCGAACAAGCACCCGCTTTTCGCCAACAACTCCGGGCTGGATTTCGCCGAGAAAAATCCCAATGTCGTCGTCCGCATGGGCAGCCAGCCCTTCCACCCTCCCTACGAGGGCACGATGGCGTACTCCTTGGACGGCGGACACAATTGGCAGCCCTTCACCTTTGGCGGACCGGCTGCCGAAGGCGGCAGACGGGGCGGAGGCGGCGGAGGGGGTGGCGCCGGGCGGGTGATCCTGTCGGCGGACGGCTCGGTTTTCATGAGCACGGGCGGGACCCCGCGAATCTCCACGGACCACGGCGCGACTTGGAAGGATGTGACGGGCCTGCCCGCCGGCCTTAGCCCGATTGCCGACCGCTCCAACCCCGCCAAGTTTTACGCGATGGATTCCGCGGCGCATCGAATGTATTTGAGCACCGACGGCGGGGCGACGTTCACCAACGCCTACGAAGTCACCGGCCTGCCTGCAGGCGGAGGCGGCGGGGGCGGCAGGCGCGGCGGAGGCGGAGGCATGGGCATGGGATTGGTCGCCGTTGGAGGCCGGGAGGGAGACCTTTGGGTTGCGGGACAGGCGCTTTGCCATTCGAGCGATGGCGGCCGCACCTTCAAGGAAATCCCCAACCATCCAAACATTGGCCGGTTGAGCTTTGGCAAAGCCGCGCCGGGCAAAGACTATCCGGCCATTTTTGTGTCCAGCGGCGGCGGCGCGGGGGCGGGACTTTATCGTTCCGATGACATGGGCGCCACCTGGGTCAAGATCAACGATGCACAGCATCAATGGGGCAACACCTTTACGTGCATCGCGGGCGACCCGCGCGTTTATGGACGCCTGTATGTCGGCACCAATGGCCGCGGGGTACTCTACGGCGACATCGCCAAGTGAGTGGTAAAACTGGAGGTCAAACCAATAGGAAAAATGAAATTACCCTGTGGCAGAGTCGCAGGGTGGCAAACCAAAGAACCCAAAGTCAAACTATGCGTAATTCTCCCTGTCAAAATTGTTGTTCCCTCGCGTTGCCGGCCGGCATTTTCCGAGCCGGCTTTCTGGCCAAACTGGCCGCCGGCGCCGCCCTGCTGGCCGCCGCGGCTTTTGTTTCGCCGGCGCGCGCGCAGGGCAGTTACTCCAACTTCAGCGTCTGCGTCTATTTCCGGTATCAGGAGGTCAGCTCCATCCCCGGCAATCTGGCGCAGTTTTCCAACCAATGGGTCAATGTGGAAAAGCAGGTCAAGGTCGCCAAGGTCTATTTGGAAACCACCCGCAACAACCAGCTCGCCACCGCCGACCAAGTGGAAACGATGAAGAAGTTCTTCACCGACCGCGGCATCAAAGTTTCCGGCGGGATGGGGCTGACCGCCAATGAAGGCAACGGCTTCCAGTCCTTC
>JBEKAN010000039.1:0-17448 GCA_050015895.1 Verrucomicrobiota bacterium
CGGGAAGAGGGTAGGTCTGCACTACAGCCACTTTCGGGGGTTGTCGAGCCGTCGCTCCCTTGAAAATCAAGGACTTGCGTTGTGAAGATTTTCAAATGACCCCTCGAATCCGCGAAGTCGGGTTAACGCCCGGACTTGGTTCAGAGCAGCCAATCCGAGTATATCCAACCACATCCAACCACATCCAAGTATATCCAACCCATCAAAAATGATTTTTATTTCTCCAATTGGCAAAAAATGGCAATGCCAGTCACGGCTCGAAGTGAGAAGAGGCGTTTTCGGAATTATTCTGACAATCATTCCCATGACTTCTCTCCCGCCTTGTCTGGACTTGCACTTTGTCAGGTCACGGCAATTCGAGCAGGTAAAATTCCTGCGGCTGGCCGTGGCCGGGTGCCGGGTTGGTGAAGTTGAAGTCACCCCTGGAGTCGAAGAAGTTCGTGACCACCGGGATCCAGTCGGCCAGGGGGGCGGCGAGGTTGCTGGAACCCAGCAGATAATACTTGGCGCCGGCCACGCCGTTGGAGCCGGCGAAGACCAGGCCGCGCGGGGAAACGGCCAGCGGCTTGATCACGGGCTGGGTGGTGGTCACCACCGAGAGCTTCCCGGCGGTGTAGAGCAGACTGGTGTTCCAGGCCAGCGCGGGGTTCAGGGGCGGCAGCACGATGCTGGCAAAGGTGCCGCTGTGATTGGTGGCGCTGAAAAGGCTGAAAGTGTCGCCGCCCCGAAGCTCGGTGGCACCCAGGTTGGTGACGACAAGGTTGCCGCCAATGGTCAGGTCGCCCAAGACCGCGACAGAGGCGTTGCCCGGCGGCGTCTGGCTGACGGCCATTACGGTGGTGCTGCCCGCCGCCAGGCTCAGCGAGCCGCCGAAGGTCAGCGCGCCCAGGGGATTGCCCGGCGCCAGGATGCCGCCGGAATTGATGGTGACCGCGCCGGCAACCGCCCCCGCGCCGCCCAGCACAGCCCGGCTGTCCACGGTCACCGCCCCCGCGCCCGTGCCGCTGCCGGTGGTATTGTTGACACACAACATTCCGGCGCTGACGGTGGTGCCGCCGCTGTAAGTATTGGGGCCGGAGAGCGCAAGGCACCCGGTGCCGATCTTCACCAGCGTCGTGACGCCGGTGTCCGCAATGACGCCGGCATAAGTGTTGGTCGTGTTTTTGGCCCCGATGCGCCAGGTGGGATAGATCGCGGCGCCGCTGCCGGGGCCGATGTAGGCGCCGCCGTCCCCGCCCAGTTCGCCCAGGTCGGTCGTCTGGTCGGGGGTGTTGACATTGTAGAGGTTCACCCCGTTGTTCAGATAAATGGCGGCGTTGGCGTAGCCGGAGGAATTGTCAATTCGAAAATCCCCGGTGCCGCTGCGGGGGCTGACGACGATCCGCCCGGTGAAGCCGGAACAGTCGCCGCCAAAATAGTCCCGCACGTAATCCACCACCACGTTCAGCGTGCCGCCGCCCGTCAGGGCGCTGTTGAAGGGCGTCGTTTCGCCAAAAACCGGGGGCAGCAGCAGGGTTCCGGTCTGGCCGGCGGGGACGTTCAATGGGGTGGAGCAGCCGCCCCAATCGGTTTCGTCGCCGCCCCCGTAGCCGCAGAATTCAAGGCTCCCGCCCATGAAGGTGATTTCGCCGAAGCCAAACCCCAGCAGGCTGGCGTTGGTGTTGCCCGTCAAAACGGCGCCGTTGGTCGGGATCACCAGATCGCCGTAGTAAGTGTTGGTGCCGTCGAAGACCACGTCGCCGCTGATGGTGATCCCGCCGGCCGCTCCGGAGATGTCGCAGGACAAATCCAAGAGGTTGGTGGAGGCGTTGGTCACGTTCAAAGCGCCGTTGACGGTCAACGGCGCGGAAATGGTGTCGCCCCGGCTGGCGGCCAGTTGGACCAGAGAAGCGGGAGCGGGGGTGTTGTCCAGCGTCAGAGATCCCCCGTTGGCGGCTATGTTGTAGGAACCCCCGTACACTCCCATGTCCAGGACCCCGACCGTGACGGGCTGGTTGAGCGTGATGGTTTGGTTTGCGGTGATGCCATCGTAGATGATGGCCGCGGCGCCCGTGCTGTTGGGAAAGCCGGCGCCCGTGTTCCAATTGGCGCTGGCGTTCCAACCCTGCGGGTAGGCGGTCAGGGTGTTGATCCACTGGGTGCCGGCCAGATTGAGGGGAGGAAAGGGGGTGGCCGAAACCTCGGCGGAGCTGGCCAGCGGGCCATTGGCGCCGATGGCCACCACCACGTAATAATACGGGTCGCCGTTGATCAGGCCGCTGTCGGTGTAATTGGTGTCTGTGACACCGGAGGCGACCGTGTCGTTCTCGTTGCCGCTGCTGGTTCCGCGCTCGATGTTATAGCTGATGGCGCCCGGGTCCGGGGTCCAATTCAGGGAGATTTGCGCGTTGGTGGGGGTGGCGACAACGGTCAGGGGCGGTGTCGGGCCGATCCAAACCAACGAATCGGTCACTTGGAAGCCCTCTTGGGTGCCGATGGCCATGACATTGTTGGCGCCAATCAGCAGCGTCAGGGGCCAGGTGAAGATGCAATTGGTGCTCGTCACCGAGCCTTGCGAGATCCCATTGAGAAAAAGCTCGACCGAGCCGCAATTGGCATAAACTTTGGCCGTGATGAAGGTGGACTGGCGGTTGGTGAAGGTGTGCCCGGTGATATAGACCATCGGATAAGTCGTCCAATTGGCCTCGTAATAATAGAACGCGTCCTTCCGCGTCTGCCGGTCATACGTGACCAATCCCGAGTCGTTCCGACCGGGGGTGTCCCCTTCGTCGCGGGTGTCCGACGCGTAGTCAAACAGATTCCACACAAACTTGGTCCAAAGCCAGGGACGGGCGCTGATCATCTGCCAGTTGGTCTCGTGAACCAGGTTCTGCCATTCCTCGGGATGAAAATTCGTCGCGGTGTTGGTCGGCTCGGTCGGATTTTCGGTGTGCTGATAGATGCTCCCGCCCGCGCCGTATTCGGAAATGCCGACGGAGACCTTGGGATTGTTGGCGTGGAAACTGTCGGCCCACGCTCCCAGACCGTCAATGGGGCTGTCATACCAGCCGTAGTACTTGTTGAAACCGATCACATGGGCGGCAAACGTCGTCGGGTCGTTGTCCGCGTTGGTGGAGGCGGCGGTGACAAAACGCGTCGGATCGTTGTTCGTGACAACCCCGGCCAACTGGACCACCAAATTGGACGCGGCGGCGCCGTTGGTGATGTCATCATACATCCCCCAGCAAACGATCGAGGGGTGGTTGTACTCCTGCTTCACCAATTCGCGCGCCTGCTCCAGCAGGTTGCTCGAGTTTCCGGGCAGCGCGCCAATGAGCGGAAGCTCGCTCCAGACGACGATGCCGTTCTGGTCGGCCAGCGTGTAATCGTAGTCATCATGCTGAAAATACGGCAGACGGACGGCGGTGGCCCCAATCTCATTGATGAACGCGAAATTGGTGTCCCGCTGCTCGTCCGTCAGCGCCCATCCGCTGTTGAGCCAGTCCTGCGGCAGTTCCACTCCATGCAGGTCGTACGACGCGCCGTTCAGCGAAAAGCCGTTGGTCGGATCCACGCTGAAAGATCGAATGCCGAAAGACTGCGAGTAAACATCCTCCGAATCCAATTGGTACATGTCGCCCGACAAAACATAGCCGTACACCAGCACAAAGGCCTGATACATGTAGGGGTCGTACGTGCCGTACCAAAGCTCCGGATCGTAGAGCACAGCGCTGTCCACGATGTTTGCGCTGCTTCCCCCCAGGACGAACTCGTCGTCGAAAAGCTCCTCCACAATGTTCGTGTCCGCGTCGCAGATGTAGGTGTAGAGTTCCACGAGCTGCTCGCTTGGAGTTGCGTTGGTGATCATGGTCTTGACTGTGACGGTGGCCGAAGTGGCGCTGACACTGGTGGTCGTCAGATACAGGCCCGGCCCCCCGTAATCCATCGGCGTAACCGGCACCTCGTCGGTCACCAGCAGATGCGCGCCCCGATAGATGCCGCCCCAAAAGGTGAAATCCCCGGCCAGTGGCGGGATGTTGGTGGTCGGGCCGCTGTTGACGCCGTTGTTCAATTTGACGGCGACCACGTTGGTGGCCCCGCCCGCGATGAGATTGGTGGTCACATCAAAAACAAAAGCCGAAAATCCCCCCTGGTGTTCCCCCACGAAAGTCCCGTTGACGTACACATCCGCCACCAAAAAAGCCCCGTCAAATTTCAGAAAGTAGCGCACTGGGTACATCGATCCCCCTCCGCCTCCTCCTCTTCCCCGCCCTCCTCCCCCGTTGGTGCCCACAGTGAAATAGGTCCGATACCAACCGATGCCCTCGTAGTAATTCGAGCCGGGGTAGGACTGCCCGTCGGGAATGTCCCAGGTGTGCGGCAAATTGATGTTCGTCCAGGCCGAATCATTGAAGTTGGTCGCGTACGCGTTGGTGACGTCCTCCTGGATGAACAGCCAGTTGGTGTTCAGGTTGATGTCCTGACGGTCCGTGGTCGGCAGGAAAAACTGGGCCGACAGCGGGCGGGTCAAAACCAGCAGTCCCAGGCAAACCAGCCAGAGCCGGTTCTGGAACAGGGACAAGGGGTGAGCGACGGAGAATCGCCGGACTGTGCTTTCAAATGACATATAAATGGATTTCGCCGCCGATTATCACACAAGCGCGGCGGATTGCAACCTTTTCGAGCGGCAGAAAGGTGATTTTCCCCTTTTCCAGATTTTGCGCTTTGCACTTTTGACTTTGCCCCTATAATTTCCCCCATGTTGAAGGAACCACTGCTCGAATTGGACTTGCCCGGTGTCAAAAAGGTCAAGAGCGGCAAGGTCCGGGAAATCTTCGATCTCGGCGAGTCTTTGCTCTTCGTCGCCACCGACCGCATCTCGGCTTTCGATTGCGTGATGCCCAACGGCATTCCGCGCAAAGGCGAGGTCCTCACACAGCTTTCTTTCTTTTGGTTTGATCTCCTGGCGCATTTGACCGCCCATCACCTGGCCGCCGGCCCCGCCGACCCGCTGCCGCGGGAATTGGAGGCGTTTTCCGGCGTCCTGGCCCGCCGCAGCATGCGGGTCCACAAGACCCAGCCCCTGGCCATCGAATGCGTCGTGCGCGGTTATCTCGCCGGATCGGGCTGGAAGGATTACCAGAAAACCGGTTGTGTTTGCGGCATCAAGCTCCCCACCGGCCTGTCCGAATCCTCCCGCCTTCCCGCCCCCGTCTTCACCCCCGCCACCAAGGCGGAAAGCGGGCATGACCAAAACATCTCCTTCGAGGAGGCCTGCCGCTTCGTCGGCGCCGATGTGGCGGAGAAGGCGCGCGATCTCACCTTGAAAATCTATTGCTTCGCCGCCGATTATGCCTTGCAGCGCGGCATCATCATCGCCGACACCAAATTGGAATTCGGCCTGCAAGACGGCAGATTGATCCTCATTGATGAAGTCCTCACCCCGGATTCCTCCCGTTTCTGGCCGGCGGCGCAGTACCAGCCGGGCCGCGGTCAGCCCAGTTTCGACAAGCAGTTCGTGCGCGATTATCTGGAAACCCTTTCCTGGAACAAGCAGCCGCCCGCACCCGCCCTCCCGCCAACGGTCATCGCCAAAACGACCGAGAAATATCTGGACGCCTACAAGCTGCTGACCGGCCGCGATCTCTAGCCGGGCCTCCCGCCGTCCCCCGCCGCCATGCAAAACCTGCTCGAAGATTTTTTGTCCTATTTGCGGCATGAGCGCGGGCTTTCGCTCCAGACCCAAAAAACTTACGCCGCCCTCCTGCAAAACTTCATCCTTTGGGCGGCGCGGCGGGGCTTGGACGACTGGAAGGGGGTTGAGTTGTCTCATCTCCTCGCGTTCGTCAATGACGAACGCTCGCGCGCGTTGAAGGAGCCGGCGCCGCAGTCCGCCCGCAGGCTCAGCTCGGAGTCGCTTTACCTCCAAATCGCCGCCTTGCGGGCGTTTTACTCCTTCGCCGAGGCCGAACGGCATCTGCCCCAAAACCTCGCCGAAAACCTTTCACTGCCGCGCCGCTGGAAACGCCTGCCCCAGTGTCTTTCCAGCGCCGAAGTCAAGAAGTTGCTCGATCTGGAAACCCCCGGCGACCCCTCCTCGCTCTGCGACCAGGCCGCGTTGGAACTGGCCTACGCCTCCGGGCTGCGCCTGGCCGAGTTGCGCGGCATCCGGCTCGAGCAGCTTCACCTGGAGGCCGGTTTTGTCACGGTCATTGGCAAGGGCAACAAGGAACGCGTCGTGCCGCTGGGACGCAAGGCGGTGGAGGCCATCCGGCGCTTTCTCACCGCGGGCCGCCCCAAATTGGTCACGGCCAGGTCCCCGGCCAATCTCCTTCTGACGCGGCGCGGCACACCCTTCGCGGCGGTGACGTTGTGGCTGCGGTTCAAGAGGCGCGCGGCGCGCGCGGGGATCGGGCGCAACCTCACGCCCCACATGCTGCGGCACAGTTTTGCCACCCACTTGCTGGAAAACGGCGCCGATTTGCGCGTGATTCAGGAGTTGCTGGGCCACGCCAGCATCAGCACCACCGAAGTCTATACCCATTTGGACGGCCGGCGCCTGCGGGAGGTCCACCGCAAATTTCACCCGCGGAGCTGATGGACGAGCGACTCAGGCCGGCTTGAAAGCGGAAATTGTCTCCACCCGGTAGCGCTTCATTCCGCCCTCGACCGGGACTTCCACCTCCTGGGCGGGTTTGGCGTTGAGCAGGCATTGGCCCACTGCGGTCAGGTAGCTGATGACCCCTTTGTTGGGATCGGAGTCCCAGGCCCCAAGGATGGTGAATTGCTCGGTGTGCTGATGGTCCAGGTCCGTCACCGAGACGGTGGTGCCGATGCTCACGACGTCGGTGCGGGGGTTGGCGAAATCACTGCCGCGGGCGCGGACAAGCTGGGATTCCAACTCGCCTTTGCGGCGCATGAGGATCTTTTGCGTCTCCTTGGCGGCCTTGTATTCATGGTTCTCGCGCAAATCGCCGTAGCTCCGGGCCACGGCGATTTCCTTGGAGTTGGCGGGAATGGCCTTTTGCACCAGCTCCGCGTATTCGTTCTTCCGCCGCTCCAGGCTCTCCCAGGAGACCACCAGGCTGGTTTCCTGCTTCTCCCGGGATTGCTCCCCGGAGATCATCGTTTGCACGGCCGGGTAGCTCTTGACGATGCGCGCCAGCAGCGAACGCTTGTCCATGTCGTCAAAGCAGGGGGAGAGCTGCAGTGCGCGCGTCAAATCCTTGATCACCTCCAGGTCGGCCGATCCGATCAGCTCCACCAGCAGGGTCGGATCATCCAGTATGAAATCCCGCAGCTTGTTGGACCGCTTCTCGTTGAACTGGTCCCGCTCCATCGCCGTAAGCATGGCGCGGAAGACCTCCGGCCCCAGAATGTCGGCAAAGGCGTCGGACCGCTCCTTGGCCAGCCAGAGGAGCAGTTCGCTGCCCGCCTGGTGCTGGCTGATCAGGCGCGCCAGCATCTCCTTCAACTGCTCCCATTTTCCCCCCGCGATCAGGGCGTGGGCCACTTCTCCCGCCAACTTGGCCGACACTTGGTTGAGCGAGCCGAGCAGCACCCCCGGCCAGGCCTCTTTCAAGGATTCCTTGAAGGATTGAAGCGCGCGCCGATGTTTGGCCGCCGGGATTTGGTCCAACAGCGGGCCGACCCGCGCGGATTCCTGCACCCAGACGGCCAGGCCGGAAATCTCGCCCTCCACTTCCGGCGTCCCGACCGCCGCGCGAATCTCATCGCGGATAAAAATGGCCTCCAAGGCCACGGCGGGCTGAGTGCGCTGGTGGGTGGCGATTTCGGCGTTCAACGTCGGCACGATTTCCGTGGCGGCGGCGGCTTGGTCGTCCAGATCGGAGGCGTTTTTCAGGACTTCGGTGGCGGCGTTCAGGCGCGCTTTCAATCCCTTGGCCGCGCGGAATTCGGCCATCAACCGGCTTTGCAGCGAGACTTCCTTGACTTGGTAAACGATCGGCTCGGATTTCTTGAGCGGAACCTGGAAATGCCCGTCCTTCTTGAGTTCCCGTTTGGCCGCCTCCCACCATTTCTTCCAGTCATCCTTGATGACATCCGGGACAAGTACCTGCTGGATTTGGTCCACAGTGGCCCGGTCGCCGAAGCTTTGCAGCACCAGTTTGATCAAGTCCAAATGATGCAACGCGGCCATTTGCCGGAGGGTCTCCAGGTCGGAAACCTTGCGCGCGTAAATATGGCTTTTGGGGATGGGCTTCAGCGATTCCGCCGCGAACGCCATGTCCATCACGTGGCCGGGTTTTTCCTGGAAATCAATGGTGAAGCGGCCAAAGACCGGATCGGACGAAGTGATTCTCCCAAATCCCCAACTGCGATGGAAGCAAAACCCGTCCTCCGCCAGACGGGTCAGGGGTTCCACTTGCTGGCGGCTCAGCTTCCCGGAGGCGACGAGTTTTTCGATGTCTTCTTTCATTGCTTGTTTCCAGAGTCCATGACCGGTGTATTATGAAGTGTGAGCCGCGAAAGTCCAAGAGAAATTGCCATCCGCGTTTTGCGCAGGCGGCGGACCAGCCGGGAATACGTGGAGACTCTGCTCGAACAGGAACTGGCCCGCGCCCCTTTGACCCGCCTGGACCGCTCCCTTTGCCAGGAGCTGGTCTATGGAATGGTCCGCTGGGAAATGACCCTCGACTGGCTGATCGCGCGCAAAACCAGCGCCCGTCCCCAGGCGGGCCTCGTGCAACTTCTCCTCCGGCTGGGGCTGTATCAGATCTTTTGGCTCCAACGAATCCCCGCCCATGCGGCGGTGCATGAGACGGTGGAGTTGGCGCGCCATCTGGGTTGCGCGGCGCAAACGGGCTTTCTGAACGCCGTTTTCCGCGCCTCTCTCCGCCAGCGGGAGGCGACCCTCCTCCAACTGGAGGCGCTCAAGCGGGAGGACCCGGCGCTGGGCTATTCCCATCCCGCCTGGCTGGTGGACCGATGGCGGGCCCGCTGGGGGCCGGAGAAAACCGCGCAACTGCTGGAGTGGGATAATTCGCACCCGCCGACCTTCGCCCGCCTGAACCTCTTGAAAACCGACGCGCCGGCGTTGACCGCGCTGTGGCGGGCGCAAGGGATCGGATTCACCGCGCGCCACTGGGATTGGACAGGGGAGGACCTGGTGTTTGAATTGCATTCCCATCCCAGCCTGGCGGAATGGAGCGAGTTCCAGAGGGGGTTCTTTTATGTCCAGGATCCCAGCACCTTGCTGGCGGTGCGCGAGTTGGATCCGCAGCCGGGGGATGACATCCTCGATCTCTGCGCCGCTCCCGGAGGCAAGACCACCTACATCGCGCAGCGGATGGGCAACCGGGGGCGCATTCTCGCCCACGACACTCAACCGCCGCGGTTGCGGCGCCTGGTGGAGAATTGCGCCAGGTTGGGCGTGGATTGTGTCCAGGCCACGGCCTCGTACGCCGCCGTCGCAGGCCCCTTCGACCGGATTCTGGTGGACGCGCCGTGTTCCAACACCGGTGTGTTGCGGCGGCGGGTGGACTTGCGCTGGCGCCTTCGTCCGCAGGAGTTGGAGAGACTGCCTCCGCGGCAGGGGGCGATGTTGCGCCGGGTCGCCGCCCAGCTCAAGCCGGGTGGCAGACTGGTCTATAGCACCTGCAGCCTGGAACCCGAAGAAAATGAGGATGTGACGCGGGAGTTTCTCAAGGAGCACGGAGAATTCGCCCTGGAAAACCAGCGGCAGTTGCTGCCGTTTGTGGACCAGGTGGACGGGGCCTGGGTGGCGTCGCTTCGCCGGCGCGCATGATTTAGCCGCAAATCAGTTGACTCCACCCCGGCTTGTGGAGAATTTAGCCCCGTTTATGTCAAAGATTCAACGCGCGCTCCTTTCGGTGTTCGACAAAACCGGCCTGATCCCCTTTGCACAGGCCCTCGCCGCGGCGGGCGTCGAGATCATCTCCACCGGCGGCACGGCCAAGGCCCTGCGCGAAAAGGGGATCATGGTCAGCGATCTGAGCGCCTACACCGAATTCCCCGAAATGCTCGATGGCCGCGTCAAAACCCTCCATCCCAGGATTCACGGCGGCCTTCTCTATCTGCGGGGCAATCCCGCGCATGAGGCGGCCGTCCGCAAGCACGACATCAAACCGATTGACCTGGTGGCGGTCAATCTCTATCCCTTCGAGCAAACCGTCGCACGGCCCGGCGTGACCCTGGCGGAGGCGATTGAGAACATTGACATCGGCGGCCCTTCCATGCTGCGCAGCGCGGCCAAAAACCACCAAAGCGTGACCGTGGTGGCGGACCCCGCCGATTACGCGGAGGTGGCCGCTCAAATCACCGCCACCGGCAACACCACCCCGGAATTGCGCCAGCGGCTGGCTGTGCGGGTCTTTGCCCGCACGGCGGCTTATGACGGGCAGATCGCCGCCTGGCTCTCCAAGACATTCGGCGTGTCCGGGCCGCCATCCGGCGTCATGTTTCCCGGCGCGCCTGTGGAGCCAGGCCAGCCGTGGCCGGCGCGGCTGCGGTTGGACATGCCGCGCGTCCAGGAGTTGCGCTACGGGGAGAACCCCCACCAGCGCGCCGCGCTCTACGGGGGGTTCGCGGAGTATTTTCAGCAGCTTCACGGCCGGGAGCTTTCCTGCAACAATATCCTCGACTTGACCGCGGCCGCGAATCTGGCGGGGGAGTTTGCCGGCGGCCCGCCGGCGCTGGCCATCCTCAAGCACACCAACCCGTGCGGGGTGGGGCGGGGGACCTCCTTGCGGGAGGCCTGGGAGAAAGCCTTTGCCACGGACAAACAGGCGCCTTTCGGGGGCATTATTGCCGTCAACCGGACCCTCGATCTGCCTTGCGCCGCAGCCGTCGCCGAAATCTTCAGCGAGGTCATTGTCGCCCCGGATTTTGACCCGGACGCGCTGGATCTTCTGCGCAAGAAGAAGAATCTCCGTCTGCTCAAAGTCTTGAAATGTCCCCGCTCGGCCAGTCCGTGGGAGTTTCGCGGCGTCGGCGCCGATTCCCTGCTCGTGCAGGAAAGCGACAGAAAAGAGGTCGGGGAGGGGGATTTGAAAATTGTCACCCGTCGTCGGCCGACGGAGGCGGAGCTGGAGGCGATGTTGTTTGGGTGGCGGGTGGTCAAGCACGTCAAATCCAACGCCATTGTCTATGCCGGGCCGGACCGCACACTGGGGATCGGGGCGGGCCAGATGAGCCGGGTGGATTCGAGCCGTTTGGCCGTCTGGAAGGCCAAGGAGGCCGGTCTTTCCCTCCAAGGCAGCGTGGTTTGCAGCGACGCCTTTTTCCCATTTGCCGATGGTTTGGTGGCCGCCGCGGAAGCCGGCGCCACAGCGGCCATCCAGCCCGGCGGCTCCGTGCGCGACGCGGAGGTGATCGTCGCCGCCGATGAGCGGAACATGGCCATGGCCTTCACCGGCGTGCGCCATTTCCGGCATTGAAGAACCCGGCGCGGATCAAGCTGGCGGCGGGGTGCGCCCTCTTACCGAATCAGGCGGCAAATCAGCGCCACCTGACCCAGGCAGAGGATTGCCAGGGCGGTCCAAAGGAGCCATTCGCGCGCCAACAGACTGGATTGACGAACCGGGGCCAGCGCGAACTGAATCTTCAGTGCGCCAATGGAAATGACGTCTCCATTGCGCAGGACCGTCTCATTCACCGGCACGTCGTTGACGCTGACCAGCGCGTTGCCTTGGGCCTGACAAACCAGACCTTGTGGCTGCCGGGTGATGGCGAGGTGCCGCGGCCAGACGCCCGGCTCGTCCACCGAAAGGTCCGCCTCCGCGGCGCGCCCGATCTGGATGGGAAAGCGCGTCCCGGTGAATCGCGCCCCCGCCTTGCTCCCGGAGAGAATGTGAAGCTGAACCATGGCGGCGAGGGTCAGGGGGGGCTGCGGCTGCCCGGACATTGGAGCTACCTGCCAGTGAGTGCTTCGATAAAACTCCTTCGCGGAACATCAATTTTATCACCGGGGAAAACCTCCAGATCCAACTTGGGAGCATCCAGGGCTTTCACACAATCCACAGTATAAATCGTCCCGTCCAGCCGGGTCAACTTCACTCTGTGTTTGGCCGCGTACTCGGTGAAGCCCCCCGCCGAGGCGATGGCCTTGGTCACGGTGATGCGGCTCAAATACAACACCCTGCCACTGGTCGGCCCGGGGTTGACTTCCCCGCTGACATAAAAATAGCGCTCCCTTGGGAGCACGGTCACATTGGCATGAGTGTAATAGTCGGGCACCAGGTTGGTCCGAATAATTTCCGCGAGTCCCTCCGGAGATTCTCCGGCGGCTTCAATGGGGTGGTTGATGTGGGCAAGCGTAATGGTGCCCTTGTCGGAAATATCCATGATTGCCGGTTCCACAGGCAGGGGGGTTCCCGTCACATCCACTTCTATCCTGTCCCCGATTTGCAGCGGGGTGGTCCCGCGCGGCCGCGGTTCGGTTGCCGGTCCTTTGGGCGGGGGAACGCAGCCGGCCATGACCAAAGCCGTTGCCGCCAGACAAACCACCCAGGTGAATTGCCGCGCACCATGTTGTAACAATCTCATATTTATACGGTTGCGACTCGCCAGGAGCACTTGTCAATACTTCTGCTTGATCTCAACTTTGGCCTTGGCTGCCGCGTCACTGAGTTGGACAACTGTGGAGTCGTTTTTGTTCGAGGAAGTGTCATACTCGTAGTACCCGCTGTAATAATAATAGTGCTCATCCTGGCTCATGTTGATGTTGTTGAGCACCAGACCCATGAGATTGCCGCCCACCTTTTGAATCATCTGCTTGGCCCGCAGCGTCATCGGCGTCGGGTATCTCCGATACTGGATGACCTGAATCACCATGTCCATCTCGCTGGCCAGAACCGAGGCGTCGCTCACGCCCAGAAGCGGGGGGGAGTCGAAGAACACAAAGTCGTACCGCCGCTTGAGCTCCCGGATGGTGTCCTTCATCTGGGTGGAGGCCAATATGCTCATCGAACTGCTGGGCAGCTTGCCGCTGGGCAGAAAATCCAGGGTGGGCAGCTTGGTTTTCAGGATCACCTGCTCCAGCGTCATTTCTTTGTTGAGCAGCAAATCCGTCAGCCCTATGGCGTTGCTCAGGCGCAGCATCCGGTGCGCGCTGGGGCGGCGCAAGTCCGAATCCACCACCAGGATGCGCTGGCCGTTCTGCGCGAACACAGTGGCCAGGTTGAGCAGCGTGGTGGTCTTGCCCTCTCCAGCCCCGCCGCTGAGCACGGTGATGGTGTTCCAGTTCTCATCCTTGCGCGAGAACAAAAGATTGGTGCGCAACACCCGGTACGCCTCCGCGTGCGGGCTTTCCGCCCCTTCCTCGATCACATTGCCCACGTTCTGCGGAATGACCCCCAGCACCGGCGCCGAAAGCGCCCGCTCGACGTCGTCAATCGTCTTGACGCTGGTGTCCAGGTACTCGATGAAGAACGCCAGGCCCACCCCCACGATCAGCCCCACCAGGACCCCCGGAATCATGTAAATGTACCACGACCTGACAGGCCGCTTGTCCGGGCGGGCCGGGTCATGGATGATGACGGTGGGTCGCAGTGGCTGCAGGGCCTCCACCTTTTGTTGCGTGAGAAGACGGTTCAAATCTTCCCAGTTGCGTGTTCCGCCTTCCACATCGCGCTTCAGGGTGAAATAGGAGCGGGTCCTTCTTGCCTCCTCGTAGAGCTTCACCTTGGCCTGCTCCTCCAACTGGGTGATCGTGTCAAGCTGGCCTTTGTCATGGGACACCACACCCGCCCAGCCGGACATGATCCCCTCGATTTTCGCGGCGTAGGCGTTGGTGGCCTCTTCCAAGGCTCTCTGCGCCGAGATGTACTTCTCGTTACTGGTGCCGTACCCCGATTCGCGGGCTTCGGTCAAATTGTCCTCCGCGTGGTGCAGCCGCTCTTCCAGCAGGAACAAATCCGGATCCAGTTGTCCCCGGATTTCCGTGGGCAGCGCCGACGCCAGAAGGTGTTTTTCGCGGAGGCTGTTTAGATTGGCCAGGGTGTTGCTGTGGTCGTTGTAATCCACCACCGCGTCAATCAGCCGCGATTCGAGCATGCGGATGGTTTGGGTGTAAATGGACTCGCCCGCCCCTTGTTGCGACCCGGGGTCAAAATCCGGAATGCCCGACGTTTCCCGCATTTCGTCCAACTGCGCCATCTGATTGGTCAGGGTGGCGTGCGCGGCGTTGACTTGCTGCTCCAAGGCCACAACCCCCACATTGCGGCCGCTCTGCCAGGATTCCAAGCGGTACTGTTGATACGTTTCGGCGATTTTTTGGGCGATGTTCGCCGCCATGTCCCAATCGGGGTTCCGGACGGAGATTTCAATCAGGCTTGTGCCCCGGGTCTGCTCCACGTCCACTTTCCTGGACAAAATCTTGTAGGTCTGGTCCAGGGACCAGTCCTGCTCGTCGGCTTGGTGGGCCAGATAATGCGTCAGATTCAGGTTGGTGATCACCGGGCATAAAATATCCCACGCGGTGATGATCTTGAATTGCGTCGTCAGCCAGTACGGATCCCACCCCTGGATCGGCTGGTAGCCCTGGGTGGACACCGACACCGTGGGCTCGTCCTTCTGAACCTCAATTCCCACCGTGCTTTGATACTGTTTGGGCAGCGAGTAACTCAAGATCGCGCTGGTGACCAGGCACAGCAGGAACACGGTCAAAATCAGGCTCCGGCGCAGCCGGATCACCCGCCAGTAGTCCAAAAAATGCAGTTTGATCTCCGGGGTCTCGGCTGTAGTGGGGGCGTCCATAGTCAAAAAAACAAAGCTAGACCGCGCGCGAACGCCACGTTCTAGCTTTCTGACCTAAAGGTCAAATGTGTTTGTCGGGGTTTGATTTGTCAAAACTCGCCCTTGAGGCCGATGTACACCTCGTTGCGCGTGTAGTCCCGTTGCGTGCCGGCGAATGGAACGCTGGACACCAGCTTGTTCCAGTTGTACCCGGTCTCGGCGCTCCAATAAGGGCTGAAACGATAGCCCAAGTTCGCGCCCAAAATCATGAAGTTGTCATGTTCCCCGTCGTCAGCGCCCCCGTTGAAAACCGAGTGCTGGAACTGGCCCAGCAAACTTCCGGTCAGAGCCCCTGCGATCTTCTGAGTCAGGTCCACATATCCCGCCGTCGCCTCGCTGTCCAACACCGGGTTTCCATTGGCCGCCGGGTTGATGCCCACCACGTCGGTGGCATTGTGCTCGTGTTTCACTCCGGCTTGCAAGGTCGAACCCTTCATGTACTGCCAGGTCAGCGACGCGTCCACATACGGACTCACCTCGCTTGCGTACGTTGGGGCGCGGTTGAAAATCACGTATTGCGCGCCGGCTCGAATGCGTCCGACCAACTGCGGCGTGAACTGCTCGTCCGCCCCGATATAAGCGAAATGCGAGTCGTTGTCGCGCTCTTGGCTGTAAACATTGGGAGGGCCGAGGATAATCGGGTACGGGCTGGTGAACCCGACGTGTTCGTATTGGTAGCCCAAAATCCCGGTCAGAGCCTCGGTCGCTTTCCAATCCAAGTCCCCTGAAACCAGCTGCTCCATGCGGTCCAGCAGCGCGGAACGGCTGCCGGGTCCCAATTGCATATAAGCATAAACGTCGTTCTGGTACGAGGTCTTCAGGTCCAGTTGCTTGGTCAGCATCGTTGTGCCGCCGATCGTGCCGGTGTTGTGAATATAGTCTCCCAACGTGTACGCCGAGAGCAGCCCGCCGCCCGTTTGCTCCTGCACGGTCGGCTCGCTGGAGTAAATGAAGGTGTCCGCGGCCTGCATGCTGAACCGTTCCGAAAAAGTGTGGCTGATGTTGGCGTTGAACAGGTGCGACTGGTCCGAGGCGTTGAGGATGTGGGAGAAGGTCTCGGGATTGTTCCGGTCGTCAAAGTACCGCACGTCATAAACATAGTTGACGCCGATGGTCGTCTGCTCGGGCGCGTAGTTCCACGAGATCATCGGGCTGAACTCCACCCCGTACGAACTGCGCTTGCGCACGCCGTCGGGCTGCACATTGGGCAGGGTCAGGTAGTTGTCATCATAAAAACCCCGGATCGTGGCCGCCAAGGACCAGGGTTTGGCCAATTCCTCCGGGCTCAGGCCGGGATTGAATTGCGCCTGCATTGTCGTCGCCCCAACGGTCGCCAAACCAACGTATGCTAAAAGTTTTTTCATAAAAATATTGAGTCATGCTGCCTTGACAGACACAAACCCGCCAAACCGGGCTTCGTCCATTTCCACGTGTTTTAAGGCCACCTCCCAGGATTGTCAAAGGAAAAAATGATTTTTATTCACTTTTTTTTCCACCCCCCGAATCCTGCCTGCCAGCGATTTGAATTACTAATGAACATTTGGTCGGGCAAATAGTCTAAGGAGCCGTTCGTCAGCCCATATTCGGCCCCAAACCCCTCCGGCACCTCGCCGTGAAACCCGCTGGGCAGACTGTTGAGCATGAAATACTCCCAACCTTGTTGATTACCAAGCATTTGCGAAGAAAACCGCCGGTCGGATGTCCGACGGGTCAGAAAAATCGCCCGCACCGGCTTGAGGCGGTTGATTTCCTCAAACGTCCCGGCGTCATCCAGAGTCAGCCAGAGGCATGGACGCGCCCCGTACCATGCCACCGCCCACGGGATGTCGCTCATCATCAACTCGTCCGGCTCCATCATGGCCGCTGTCTTTTGGACGTGGAAGGGCGAGAGGGCCGGCGCACTGGGCGGCCCCAGAAGATCCAGCAGCAGCGGCATGCACATCACAACGCCGAAAATCACCACCACCGCGTTGCGGGCCTTCGGGTCGGGGTGCGAAATCTGGTCCAGCAGCGTGAAAAAAACCCCGGTGCCAAAGACCAATGCCAGCGGCGCCAGCAGAACCAGCAGATTTTCGGAGTTGATTCCCGGCGCGTCCGTGCTCAGATGGGTCTGGCCCAGCGCCTGCGCCACAGCCATCAGCGCCAGGGACCAAATCAGAAAAAATCGAAACCGCCTCAACGCGGGGCTGCGGTAGGGCAGGAGCAGACCGCACAGAAAGAACGCGCACACCCAGTTGCCCCCCAGCCGGGGCAGGTCGCCTCCCAGGATCTCCTCCCCGTTGACCAGAAATTTGTTGACCACGTCCCGCGGCGTCAGCCCGTTCAGGCCCGCGGCGTTGGGATGCAGGGAGCGTTCCAGACGGTCGCGGTCCTCCGGCAGCGGCGGCGTGTTTTCCAGCAGCGCGTAGCCAGCCGTGCCGAAGGGGGTTTGGCTCAGCGCCAGATTGCGCGTGATCCAGGGTCCCATGACCGCCAAAAAGGAAATCGCCGTCCACAGGCACAGTCTCCCGCGCTGCCGGTTGAAAAACACCCGGATGAACAAAAGGACCGGCACAATCATCCACGCAAACGAATACCGGCTTAATCCTCCAATCCCCACCAGGCTGCCCGCGACCGCCGCCAGGGCCAGCGACCCGCCCGGCGGCGGCGCAATCTCGCGGCGCTCCCGTTCTTCCATCGCCACCAAACACC
>JBEKAN010000040.1:0-17297 GCA_050015895.1 Verrucomicrobiota bacterium
GGTGCGGAGAGTGCTGGCAACGATCTGCGCCAACCGCCCGAAGATGACAATTCCCTCGCCCCGCAAAGCGGGGAGAGGGCCAGGGAGAGGGGTTCGTTCAATCCAAGTCCGGCACCGTCCAGTTGCCGCCCCATCCAGCCCGCCGCCTTTTCCGGCCAATGGGTCGCTCTGGGAAACGGCCGCTTTTACGGCGGCCCCTTTCCCCTCTTTCCCAACGCCCGGATGGACGACGGCCTGCTGGATGTCTGCGTGATCCCAAAAGTCAGCCTGGCCCGCTCCCCCGCGATCCTGGCCGGATTCTTGACGGGAAGCCTGTCCCTGTATTGCGGCGCGGCGCGCTTGGCGGTCCCGTCGGTCACATTGACCAGCCCCAGCCGGGTCCTCTTGCAACTGGACGGCGAGAACGTGGGCCGGCTCCCCGCCACCCTCTGGGTGCAGCCCAAGTCCCTGCGCGTGATCGTCCCGTGAGTTCGGCAATGGCCGTCCATGTATGGGTGCGTTTCATTTTTGGGGTTCCCCTCTTAATCCTAATCCTAATCTTAATCCTGCCCCACCCCTGAGATTTGGGCTGAAGACGACTTTTTAGAGCAAATCGCGCAATATCATCCCCGTGCTTTTGTATTCCGGGTAACGCGCGGGCCGCGTGTTCAGGAGCTTGACTGCGAGTTCATTCAGGCGGCCCAACTTTCCAGCGACAAGTTCACGAGCGGCGGACCGGGCGGCCGCGACGGGCAATTGCATTTTGGGGACGACCGAAAGGAGTTCCGCCAGGGCCTCGCAAGCAATTTGGGCAATTTGTTGGTGGAGTTTGTCCCCGGGATCGAAAAGCGGGATCATGCAAGCTTCAAACGGGCGGCGGTGAATGTCGCGCGGACCCATCGCGCCTTCCGGCTGCAACGGCTTGATCGCTTCGTTGACAAACTGTGTGTTGAGAATGCCCGCCAGGTAATGGCCCTCCTCCTCGGAGTTTGCGTAGTGGTAATAGGTTTTGGAGTCTATCACGTATCCCCGAATCGGAAGCTCGCCGACACGCTTAAATTCCTCTTTCGTGACCAGCGACGAGGAAAGGTTTGTGCCCGATTGGTTGTAAATCACACAAAACCTCGCGCGAACGTTTTGAGTGGTCAATGTTCTTTGGTAATCGAGCCTCCCCGCAAGGCTTGCGGCGGAATCCTTCCTGTGACGCGCCCAGATTTCCTCTGTTTTCGAAAACCAATCGTAGGCGTGTTTCTCGCCCTGGCTTAACGCTTCCACCGCGTTTATCATCGCCAAGTCACCTTGTCTTGTGAGGAGCAAGGGCAAAACCACAAGGGAGAATTTGCGAACCACAAAAGGCATGAGGTCTTTGGCCAGCACCGTCCCGAAGAGATGCTTGCTCTCCACCTGGCCTTCTATCCGCATCGTCCAAGGCTTCTTTGCGTCCTCCAGCACCTCGTCCGAAGTGCGCAGGAAGGGGGCCTGGCGGTTCAATTGCGCGTCCGCGACCGGCTTGACGAAACACAACGCGCGGGGAACCAGTGTCGCGCCCTGAAAGAACCGCTCGAAGTAAGGGGATTTGGCCTCTGGAGCAAACACCAGATCGAGTTTTCGGGTCTCACTTTGGAGCGTTTGTCTGGCATCCCGCAAGCTCATGTTCTTGCGCGACAGCTTGCCATGCCATTCGGTCAGAGGAATGCCCGAGGTTCTTTCTTCGCCGCACCTGAGAACCAGGCAGGAGTGGATGTTGAAAAGCGGCGTCACCCCGCTCAAGTCGTGCAGTTCCGTGAAGCCGCGTTGTTGAAATCGTACATTCTGTTTCGCGGGCAGCATCGCGTTCTTGGGCAGCACAAAACCTATCCGCCCGCCTTCCCGCAGAAATTCCGCCTCGCAATGGACGAAAAAGACCGACCACGCGTCCATCCGCGTAAAGAGCTTCCCGTCCTCTTTCGCAAGCAAGCCATGTTCAAGGCTGAGTTCCTTGATCCGCCTTTGATAGCCCTTGTCTTTGATGAAAGCATAACCCAGCCACGGCGGATTTCCCGCGATGTAGTCAACTTTTCCCCTGCGCAGAAATTCCGGACGATAGGCGTTCTTTAGAATGTAAGCCCAGATCGTGTTGCGCCGCTGTTGGTCGAGCCTCATCAGGAGTTTGAAATTCTGCTTCCACCAAAAGTCCTCCTTGTTGGCCGTGAGACTTTTAAGACGCATGTTGACGGCCAGGGCGGCCTTTTCCGCGGCTTCGTCATTCTTGCTTCCGCGATGGGCAAGATCGCTCAAGAAATCAATCAATTCATCAAGGTTCCCGCGGGCGACGGTGGCAAGCGGAATGTAAAACGCTCCTTCCCCGCTCACTGGAATGGTCAGCACCCCCTGCCTTTTGTCCTCCTCGGCCATCAGTGTGTCCGCCATGTAAACGCGCAGCGTGACGTCGCCCGGGAAATCCCGCAATTCATCGCGCAACGCCAGGACCATGTTGGCTTTGGCCATGAGCACAGCGACCGGATGAACATCAATCCCAATCACATTCAGGAGCGCGCTGGCGACAAGTTTGTCTCCTTTCTTTCCAGATTTGCGCAGCGCATTGATGGCGGCAAAAAGGAACCCTCCCGACCCACACGCGGGGTCGAGAATTTTACCGCCTTTGTACCCCAGGCGTTCAAGCGTCAACTCCGCCAGCCAGTCTGGCGTGTAGTATTCGCCGAGGTCGTGGCGGGTTTCCGGATCCACCATCTCCTGATAGAGGTTTTTGAGGACATCCTCGGTTAGTTGCGAAAAGTCATAGACACCGAAATGTCGGAATAGATTCTCAAGCAACGCAAGAAACTCGTCCTCGGCTCTGGTCTCAAGGGCCCACGAAAAGAAATCCGGCTCCGCGAGGTTTTTGAGTTTGAGTTGCCGGGAAAAAAACGAGCCGTCCAGCAGTCCGCGCAAATCCCCTCTCTGTGGCGCCTCGCCTTGGAGGGCGAGGGTCACGATGATGCGGGAAATCAACGTCAGATAGGTGTGGTTGATGAAAAGCGCGGGTTTGCCAAGTGGCGAGCCATAGACTTTTGCAAGCAGCGCGTTCCATTCGCGGAATTTCACCGAGACCAGCGGCTCGTTCTTGACTTCTTCATAAAGCGCCAGCAACCCATCGAATGCCTTGGAGAAGATGGCTGTTTGCGCGCCAAAACGACTCACCAGCTCGTCGCTGGTCGGAACTCGCCGAATGCCAGTCGAAAGAAATTGGTCCAGCCAGCGCCAGGCCGCCAGCGGGTCATCCTCTCGCAGCGCAACCTGACTGATTGATACAAGTTCGCCGCGGTGATTGAGATGCCAGGCCTCGAAGCGCCGTCCGTCCGTGACAATGCCGATATATTCCGCGGGGCGCGGCCGGGAGGCAAAATACTTTTTCAATTCCAGTTGCGCGTCCTGCCTCTCTTTGTCGAAGTCGCTTTTGACCTCGACGATGACATGCCGATAGAGAGCGTCAATCCGTCCGCGCAATTCACCAACTTTGATCTTGTGTTCGAGTTCAACCTCCACCGGGTCAATTCCGAAAGCCTCACGGAGAAAATTCAGCAACAAATGCCGCCGGGTGTCGTGGTGTCTGTTGGCGCCGATCGCCTCGCCCGTTTGCCGGCAATAATCTTTGAGCAACCCCGGAAATACTCCCGGATATGGCAAAACAGTCGCTGTCATCCAGGAGAGATTACCCGCGTCGTTCCCGAATCACAGCCAAAAATGCGGTGGCCGGCTCATGATCCGCGCGCGGCATGTTCAACATGACGGCGCCCCCATTCCTCCATCCACCTTCCGTCAACGCCTCGTGGAAGTGGAAGGGCCGGGCCTCCGTTTCTGATACGATTTCCAGAGTTATTCAACCGGCGGCGAGGAGAGCCCGCGGAAGCTCCCCGCAGCCGACGGTGAATAACTCTGCCGCGACAGAGAATTTGCGACCCGGTAAACATGGTGCCGGCCGCATCGCTGCGTCATTCCGCGGGCAATTCCGGATTCGGTGCCGGCTGGCGGCGCCCCGTCTTTTATTCCGAAATCCTGTCCATGCTGTCCATCCTGTCAAAAATCCCAGGGGTTCGCGTGGTTCGCGTGGTTCGCGGTTTGAAAAAATCAGGCGGGGGCGGCTCCGGCTTCGGCCGCCCCCGGCGGCCGCAGGGTTCTTTCCTGCTAAATAATGTTTGATAGAACTTGACAAACATTCGCAGTTGTGATACAGTCCTTCCCGTGAATGAACCATGCCCGCCCAATCAAGGCGGATATCGCGTCCTTGCGACTTGGCGGCTTTGCGTTGAGGAGGCGGCGATCCCAATCAAGGTTAATCAAGGCAAATCAAGGTTAATCAAGGTTAATTTAACCAAAAAATACCCCCCCCCCCACCACCAAAAAGGGCGCATCCCGGTTTTTGTGGCGCAGACTTCCAAGTCTAATGTGTCGCGGGTTTCCCAACCCGCCTGCGGGACGCCGATTCGGAAATCGGCGGCACAGCAGGTTTTGGAAACCTGCGCCACCATCGGCGTCTCCCTGCCTCTGCGCGTTATTGCCAAAAAATGAGATGCGCTCACCAAAAAACATCCCCCCCGCGCCCCCCAAGCGGCAAAAAATGCCTGCATGTGCGGTCTGGCCACGGCTTAATCCAGTGCCCAGTGTCCACCGAGCCAGGCCCAATCGTGCTTGATCGTGCGTAATCGTGCATAATCGTGCTATTTTTCCCCAAATCCAAATGACCCAGCCCCCAAATCCCGGAAAGGAAAAAGTTTTACTGGTTCGCGCTTGTGTCTTGGGCGGTTCCCGGTTACAATCACAGAACAAAACTGAGATAAGGCGATTATGAAAAAATGGATTGTCCTTTTGGGCTTGCTGGCTGCGCCGGCGAGCCAGGCGCAAACTTACTCCATTGACTGGTACAAGGTCTCCGGCGGCGGCGGCGTGAGCAGCGGGGGCGCTTACCAGGTCAGCGGTACCATCGGCCAGCATGACGCGGGCGCGGCGATGAGCGGCGGGGAGTATTCGCTGACGGGCGGGTTTTGGAGTCTGATTTCGGTGTTGCAAACCCCCGGCGGGCCGGTGCTGGGCATCACGCATTCCGGCAACAGCGTGATTGTCTTCTGGCGGGTCACGAGCGGCTACACCTTGGAGCAGAACAACAACCTGGCGGTCCCGTCGGGCTGGAGCGCGAGCGTGTATCCCATCACCACCAGCGGCGGGACCAACAGCATCACGATCACAGGGCCGGCGGGGAATCTGTTTTTCCGGCTGGAAAACCCGTGAACCATTCTGTATTAGTGAATTAGTGTTTTGGGAAAAGACTCCGTGACTCACTGATTCTTGGATTCGGTTCGTTTTGGGGTTGATCTGAGCCATTTTCGGGCTAACCTGCCTCCCTGATTTCATTTTGAGAGAGTTGAGAGATTTTGCCGACGCACAATGCAATGAGTGAATCGCTGGAAGCACAACTCGACAGCTTCGACGCCGCGCTGCGGCGCGGGGCGCTGACGGCGCTCTGGCGGCAGGTCGAGGATGGGAAGATTCAGACGCCCGCGCCGGGAACGGACGTGAACCTGCACGCGCACACTTTTTTTTCGTACAACGCTTATGGGTATTCCCCGTCAAAATTCGCCTGGCTGGCCCGCAAGGCGGGATTGGCGGCGGCGGGGATTGTGGATTTCGACGTGCTGGACGCGCTGGACGAGTTTCTGGAGGCGGGGCGGCTGGTCGGGTTGAAGACCTGTGTGAGCCTGGAATCGCGGGTGTACGTGCCGGAGTTCGCCACGCGCGTGATCAATTCGCCCGGCGAACCGGGGATCGCGTATCACATGGGGGTGGGTTTCACCTCGGCGGCCCCAAAGCCGTTCCTGGCGCAGATGCGCCAGGCGGCGGAACGGCGCACGCGCGATTTGCTCGGGCGCGTCAACGCCTTCATGCGCCCGCTGGAACTGGACTACGAGAGGGACGTGGTGCCGCTGACGCCCAAGGGCAACGCGACCGAGCGGCATCTTTGCGAGGCCTTTGAGCGCGAGGCGGCGCAGATGTTCGCCGACACGGCCAAGCGCGACGCTTTCTGGCGGGAGAAACTGGGCGACGCGCCGCCCGCCGGGGCCAAGTTGCAGAATTTGATTCGCGCCAAGACGATGAAGAAGGGGGGCGCGGGTTACGTGCAGCCGGGCAAGGGGTCGTTCCCGCTGATGGCGGACATGAACCGGTTCGTGCTGGAGTCGGGGGCGATTCCGACGCTGGCGTGGCTGGACGGGACCAGCGACGGGGAGAAGTGCATCGAGGAGTTTTTCCAAGTCGGCATCGCGTCGGGTGTGGCGGCTCTGAACATCATCCCGGACCGCAATTACACGCCCGGGGTCAAGGACCAAAAGGTGAGGAACCTCTACGAGGTGGTCGCGCTGGCGGAGAAACATCACTTTCCAGTGATCGTCGGCACGGAGATGAATTCGCCGGGCAACAAGTTCGTGGATTCGTTTGGTACGGAGGAACTCAAGCCGTTGGCGCCGGTGTTTTTGCGGGGGGCGCGCATCGTCTATGCGCACTCGGTGCTGCAACGGGGGAGCGGGATGGGCTATCTGAGCAAGTGGGCGAAAGCGAATTTCGCGACGGTTTCGGACAGGAATGAGTTTTTTGAGAAGCTGGGCCGCGAACTCAGGCCGGAGAGGGAGGACAAACTGCGGGGCTTGACGGGGAAGGAGACATCGGGTCAAGTGCTGGCGAGAGTCAATTAAAGGAAATTTTTTCATGTCAACAGACACCATTCCAAAGATGCAGCGCGCGGTGCAGTTGGTCGGACCGGACCAGTTGCGAATCAACGAAAGCAAAGCCGTCTTCGAGCCGGGACCGCGCCAGGTGCTGGGCCGGGTCGAGGTGGTGGGCCTTTGTTTCTCGGACTTGAAACTGCTCAAACAGTTCTCCGGCCACGCGCGCAAATCCACCATCACCGGCGGCATTGACCCGGCGGATTTGGGGGAAATGCCCCATTACGCGCCCGGCGAAAAACCAACAGTGCCGGGCCATGAGACGGTGCTGCGCATCGTCAAGGTCGGCGACCAGGTGACCCGGCACAAAGTTGGGGAGCGTTACCTGGTGCAAACCGACTACCGCTGGCTGCCCACGGCCAACTCCAACTCCGCCTTCGGCTACAACTTTGAGGGCGCCCTCCAGGAGTATGTGCTGCTGGACGAGCGGGTCATCACCGCGCCCGACGGCCAATCCATGCTCATCCCCGTCCCGGAGGATTTCTCGGCCTCGGCGCTGGCGCTGGTGGAACCTTGGGCGTGCGTGGAGGATTCCTACGTGGAGAGGCAGCGGCGGACCCTCAAGGACGGCGGGCAGATGCTCGTCGTCGGCGAGACGCTGGTGGACAAGAGCCGCGTCTGGCATCTGCGCGGCAAACCCAAGGCCACCACGTTCACGACCGCGGACAAAGTGGGCGAACTGAAAAACGCGGCTTACGACGACGTGATCTACTTCGGCTCGAATCCCGAAACGGTGGAGAAACTCTTTCCCAAAGTCGGCGTCGGGGGCTTGTTCAACATTGCGCAAGGCGGGGGCAAATTTGGGCGCGCGGTGGTTTCGCAGGTGGGCCGCGTCCACTACGGCGGCATCCGGGTGGTGGGCGCCACGGGCGCCGACGCCTCGGCGGGGATGGCGGGCATCCCGGCCACGGCGGAAATCCGGCCCAACGACAAGATCAACATCATCGGAGCGGCCGGCCCCATGGGCACGATGCACGTCATCCGCGACCTGTGCCAGGGAGTGGCCGGAGTGACGGTGTTCGCGGGCGACCTGAGCGACGAGCGCCTGGCGGTGCTGCGGAAACTGGCCGAACCGCTGGCGGGCAGGAACAACCTCACCTTGCGCCCCTACAACCCGTCAAAGGACAAGTCGGCGGACCAGTTCAATTACATCGTGCTCATGGCGCCGGTTCCCGCGCTGGTCGCGCAGGCGGTGAGGGACGCCGCGCCGGGGGGGATCATCAACATTTTTGCGGGCATCCCCGCGGACAAGACGGCCGAAATTGATCTTGACTCATACATTGAGAAGAAACTCTACTTCATCGGCACCAGCGGCTCGACGCTGGAGGACATGAAGCTGGTCCTGCGCAAAGTGGTGGCGCGCCAGCTTGACACCAATCTGTCCGTCGCCGCCGTGTCGGGGCTGGACGGGGCGATTGACGGCATCCGCGCGGTGGAAAAGAACCTGATGCCCGGCAAAATCGTCGTCTATCCCTCCTGCCGCGGGTTGAAACTCACGGCCTTGACCGAGCTGGGCGGGCGGCTCCCGCTGTCCGACGGCCATTGGAACAAAGGGGCGGAGGAGGCGCTGGTGAGGCAATATCCGAGAACATGAACGCGCAATTGACAGACAAGGTCGCCATCGTCACCGGGGGCGCGCAAGGACTGGGCGAGGCCATCGCCGGGCGGCTGGCGCGGGAAGGGTGCCGCGTGGTGATCGCCGACGTGAACGAGAGCGGCGCCGCCACCACCGCCGCCGCCATCGCCCGGGAAACCGGCGGGCGGGTCCTGGGCGTCAAAGTGGATGTGACGAAGGAGGCGGAAGTGGAGACGCTCTTCGAGCGGACGACGCGGGAATTTGGGCGGGTGGACATTGTGGTGGTCAGCGCGGCCATCCTCATCGCCGAACCGATCGCGGAGGCGGACGCGGAGAAATGGCGCGCGGTGATGAACGTGAACCTTTTCGGCTACTTCCTGGTGACCAAGCACGCCTGCCGCGCGATGAAGAAGCAGGGGGGCGGCTCGATCATCAACATCAATTCCAAATCCGGCAAGAAAGGCAGCGCGGCCAACTCCGCCTACGCGGCGAGCAAATTTGGGGGGATCGGGCACACGCAAAGCGTGGCGCTGGAAATGGCGCCCTTCAACGTGCGCTGCAACGCCATTTGCCCCGGCAACCTGCTGGATTCGCCGCTGTGGACGCATCCGGAGAAAGGCTTGTTCACCCAGTATCTTCGCGCCGGCAAAGTCCCCGGCGCAAAGACGGTGGAGGACGTCCGCAAGGCCTACATCGCGCAGGTGCCCATGAAACGGGGCTGCCGCTACGAGGACATCTGCAACGCGGTGGTCTTTTTCGCCTCCGACCAATCCTCCTACATCACCGGCGTCGCGTTGAGCGTGACCGGCGGGCAGGAAATGAATTAATCCCCATGCAAAATCCAATCATCCAAGACCTTCTCACCTTGTCGCACGAACTGGGCCGCGAAGAGCGCGGCCTCGCCATGCTCGGCGAGGGCAACACCTCCGCGCGCCTGGGCGAGGGGACTTTTCTGGTCAAAGCCAGCGGGACCTGCCTGGGCACCCTCCGCGAGGGGGATGTGGTGCAGTGCCGGCAGTCGGCGCTGCTGCCGATGCTGGAAAAGGAGAGCCTGACGGACCAGGAGGTGGACAACGCGCTGCTGGCCTCGCGGGTGGACGAGAAGGCGAAAAAGCCCTCCGTGGAGGCGGTGTTCCACGCCTGGCTGCTCTCCCTGCCCGGCATCAAATTCGTCGGCCACACCCACGCCACGACGGTCAATCAGATTCTCTGCTCGCCGCGGGCGCGGGATTTCGCGCAGCGCCGGATGTTTCCGGACGAGATCGTCTGCTGCGGCACCGCGTCGGTGTTCGTGCCCTACACCGATCCGGGGTTGAAGCTGGCGCAGGCCATCCGCCGCGAGACCGAGGCGTTCATCCAAAAACACCAGCGCCAGCCGCGCGTGATTTTGATGCAGAACCACGGCACCATCACCCTGGGCGCGACGTGGCAGGCGGTGCTCGCGGCCATGCTGATGGCCGAGAAAACGGCGAAGATTTTTGTGGGCGCGGCGGCGCTGGGCGGCCCGGTTTTCTTCTCGGAGGAAAACATCGCGCGCATCGCGGGCCGGCCGGACGAGGCCTATCGCCAGCGCGCGCTGAAGATGTGAAGGCGCTGACGGGCAAGCGCGCGATTGTGACCGGCGCCAGCCGCGGCATCGGGCTGGCCATCGCGCAAGCCCTGGCGCGGGAAGGGGCGCGGATGGGTTTGCTCTCCCGTGTTAAGCCGCGCGTCGCCGGGGAATTTGTCGCGTGCGATTTGGCGGATTTGGAGCGGGTTCCGGCGGCGGTGCGGGAACTCCTCAAACGGCTCGGCCCGGTGGATTTTCTCATCAACAACGCCGGGACATTTCTGGAGAAGGCCGCCGTGGAAATCCCGCTGGCGGACTGGGAGCGAGTCCAGCGCGTCAACCTCACGGCACCGTTCCTGATCACGCGGGAGGTTCTGCCGGGGATGATCGCGCGACGGCGCGGGCGGATCATCAACATCGCCAGCACCGCCTCGATACAGGGCTACCTTGGGCAGTCCGCCTACTGCGCCAGCAAGCACGGCCTGCTGGGCTTCGCGCGATGTCTGGCGATGGAGGTCAAGCCGCACAACATCCATGTCCACACCCTTTGCCCCGGCGGCGTGGCGACTGATCTGATCAAAGGGACCGACCTGGGCCGGCGGCTGGAGGGCCAGCCGATGATCCAACCGCGGGACATCGCTGAAATGGTGCTTTTCCTCCTGCGCCAGCCGGAGAACATAGACCTGGCCGAAATCGCCGTCCGCCGCTTTAATCCGCAGGGGAAGTAGTGTGTCTGATTGGGCTATGAAGAAATTCCTTCACCGCATGGCGGAGCACATCAAGGGCAGGTGTCAGGGCCGAACCGAGACCCAATACGAGATCAAATGGAACCAACAGGAAGTCAAAATGGAATGGCTCACGATGGAGCATGAAACAGGTTCGCTCTCATTCTTCTGGGACTCAGTTTTGGCTGTGGATACTTTCAAACGTGACTTCTTCTCCGTCGATTGCATCTGCCTTGCGTTTCAGACACCTGACGGATGGATTGAGGTGAATGAACAAATGAAAGGCTGGGGTGAGTTTCTCGCTATGGTCGAGTCACGTCTTGCCGGTTTTCCGCCCTTCAAGATCTGGTGGTTCGAAGTTATGCTACCAGCTTTTCAGACAAATCACGCAAGACTCTGGACCAAACACTCATGAGCAGGAGCTTACACCAGAAACCTTCCCCTGTAAACGTCTTCCAACGCGATTGATCGAGGCGGCGGGTCGGAATGCAAATCAACATCCATTTCCCTGCGGCGGGTTCTTCGGCCTATCCGGACCTTCCCCGCCACAAACCGGCGTTCCCACGCGCTGCCGTCTTTTGAAAGAAAATGATTGCATTCGAGCATGATTGCGCTATAATCGCTCATATTCGATCAAAACTTGCCATGCCGGAAACGGACCCCAAGGCGCTGGCGCCGCAGCGATGGGACAACTTGCGGGCGCTGGTCCGCGACAGCGGGGTGAGCCGCGTGGAGGACTTGTGCCGCCAGCTCAAGGTCTCGGCGGCGACGGTGCGGCGGGACCTCGACGCGCTGGAGCGCAACGGGGCCATCCGGCGCGTGCACGGCGGCGCGGTCAGCGTGGAGAGCCGACTGGAGGAGTCGGTGTTCGAGGACAAAACCGCCCTGGCCGTCCGCGAGAAGCGGCGGATCGCGGAGGCGGCCTTGCAGTTTGTCGGGGCGGGGGAGACGATTTATCTGGACGGCGGCAGCACGGTCCTGGAACTGGCGCGGCTGCTCCGCGAGCGGACCAATTTGACGGTGGTGACCAATTCGCTGCACGCGGCCCATGAGCTGGCCGGGCGCGGGCCGAGGCTGATTGTCATCGGCGGGGAATTGCGGCGGTTGAGCCAGACGCTGGTCGGAGCGCTGACGCGGCTGGTGCTACAGGAACTGCACCTGGACAAGGCGTTCATGGGGACCATCGGCTTCGCCGCCAACGAGGGACTGACGACGACCGACCCCGGCGAGGCGTTCACCAAGAAAGCCGTCATGGGCCAGTCGCGCCAGGTGATCGTGCTGGCCGACAGCAGCAAGGCCGGCAAGGTGTCCTTCGCCAGCGCGGGCGGCTGGGAGGACATCCATGTGCTGATCACCGACAAGAAGCCGGATTTCGCAAAAGATTTGGTTGGCAGAGGGATCAAAATTGTCAAAGCCTGAAACAAAAATGAAGAGATGAAGAAATCCACGACATACCTGAGCGACTCGCGGCCGCAATTCACTCCGTTTGAAATTGATTGCGGGAGAATCCCCGCCTACCGCTACAACAGCAGCCTCAAGGCCGAGTTGAAAGCCAAAACGATCTCGCCCGAAGAGGCGGTGGCGATCCTGGAAGACATGCTGATCATCCGCGAGTTGGAGGAGATGATCGTCAAGCTGCGCTCCGGGGCGTACGAGGCGATCCGGGATTTCAACTACCGCGGGCCGACGCATGTGTCGGTGGGCCAGGAAGGCACCGCCGCCGGGGCGTGTTGCGCGCTGCGGCTGCCCGACAACATCACCAGCACTCATCGCGGCCACGGGGAAAGCCTGGCCAAAGGCACGGTGGCCATCCGCCAAATGACCGACGAGGAACTGCGCCGGCGCGTCCCCAACTGCCCGTCCGCCAAACACGAGGACCTGGTGCAGGCGGCGTTGGAGGAGCACGTGTATCGCACGATTTGCGAGCTGTTCGGCAAGGACGACGGCTACTGCCGGGGCCGCGGCGGCTCGATGCACATCGCGGACTTCACGGTGGGCCATCTGGGCGCCAACGCCATCGTGGGCGGCGGCGTGCCCATCGCCACAGGAGCGGCGCTGGCCAACCGCTACCTGGAACGCGGCAATGTGGTCTGCTGTTTCGCCGGCGACGGCGCCTACGCCAACGGCGTGGTCCTGGAATCGCTGAATTTCGCCGCGCAGGCGCAGTTCACCAACCATCTGGCGGCCCGCAAGCACGGCCTGCCGATCCTATTCCTGGTCTGCAACAACCATTACGGGATGACGCACCGCAGCGACGACGAAGTGATGGGAGTGGAGCACATCGCGCGGCGGCCGGCGGGATTCGCGGACAACAACATGCACTCGGAGATCGTGAACGGGATGAACGTCCTGGCCGTGCGCGACGCGGTGCTGCGCGGCGGCAGACTTTGCCGCGAGGGCAAAGGCCCGGTGTTTTTGGATGTCAATTGCTACCGCTACTGGGGGCATTCCCTGAGCGATCCGCGCAATGAGTATCGCACCAAGGAGGAGGAGGCGGCCTGGAAGGCGATTGATCCGATTGAGAGCTACAAGAAGGAATTGCTGGAGGCCAAGGTGCTTGACGCCAAGGGCCTGGCCGCGGTGGTCCAGCGCGTGGCCGACCGCAACGCCAGCGCCGCCAAACGCGCCGCCGCCGCCGCCGACCCCGACCCCAAGGACGTCATCACATTCATGTACACCGACACCAAATGCGAGACCGTCCCCGCGGAGTTCGCAAAGGTGGAGCTATACGGCCCGCCGGTGGAAATCAAGCGTGTCAACGGCGAGCTGACCTACAAGGACGCGCTCAAGGAGGCGCTCGCGCAGGAAATGGCGCGCGACAGACGCGTGATCTTCTACGGCGAGGACGTGGCGGATTACGGCGGGGCGTTCAAGGTCACCAAAGGACTGCTGGAGGCGTTCGGGCGCGACCGGGTGTTCAACACGCCGATCAGCGAGGCCTGCATCTGCGGCACCGGCTGCGGCGCGGCGATGAACGGGCTGCGGCCGGTGGTCGAGTTGATGTATTTTGACTTCGCGTTGATGTCCTCCGACCAGATCAGCAACCAGGCGGCCAAATGGCATTACATGAGCGGCGCCCAAACGGAGGTGCCGCTGGTCATCCGCGCCTCCGCCGGCGCCGGCAAAGGCTACGGCGGCCAGCATTCGCAGACGCTGGAATCCATTTTCTGCCACATCCCCGGACTGTACGTGGTTTATCCCGCCACGCCCTACGACGCCAAGGGCATGCTCAAAGCCGCGATTCGGGACAACAATCCCGTCCTGTTCGTCGAGTCGCAGGGGCTTTACGGCATGAAAGGCCCCGTGCCCGATGGCGAATATCTCGTTCCCCTGGGCGTCGCCGAGATCAAGCGCGAAGGCGGCGACATCACCTTGGTGGGTTGGGGTCCGCTGGTCCACGACTGCCTGAAGGCGGCGGAGAAATTGAAGGCGGAAAAGAACATCAACGCCGAAGTCATTGATCTGCGCAGCCTGGTGCCGCTGGATATGGAGACGGTGCTGCGCTCGGTGCAGAAGACCGGCCGTTGCGTGGTCGCCAGCCAGGCCGTTCACATTGGCAGTTACACCGGCGAAATCGCCTCCACCATTCAGGACGAGGCGTTTGACTACCTGGACGCGCCCGTCAAGCGCGTCGGCGCCAAGAATGGCATCGCGCCGCAGTCTCACATCCTGGAGGCGGCCTTCCTGCCCAACGTCAACGATATTTTGAACGCCGCCAACTCCATCCTCTGAGGCAACCATGGCCACACCCATCATCATGCCCAAGTTCGGTCAGATGACCGAGGAAAGCGCCATCGTCGAATGGCGCAAGAAGGAGGGCGACCCGGTCGCCAAGGGCGACATTCTCTTCACCGTCGAGACCGACAAATCGGTCATGGACGTGGAGAGTTTCGAGGAAGGCACGTTGCTGAAGATCCTCGTGCCGCCGCGCGTCAACGTTCCCGTGCAGAGCACGGTTGGTTTCCTGGGCAAACCGGGCGAAGCCGTTCCGGCGGTGGCCGCGCCCGCCCCGGCCGCGCCCAAAGCGGCGGCGCCCGCCCCCGCGCCGATTCCGGGCCGGGCCGGAGCGCCCGTTCCCATCCCGGCGGCCGGGTCCGCTCCGCTTCCCCCGCCCGCCACGCCAGCACCCCAGCCCGCCGCTGCGGCGGCGATCTTCCGCATCAGTCCGCGCGCGTCCGCGCTGGCCCGGCGATGCGTGATTGACCCCGCGCCTGTCAAAGGCTCCGGCCCGCTGGGCCGCGTGGTCGAGCGCGACGTGCGGCAATATCTGGAATCCCGCGGCTACAAGAATCTCCGCGTCAGTCCCGCCGCCAGGGAGCTTGCGGCGCGGGAAGGGGTGGATTTGCTCGGCGTCGTCGCCGGCGACGAGGGACGCATCGGCCTGGCCGAGGTGCGGCGCGCGCTGGACGAGAAACCGAAGGCGATGAGCAAGATGCGGCAGATCATCGCGCAGCGGCTGACGCAGAGCTTCCGCGACACCCCGCATTTCTACGTCACCGTGTCGGTGGACATGAGCGACCTGATCGCGTATCGCAACCAGCTCAAGGAGGCGGGCGCGCCGTTCACGGTCACGGACTTCATCTCCCAGGCCGTGGTGCTTTCCCTGCAGGAGTTCCCCACAGTCAACAGCAGCACCGACGGCGGGAGCACGCGCTGGCGCAGCCGGGTCAACCTCGGCCTGGCCGTCTCCATCCAGGGCGGCCTGGTGGTGCCCGTGATCCGCGACGCCGGGCGGCTGACGATGGCGGAGATCAGCGCCGCCTCCAAACAACTGGGCGACAAGGCCCGAGCCGGCAAGCTCACGCCCGACGAGATGACCGGCGGCACGTTCACCATCTCCAACATGGGCATGCTCAATGTCGAGAATTTCTCCGCCATCATCAATCCCGGCGAGGGCGCCATTCTCGCCGTGTCCAGCACGATGAGACAACCCGTCGCGCGCGAGGACAAAGTTGTCGTCCGCCAGATGATGAAGATGACGCTCTCGGTGGACCACCGGCTCATTGACGGCGCGCTGGGCGCCCAGTTCGTAAACGCGGTGAAAACCAAACTTGAGGACATTGAATTATGGAAACGTTTGACGTCGTAGTCATTGGCGCGGGGCCGGGCGGCTATCCCGCCGCCATCCGGGCCGCGCAACTGGGCGCGTCGGTCGCCATTGTGGAAAAGGAGCAGCTTGGCGGCACGTGCCTGAACTGGGGTTGCATCCCGACCAAGGCGCTCATCGCGGCGGCCGACACCTTCGCCAAGATCCAACACGCCCAGGCCTTCGGCATCACCGTCACCGGCGCGAAGGTGGATTACGCCGCGCTGATCGGTCAAAAGAACAAAATCGTCGGCCAGCTCAAGGGCGGGATCAAACAACTGCTCGCCGCCAACGGCGTCCGACAATTCACCGGCGTCGCCTCCTTCAAGGACCGCCACACCATCGCCATCAGCGACGGCCCGGTCATCGGCGCGAGGAAGGTCATCATCGCCACCGGTTCCACCTCGGCCATGCCGGCTTTTCTTCCGCGGCACGAGCGCGTGGTGGACAGCCGCGGATTTCTCGACATCACCAAACTGCCCGGCTCCATGCTGGTTCTGGGCGGCGGCTTCATCGGTTGCGAACTGGCGTGCATGGCGGCGCAGTTGGGGGTGAAAGTCACGATTGTCGAGCTGCTGGAGGAGATTTTGCTCCCGCTGGATCCGGATGTGCGGCGCGAAGTGCGCGGCAACATGGAGAAGACTCTCGGCATCCGCGTCCTCACCGGCAAGGCGCTGACCGACATCCAGGCCGGCGACAACGGCGTCAGCGGCAAATTCGGCGGGGAGACCCTTCAAGCCGACCTGCTCCTGAGCGCCGTCGGCCGCAGGCCCGTGACCGACGGTTTGCGCCTGGAAAACGCCGGGCTGAAAACCGGCGAGCGCGGGTTCATCGAAACGGACGACTGCTGCCGCACCAAAGTCGCGGGCGTCTTCGCCATTGGCGACGTGACCGGGAAGACGCAACTGGCCCACTACGCCACCGCGCAGGGCGCGGCCGCGGCGGAAAATGCTGTCAATCAAAAGCCCCGCGCGCACGACACCCTGGTGCCCAACGTGATCTTCACCTCGCCCGAGGTGGGAACCGTGGGGCTGGGCGAGGAGGACGCCAAAAAGCTGAACCGCGCGGTCAAGACGGGCAAGTTCCGCTTCGCGGGACTGGGCAAGGCGCTGGCGTCCGGGGAGACAACGGGATTTGTGAAATGGATCGCCGACGCGGCCACGGACCAACTGTTGGGGGCGGCGGCGGTGGGTCCCCACGCCACGGAATTGATCGCCGAGGCCACCACGGCCATCCGCCTGGAGACGACTGTGAAGGAGCTGGGCCGCACCATTCACGCCCACCCGACCTTCGGCGAAGCCTGGATGGAGACCGCGCACGCCGTCCACGGCGAGGCCATCCACGCTCCGCCCAGGCGCAAGGGGTAGGGCGCGGACGTTTGGCGGCACACCAAAAAGGTGACTGGAAAACACAGCCATCCCATAGCAAGTTGTTGATTATCAATGAGTTGCGATATAGCATGTTTGAAAATCAAGTGGTTTTTTGCTTTGCAAAAGAGCCTAGCATTCAAGAAAGCCAATGAAATCAATGGGTTTATGAGGTCTGGCATGTGAATTTTCGTCATTTCCTATGGGATGACTGTGACTGGAAAAAGGCTTGCAAATCTGTGCAGAAGGAGGAAAATCACGAA
>JBEKAN010000041.1:0-17248 GCA_050015895.1 Verrucomicrobiota bacterium
GAAAGCACGAGAAAGAGAACCCGTAGTTTGGTTCGCCAGCGTCGTATCGGAACGTGGCGGCAAGAAACGGCGGCGGAGGCCAGGAAGGCCGTTCACGCTTTTCGCTCCGGCAAGCTCAAAATTCAGCCGGCTGACAGCCTTGTCGCCAGCTTGCGCAACAGCAATTGACCAACGCCAGCGCTTCGGCCTGGAGTTCGGCTGGCCGACCAGCCGGCCAGGCGCCTCAAGTGGCATCGCCAGGAACCAACCGCTTCAAGCCCTCCACGCTGGGACCGCTCGAACCATTTTCCAGAGCATTTCGTCGAGGTTGAACCCCTCCGCCCGGGTATTGGTGAAGGCGGCCCAGCACAACCCGCTGGCGGCGCGCACCAGAATGGCGAGGGTTCCGGGCAAGCTGCCCGTGTGCCACCAGTTGGGAATAGTGTTGACGAACCACCCGCAGGCATATTGAGGGTTGGCGGCGCTGGCTGTGGTCATGGTCTGGATGGTGCTTGGGCCCAGGATGTTCGGTGTGGTGGTGAAACCATCCACATGCATGGCGAATTGGACCAAGTCGGCCGGCGTGGCAATCCAGCCCCCATGCGAGTCCATGCGAGTGACATTCATGTTGTAGGGATTGGTTCCTGATCCCGCCTGGCCGTAATAAACCACCTCGCCCGAAGCCCGTTGCGCAAGGGTGTTTCCGGCCAGGCGCATGTCCAGGACGCCGCATTTGGCCAGGACGGTTTTCCGCACAAACTCCGCGTAAGACTGCCCGGTGATTTTTTCGATCACACGCCCCAGAATGCAATAGCCGAAGTTGGAATAGGCGTAGTGCGCGCCCGGGGCAAATTGCAAGGGCAGATTGTGAACAGCCCAGGTGATGAGTTCCTGGTGACTCAATTCCGGCCTGCCGAGCATCGGATCACGCGCAGTATTATCCCAACCGCCGCAGGTGTGTGTGAGCAGGTGTCGCAGGGTGATCTTCTTGACAGGATCGGGGTAATCCTGCCCGTAGTCGAATTGCAAGAGACCTTGCGCGCCGAAAATCAAATCCTCCAGCCCCAGGCGGCCCTGTTCGATCAGGGAGAAAATGGCGACGGAGGTGACCGGCTTGGTGAGGCTGGCGATGCGAAACAAGCTGGAAGGAGTCACCCGCTCCCCCGCGGCTTTGTCGGCGTAACCAAATCCCTTCTGATAGACAAACTGTCCGCGCCGGGCAACCGCCACTGAAAGGCCCGGCGCATTGTATTTGGTCATATACTGTTGCGCGATTGCAGCCATAGCCGCGGCCTCGCCCTCCAATGGTGTCGGCTGCTCAAATACAAATCCCGCCGCAAAAGCCGGAAGTGGACGGAAAATGGCCGGCAGGACACCCGCAGCGGCGGTCAATGCGACATTTTTCAGACAGGCGCGGCGTGATACTGTCTTCATGACTTCTTCATCCGAGAGCGGCTGGCAGGTTTGACCCACGCCGCGCCAGTATTTTGGCGCAGCGCGGTCAGTCCGGGAACCGGAAATAATTTTTCGCGTTGCGGTAACAGACATCCGCGACGAGGTTCTTGAGCCAGTCCCGCCGGTCGGGCAGGCGGCCGGTGGCGACGTCCGCGCCGAGTAGGTCGCAAAGGATGCGGCGGAAGTATTCGTGGCGCGGGTAGGAGAGAAACGAGCGGGAGTCGGTCAGCATGCCCACAAAACGGCTGAGCAAACCGAGGTTTGACAGCGCGTTGAGTTGCGCCCGCATGCCGTCCTCCTGGTCGAGAAACCACCAGGCCGAGCCGTATTGCAGTTTGCCGGGGACCGAGCCGTCCTGAAAGCTGCCCGGCATCGCGGCGAAGAGGTACGTGTCCGCCGGATTCAAATTGTACAAAATGGTTTTCGGCAGTTTGCCCAAGCGGGCCAGGCGGTCCAGATAGCGGGCGAGCGCCCCGGCCTGAATGAAATCGCCGATGGTGTCGCAACCCGTGTCCGCGCCCAGCTTGGCGGCGATGTGCGCATTGGGATCGCGCAACGCGCCGAGGTGAAGCTGTTTGACCCAGCCCTTGTCCGCGTCCAGCACACCGAAAAACTCCATCAGGAACGACGCGAACCGGTCGGCATCCTCCGGCGAAGCGGCCCTGCCCTTGAGCGCCGCCGAAAAAATGGCGCCGGCTTTTTTCTCCGTGCAATCGAGGGAGGGCATCTGATTCATGCCGTGATCGGAGAGGCGGCTGCCGTTGGCATGGAAGAAATCGTGCCGCCGCCCCAACGCAGCCAGAAAACCCTTGAACGTGGTCGCGTCTGTTCCCGCCGCGTCGCCCAAACTTCCCACCCATTTTTTGAAACGCTCCGGCTGGTTGACGCGCAGCGCGTTGTCGGGCCGGAAGGCCGGAAACACCTTTACCTTCCAACCAGATTTTTTGATGGTCCTGTGATGTTCGAGGGAATCCACGGGGTCGTCCGTGGTGCAGATGACTTCCACGTTCATCCGCTCGGCCAGTCCGCGCACGGACCAGCCCGGCTTGGCCAGCAGGCGGTTGGCCTCGTCCCAGACGGCCTGAGCGGTGCTTTCCTCAAGCAGCGTCTCGATGCCGAAATAGCGGCGCAACTCCAGGTGAGTCCAATGGAAGAGGGGATTGCGCAGGGTGCGCGGCACGGTAGCGGCCCAGACCTTGAATTTTTCCAGCGGGGAAGATTCCTTGCCCGTGATGAGCCGTTCGGGCACGCCGTTGGCCCGCATGGCGCGCCATTTGTAATGGTCGCCCTCCAGCCAGACCTCCTGGAGATTGTTGAAGCCGCGGTTTTCCGCCAGGTCGCGCGGCGAGAGGTGGCAGTGATAATCAATGATCGGCTGCCGCGCCGCGGCGCCGTGGAAAAGCTCCCGAGCCAAGGGGTTGGAGAGCAAAAAGTTCTTGTCGCAGAATTTCATAGATTACAAAGATGATGTTCTTGTCAATCCGAAAAAATTGCGTCAGCGCGGAAGGACGCGGCCTAAACCCCGCTGAACGCGGCGAAACCGCCATCTATCGGAATGACCACGCCGGTCACAAAACCGGCGGCTTCATCCGAAACCAGCCAAAGCAACGCGCCGATCAGATCCTCGGGCGCGCCAAACTTGCCCATCGGCGTGTGGGCGAGGATGGTGTTGGCGCGCGGGGTCAACGAACCGTCCGTCCGGGTCAGGAGCGCGCGGTTCTGGTCCGTGAGAAAGAAGCCGGGGGCGATGGCGTTGACGCGCACGCCGACCTTGGAGAAATGGACGGCGAGCCATTGGGTGAAGTTGCTCACCGCGGCCTTGGCGCCGCTGTAAGCCGGGATTTTTGTCAGCGGCCGGAACGCGTTCATCGAGGAGATGTTGATGATGGCGCCCCTGCCCTTGGCAGCCATCTCGCGGGTGAAGGCCTGAGTGGGCAGCAACGTGCCGAGGAAATTGAGATTGAACACAAATTCGACGCCTTTGGGGTCGAGATCGTAAAAGGTCACGATTTCCCTGGCGGCGCTGGCGAGGTCCTCCTTGCGCAGGTATTCGAGGGTGGTGGTGCCCTTGGGATGGTTGCCGCCGGCGCCGTTGATGAGGATGTCCACCGGGCCGAGTTCCTTCTTCACCTTGTCGTTGGCCGCGTCGAGGCTGGCCCGATCGAGCGCGTTGCAGGCAACGCCGACGGCCACGCCGCCTTCCTTGCGAATTTGCGCCGCCACGGTTTCCGCGGCTTCGGGTTTCAAATCCGCCACGGCAATCTTGGCGCCGCACGCGGCCAACGCCCGCGCCATGCAACTGCACAAAACTCCGCCGCCGCCCGTGACGAGCGCGACCTGGTCCTTCAAGCTCACCTGAAATGGAACATTCATCCTTGTTATTATCCTCGCTGTTCGATTGTTGTGGTTGGTTTGGTCAGTCCTGGAATCGTCCCCGATAAGCCCACAATCCGAGGGCGGGGTTGGAGATGTAAAATATTTTCTCTCCGTCCGGCATCGTGTTCCAGCCGTCCTTGAGTTTGGCCGGATCGTAACGCCGGGTCATTTGCGCCAGGTCGGCGAAATTGAAATTGACGCTTTCAATTTCCCGCCGGGTGAGCCGTCCGGGGCAATAAGTGATGTGGAAGCGGCCTTCGGACGAACCATGGATGAAATGGGCCGCCGCGCTCAAATTATCGCGCAACTCGGCGCTGGCCCTGACCGCGGCCAGCGTGGCGGGCGTGCCGCGATAGCCGTATTTGCGGATGAGCCGGTCAATTTCCTTGTCCTCGCCGAATTCCTTGAGACCGGGGGCGAGCACGACCAATTCGCCGCCGTCGGCCATCGCCATGCGTGTGCGGTAAATACTCTTGTTGCCGAGCCAGGTGCTTTTGAATTCGGAGGGATCCAGCCAAACCACCACTTTTTGCAGCGGCGCGTCGAGCATCTCGAAATTGACCCGGAGCGAGAGGGCCGCGCCCTTGTCGAAACCGGAAATGTCATCGCTGACAAACAAACCGCGCACGGCCAGCTTGCCGTCCCCGCCGCGCCCGACGACGGTGTGGACATATACAAGCGGCAGGTGGCTGGTGAAATGGTCCGAGGCGTAATTCAAGATGCGGCGCACCGGGGTGATGGCGCGTCCCATCATCCTCTCCATGCCGAAGGCCGCGCCGACAAAATGGCTCTTGTTGATGCCCTCCTGGCCGCCGGTGCCGACGAAGATGTTTTTGTTGTAATTGGCCATCCCGACGACCTCGTGCGGAACGACCTGGCCGACGGACAAAATCAAATCGTGTTTGCCGGTCCAGATGAGGTTGGCCAGTTGCGCAGGCCAGGGATAATCCACCGCGCCCCCGGAGGCCTGTTTTACAAACTCCCCGGGCACTTCGCCGACGGTGGTGACGCCCGTGCGCCAGTTGTGGACGCGGAAAAGGCTTTCCGGCACGCCGTGGAACATCTCGCCGATTTGCGCCGAAGTCATCGGCGTGTGCGTGCCAAGCGCGGGCAAAACGTCGGTCAAACTGGCTCCGTAGTAATCGTAAATGAGCTTTGTCAACGGTCCCGCATGGGAATGGAAGCGGGTGAAATCGGGCGGAACGACCAGCACGCGCTTTCGCGGGCCGAGGCGGTCCAAGGCCTGAAACAGGCCCCGGCGCAGGTCGTCCAACGACAGGCTGTCGGTGACAGAACCACGTTCAAAATACAGCATAAACCAAGTACATCCTACACCACTTAAAATGTGGCAGCCAACTCAATTGCCCCGATTTCAACGCCGGGCGGATTCTAATCCGCCTGCGTCCGATCCCGAAAACTTCTGAAAATTTCAAGAAAGCTCGCGGAGAACGAAGGGAGTTTCCCAAAAGCCGCCGGGTTTCACAATTCAAAACTTCATTTTTTTGCAGACAAGCCGCGGCGCTCCTGCTACTTAACCTGAACGACACCAGCCATTTGCGAGTCATGTCTGGGGAAAATTATCGTCGGAAATCGTAAATCTTAGGCAAAAAAATGAAATATGGTCTGAACATCCCCGAAAAGGGCGCGCTGGACTTTCTGTCCCTCGGCGCATTGGTCCACCGGCTTGATCCAGGCATCGTCCCGTTCCGCAAGGCGACGCGCTGCGACATCCACGTCAGCGGCGGCGAATTCAACTGCGCGGCCAACCTGGCGAATTGCTTCCGCCTGAACACGGGCATCGCCACCGCGATGGTGGATTATCCCATCGGCGAGTTGATTGCCGAGCGGGTGAGGGCGATGGGGGTGAAGCCGTTCTACAAGCACTTCAAGCACAACGGGGTCAACGGCCCGAACATGGCGACGGTCTTCAGCGACCGCGGCTATGGGGTGCGGGCGCCGGTGGTGTTTTACAACCGCTGCAACGAGGCCGGCTCGATGCTCAAGCCCGGCGATTTCAACTGGAAGGAAATTTTCGGCGGCGGCGCGCGCTGGTTCCACAGCGGCGGCATCTTCGCGTCGCTGTCGGAGACGACGGGCCAGGTGATTGTCGAAGGGATGAAGGCGGCGAAGGCGGCGGGCGCGGTGACGTCGTTCGATTTGAATTTCCGCCAGAAGCTCTGGGACATCTGGGGCGGGCAGGAGAAGGCCGTTTCGGTGATGAAAAGCATCGTGGAGAATTGCGACGTGCTGGTGGGCAACGAGGAGGATTTGCAGAAGGGGCTTGGCTTGAAAGGGCCGGACGTGGCCGCCAAGTCCAAGCTGGATCCGAGCGTGTTTTTCGGGATGATGGAACAGGTGGTGAAGAAATATCCTAAGGTCAAGATCGTGGCCACGACGCTGCGCGAAGTGCATTCGACCAACCATCATAGCTGGGGCGCCGTGGCGTGGATGGACGGCAAGACCTACGCCGCGCCGACCTGCGAATTGAACGTCTATGACCGGGTGGGCGGCGGCGACGGGTTCGCGTCGGGGTTTTTCTACGGCCTGCTGGCGGGCGAACCGCCCGAGGAAGCGGTGAAACTGGGCTGGGCGCACGGCGCGCTGCTGACGACTTTCCCCGGCGACACAACCATGGCCAGCGTCGAGGAAGTCCGCGCCTTTGCCAAAGGCGGCTCGGCCCGGATTCAACGCTGAAAAGAAAAAATCCTACCGTTGCACGCGGGCGCCGCCGCCTTTCATGAGTTTTTCGACTTCGTCCTTGGTGGCCATGGAGGTGTCGCCGGGGGTGGTCATGGCCAGGGCGCCGTGTGCCGCGCCGTAATCCACCGCCTTCTGCGGGTCGCCGGTGGTCATCAGCCCGTAAATCAGGCCGGAGGCGAAACTGTCGCCGCCGCCGACGCGGTCCAGGATTTCCAGGTCGGGATATTTTTTGGACTCGTAAAATTTTCCGTCCATCCAGCAGATCGCGGCCCAATCATTGACGGTCGCGGTCTTGGCGGCGCGAAGCGTGGTGGCGGCCATTATGAAATTGGGATACGATTTCACGGCCGTTTCGATCATCTGCTGAAACGCCGACACGTCAATGTGCAGGAGATTTTCGTCGGCGCCTTTGACCTCGAATCCGAGGCTGGCGGTGAAATCCTCCTCGTTGCCGATCATCACGTCCACATATTTGGCGATTTCGCGGTTGACCTCCTGGGCGCGTTTTTTGCCGCCGATGCTTTTCCACAGGCTGGGCCGGTAGTTCAGGTCGTAGGAGACGATGGTGCCGTGTTGGCGGGCTTTCTGGACCGCCTCGATGGCGAGTTGGGGCGTGGTGTCGCTGAGAGCGGCGAAAATGCCGCCGGTGTGCAGCCATCGGACGCCCAGGACGCCGAAAATGTGGTCCCAGTCAAAGTCACCGGGCTTGAGCTGGCTGGCGGCGGAGTGTCCGCGGTCCGGGATGCCCACCGCGCCGCGCACGCCGAAGCCGCGCTCGGTGAAATTCAGACCATTGCGCACGGACCGGCCCACGCCGTCGAAGGGCGCCCACTTGACGAATTCGGTGTCCACGCCGCCCTGCAAAATGAAGTCCTCCAGCAGCCGTCCCACCTCATTCTCCGCGAAGGCCGTCGCCACCGCCGTCTTCATGCCGAAAGCCTTCCGCAGTCCGCGGGCCACGTTGTATTCGCCGCCGCCCTCCCAGACCTTGAATTGGCGCGCGCAGCGGACGCGCCCCTCGCCGGGGTCCAGCCGGAGCATGATTTCGCCCAGCGCGAGCAAGTCGTATTTGCATTTGGATTTGACTCTAAGTTGCATGGCCATAATTGTGGTCTGTGGATATTGCGGAAGCGGCGGCGGCGGAGTCAAGAGCCTTTGGCATGAGCCTTTGGAATGACGCGGGGGGACTGATCAGGAATCCTGATTTCGGGGCGGCTTTTTGGTGGAGCGCAACTGGCGGAAGGCCTGCGGAGAAACGCCGAACACGCTTTTGAACGACCTGGAGAAGCTGAACGGGTCCCGGAATCCGGACCGGGCCGCGACTTCCTTGACCAGAACATCGGGCTGGTGAAGTTGCTCGGCGGCTTGATTCATCTTCAGGCGCCGCAGGCAGACATAAGGGCTTTGGTGGTCAAAGCGCCGGAACAGGCGGCAAAGGTGGGAGGCGTTGACCCGGCACTGCTGGCTGATGTCCCGCAGTGTGGACAACTGTTGGAAGTGGCGCTGGATGTGCTCCCGGCAGCGGCGGTAGGTGGCGAAGGCCTGCGGTTCAATCTCCGCCAGGCGGGCGGAGGACTCGGCGATCTTGAGAACCAGCAATTCGAGAATCGCGGCGCAAATTCGCGGCGTGTGGCGCGTACCGCGCAGGCCGCTGAGAATCAGGTCCTCAAAGGCGTCCTGCGCCGGGTTGAGCGCAAAAACTTCCAGCACGGTTCCCGGAGAGAGCCGCGCCACGCGCATCAGGCGGCGGGCCTCCGTGCCGGCGAAATCCACAAAATACTTCAACATGGGCTGGCGCGGGTCGGCGGCCATGCTGTAGGAGACGCCCGGCCCGTAGCAAAACACCTTTCCGGCATGGAGAAGGTGCTCCTTTCCGCGCACCCGCAGGACTCCCTTCCCCTGGGCGACAAACTCGATGGAGAGAAAGGGAAAGGTGTTCCGGCGAATGGCGTAGTCCGGCGTGCATCGCTCGCAACCCCCGCAGACGACCGTCAGGGGGCTGGTTCGCGGCGGATGCAGGTCCAGGTAGAACCGACGGGCCTCCCGCACCTGCGCGGAGAAGAACTCCGGCGCGGCGCCTGGCTTTGCGGCGGGTTTGATTTTCATGCCAGAAGTCAATAATTGCCATTATGTCGCCAACATTAGCCATTGCCCAACGGCCCGCAGTTCATTATTCTCGAAATACAGGGATTGTGAAAGCAAATTTATGACAGGTGGAAATTATGGAAACAAAACGACTGATCGAGAAGGACCCGGCTCCCAAGAAGGACGATTTGATTGTCATCGGCGGCGCCGGAGGATTCATCGCCGGGGCGCTGGCCCGATATTTTCAGAAGCGCGGCTTCACCCGCATCCGCGCCATTGACAAGAAACCCATGCCCGAATGGTACCAGCGCGTCCCCGGCGTGGAGAGCCTGGTCCTGGACCTGTCGGTGGAGGCCAATTGCCGGCGCGCCTGCGAGGGGGCGGTGGAAGTTTACAACCTGGCGGCGGACATGGGGGGGATGGGTTTCATTGAGCGCTTTCGCATCGAGTGCCTGCGCAGCATTTTGATCAACACCCACATGGTCGAGGCCGCCTGGCGGGCCGGCGCGCGCCGTTATTTCTTTTCCTCCTCCGCCTGCGCTTACAACACGCTGCTGCAGCAGGATCCCGCCGTCACCGCCTTGAAGGAGGCGGACGCCTACCCCGCCATGGCCGAGCGGGGGTACGGCTGGGAGAAGCTCATGTCCGAAATGTTTTGTCAGGAGTATTGGGCCGAACGCGGCATGAAGACTTTCATCGCCCGCTTCCACAACGTCTATGGCCCCAACGGGACCTGGGACGGCGGCCGGGAAAAGGCCCCGGCGGCCCTCTGCCGAAAGGTGATCGAGGCCCTGGACCGCGGCCAGCGCTCCGTCACCCTGTGGGGCGACGGCCACCAGACGCGCAGTTTCATGTATATCGAGGATTGTCTGGTGGGGATTGACAAGATCATGCATTGCGACGAGTTGATCGCCACTCCGATCAACTTGGGGTCCAGCGAGCTGGTCTCCATCAACGATTTGCTCTCCAAAGTGGAGAAAATTGCCGGAACCAAACTCAAGCGCGAGTATGACTTGGACGCGCCCCGCGGCGTGGCTGGCCGCAACAGCGACAACACCTTCATCAAAAAGGTTCTCAAATGGGAGCCTTCGACCTCGCTGGACACGGGCTTGCGGGCCACTTACGCGTGGATCAAGCGGCAGTATGAGGCCCGCAAAAAGGGCGGACGCGTTGTGGAATAGCAGACCACAGTCTGAAATCTTATGGCCAGGAACACCCCTCTGCCGGTCAGCCGTGTCATCGGAAGCATCCCCTACCGACTCGCCCTGGCGGGCGGTTGGATTGACCAGCCTTTTGTCTCCGAGCGCAACCCAAAGCCGCCGGGGTCCATGGTGGTGGTGGGGTTGGAGCCGGTTTTCCCGTTCATGGAGCGCAGCGGCCTGGCCACGGGCACGCGCAAGGTGGCGGCCAAATTATGGCACAACCGTCTGCCCAAGCGGGAACCCGCCGCTTTGGTGCGCGAACTTTACGAGGCTGAAAACAAGGGCCTGGCCGACCCGTCCGGCTCGCAGGACATGATCGGCCTGATCTATCCCGGCATCAACCGGCTGGATTACGATTTCCGCGTTCACGGCGGTGTCTTTCCCTCCCATATCGAGTCCCTGCGCGACCCCCGCGCCATAGGCTGGCTGGAGAGGTCCGTTCATCTCCTGGCGGTCGCCCCGCGCCCGGAGGGATACAACCCGCTGATCAAGAAGAATCTCGATCCCAAATGGATCGCGCGCCTGGGCCGGGCGGGCGGGGATTGCTTCGAGGCCATCCGCGCGAGGGACATAACCGCCCTCGGCGCCTCCTTCAACGAGTGCATGAAATGCTGGGAAACCATCCTGCCCGGCACCGTCCGCCATCCGGCCGTCAAGACGGACCTGGCCGGTTTGCTGCGCGTCTGCCAGTCGCGCTATCCCGGCGCGATGTATTCCGGCTGCGGCGGCGGCTACTTGTTCGTCGCCTCGGAGAAGCCCGTGCCCGGCGCCTTTGAGGTCCGGGTGCGGGCAAGAAATAGTTTGACATGAGCGCGCCGCCCCAGGTGGCCGTGACCGGCGCGTTTGACGACCCGCGCTCGCGCTCGCTGCGGTTCTTGCAGGAGGCCGCCCGGCTGGGGGAGGTCACCGTCCTGCTCTGGTCGGACGAGGCGGCCGCCCGACTGGAGGGAAAGCCCCCCAAGTTTCCCCTGGCCGAGCGGGCCTATTTTCTGCGGGCGCTCCGCTCTGTCAAACAAGTTCTTCCCGTCGCCGGCGCTGTGGACGCCCTTTCGCCGCCGTCCGCGCCGGGGTTCAATCCCGACCTTTGGGTGGTCGAAGATTCGCCTGCCGCCCCCGCTCAGCGGGAGTTTTGTCAGAAACACGGTTTGTCCTGTCGCGTCCTGGGCGGCGCGCAATTGGGCGGGTTTCCAGCCTTTCAAAAATCCCCCGTCCCGGCCGGGCCGCCGCGCAAGAAAGTCGTCGTCACCGGGACCTTCGACTGGTTCCACTCCGGACACATCCGCTTTTTCGAGGAAGCCAGCGCGCTGGGGGACCTGTACGTGGTGGTGGGCCACGACGCCAACATCCGCCTGCTCAAGGGTCCGGGCCATCCGCTCTTCCCGCAGGAGGAAAGGCATTACATCGTTCAATCCATCCGATTCGTCACCGAGGCCCTCATTTCGACCGGGCAGGGGTGGTTGGACGCAGATCCGGAAATTCAGCGGGTCCAGCCCGACATATTCGCCGTGAACGAGGACGGGCACAAAGGCGGCAAGGACGAGTATTGCCGCCAGCACGGCATCCAATACGTCGTCCTCAAGCGAGCGCCGGCCCCCGGACTGCCCCGCCGTTCGAGCACAGTCCTAAGGGGATTTTAGCCACACGAAGTCTTGACCCTTCCCCCAAAACCGCCATCATCGGCTCATTATGCTCAAGACTGGAATTCTCAATCCCCGCCTCAACCATCTGCTCAGCCGTGTGCGCCACACCAACACGCTGGTCATCGCCGACCGCGGCTTTCCCTTCTGGCCGGAAATCGAGACCGTGGATATCTCGCTCGTGGACGGCATTCCCACCGTCTTGCAGGTGCTGGCGGCCCTCCGTCCCAATTTCGTCGCGGGCCGGGTTTGGATGGCGCGGGAATTTTTCCAACACAATGACAAGCCCACCCAGGCGGCTTTCGCCGCCGCCCTGTGCGGCATTCCCCTCCTGCGCGAACCCCATGTCGCCTTCAAAAAGCGCGTCCCCTCGGCCATCGGCCTGATTCGCACCGCCGACACCGTTCAATATGCGAACATGATCCTGGAATCGGCCTGACCCTCCGGACAAACTATCATTTGCGTCCGGCCCATGACGGGGTATATTATCCGCATGGATTGGCAGAAATTTGTGGCGTTGGCGGTGGTGGCGGGCACGGCGGGGGCGTTCCTTGCGCGGGCCTTGTCCCGTCGGCGCAAGTTCAGCTTCGCGCGCGACACCCATTGCGGCTGCGGGTCCGCCAGCCAGTCTGGGCCGCGGAACTCGATCCTTTTTCACGCGCGCAAGGGAGAACGCCCGCAGGTGATCCTCAAAATGAAATGAACCTTCCCGCCTCACCGGTCCGCCGTCCCCGCGCAATCCCGCTTGCGCAAATGGAGTGGGTGGGGTAATGTATCTTCACTGCCATGCATAAGACAAGTTCGACACTCCAGTTTTCCCGGAGGCGCCTGCCTATGACCTTGGAGCCGGAAACCCACTGGGTGCCCAACACCGATGTGTATCTGGCCGATTCGGGCGTCGTCATCAAAGTGGAATTGGCCGGGATGCAGCGCGAGAATCTCCAGTTGGAGATTGAGGGCAGCCGCCTCAAGATCAGCGGCCAGCGGGCCGACGGCTGCCGCGAAGCCCGCTGCAAATTCCTCGTCATGGAGATCAACTACGGCTCGTTCGAGAGCTTGATTGAACTGCCGCCCGGCTACGATTTGAACCAGGCCAAAGCCGCGTATCAGAACGGCTTCCTGCGCATAGATGTTCCCCCCACTGGATCGGTTCCCAGTTCGGAAGGCTGATTCCTGATGACCAGGAACACCCGCCTCCCATCTTCTCTCCCGGCATGACCACCCCGGACACCGAATTTATCAACATTCTGGGGTCCGGCGCCCCGGGAACCGGCGACGCCTCCGGAACCAAAGTCTGGTCCAAATCCCTCCCCGAGTCCCTCCCCATCCTCGGCCTCTCCGACATCGTCATTTTTCCCGCCACCACCACCCAGCTTCTGGTGGAAACGCCCCAGAGCATTCGTTTGATAGATGACGTGGTGGCCGGCGACCGTTTCCTGGGGCTGATTCTCCAGCGCAACTCCGAAGTCGAAAATCCCGTCCCGGCGGATTTGTGGCTCCACGGCTGCGTCGGACGCGTGCTTCGCATGCTCAAATTCCCCGACGGCACTGTGCGCGTCCTCGTCGAGGGTCTGCGCCGCTTCCGTGTCAAGGAATACGTTTCCGAGTCGCCCTATTTGGTGGCGCGGGTGGAGAAGCTCAAGGACGTGGTGGACAACACCCTGGAACTGGCCGCCCTGGCGCGCAACGCCGCCCGCGAATTCCAGGAAATCATCAAACTTTCCCCCACGCTGGCCGAGGAAGTCAAAGTCGCCGCCCTGAACACGGAGGACCCGGCCCGCCTGGCCGACCTGATCGCCACCAATTTGAACCTCAGCCTGCAAGAGCGCCAGCACATGGTCGAATTGCCCGACGCCAAGGTGCGCCTGACGCGCCTGCTCCCCTTGTTGAGCCGCGAACTGGAAGTGCTCAAGCTGGGCTCCAAAATCCAGAACGAGGTCGTCACCTCCATGTCCAAAAACCAGCGCGACTTCTTCCTTCGCGAGCAAATCCGCGCCATCCAGCGCGAATTGGGCGAAGTGGACAGCGGCGCCGCCGAAGCCCGGGACCTGCGCGATCAAGTCGAGCACAACCATCTGCCCGACGAACCCAAGAAAATCGCCCTCAAGGAATTGGACCGCCTGCAGCAGATGCCCTCCGCCGTGGCCGAGTACACCATGACCCGCAATTACCTGGACTGGCTCATCAATTTGCCCTGGTCCAAATTCACGGAGGACAAACTCGATCTGGCCGACGCCGCGGCCCTGCTGGACCAGCAACATTTCGGTCTGAGCAAGGTCAAGGACCGCCTGCTGGAGTTCCTGGCCGTCATCAAGCTCAAGCAGCAGCTCAAAGGCCCCATCTTGTGCCTGGTCGGCCCGCCCGGCGTGGGCAAAACCTCCCTTGGCAAAAGCATGGCCGAGGCACTGGGCCGCAAATTCGCCCGCATTTCCCTCGGCGGCATGAGGGACGAGGCCGAAATTCGCGGCCATCGCCGCACCTACGTCGGCGCACTGCCCGGCCGCATCATCCAGTCCCTGCGCCGCGCCGAGTCCAGCAACCCCGTCATCCTCCTGGATGAGCTGGACAAAGTCGGCTCCGATTTCCGCGGCGACCCCGCCTCCGCCCTGCTCGAAGTGCTGGACCCCGGCCAGAACAGCACGTTCACCGACCATTACCTGGACGTGCCCTACGATTTGTCGCGCGTCCTGTTCATCACCACCGCCAACTGGCTGGACCCCATCCACCCCGCGTTGCGCGACCGGCTGGAGGTGATCGAACTGCCCAGCTACACCGCCTCGGAGAAACTCCAAATCGCCAAACGCCACCTCGTCCCGCGCCAGCTTGAGGAGCACGGCCTGAAGAAGAAGCTCGTCCGCTTTCCCGACCCCACCCTGCGCCGCGTCATCCATGACTACACCCGTGAAGCGGGCGTGCGCCAGTTGGAGCGCGAGATCGCCGCGCTGACCCGCAAGGCCGCGCGCAAGATCGTCGCCAGCAAGCAACTGGAGGAACCGCTCACCCTCAAACCGGGCGACCTGAAGGATTACCTGGGCCTGCCGCCGTTCACTTCCGAGATGGCCGAGCGCATCGCCCAGAACGGCATCGCCATTGGTCTGGCCTGGACTCCCGTGGGCGGGGAAATCCTCTTCATCGAAGCCACGCGCATGCCCGGCAAAGGCCAGTTGATCCTCACCGGCTCGCTGGGCGAGGTGATGAAAGAAAGCGCCCAAACCGCCTTGAGCTTCCTGCGCAACCGCGCCGCGGAGCTGAAGATTGACCTCAGCGACTTTGACAAACGCGACATCCACATCCACGTCCCCGCCGGCGCCACCCCCAAGGACGGCCCCAGCGCCGGCCTGACCATCGTGGCCGCGCTGGCCTCGTTGCTGACGCGGCGGCGCGTGCGCTCCGACCTCGCCATGACCGGGGAGATCAGTTTGCGCGGCCGGGTCCTGCGGGTGGGGGGCATCAAGGAGAAGGTTCTCGCCGCCGCGCGTTCCGGGCTCAAGAACGTCATCCTGCCGGAGCAGAACCGCAACGACTGGCTGGAAGTCCCCGCCGAAGTCCGTCAGAAGATGAAGGCCCATTTCGTCAACGAAATCTCCCAGCTTTTCTCCGTCGCCCTCCGCCCCAAGTGATTTTCCGCTCCGTTTCCGTCTCCTGATCCTAATCCTGCTCCCAATCCTCCTCATGAGAACGGGGGTGGAGATGTATTGCCGGGGGGTTCCCCTCTCCGGGGGCGCGTGTCCTCTCCGCTCGACTGCATGGCTCTGGCTCAGGCCGCAGCCAGTCTTGTGCCTCGGCGTGGGGGGGGAGGGGGGGAGGGGTCCAATGGTTTGATTAGGTTTGATAAGGTTTGATTTGGTTTGATGGCTGACCGTTTGGGTTCGTCTCAACGCCCCGGCCCGACAACGCGAAATAACTGCATTAGGATTAGGATTCATGGAAAATTCAGTTTTTGGTTTGATTAGATCATACTTTTGGAAAAGTTCCTTCCCACGGTGGGAAGCAACTCACTTTTTTGAGTTTGACGGAAGTGGCTGGTGTGGAGGGTTTTGCGTTGAAAATGTGAGTTTCCAAAAACCTGGACGCAAAAATAGTTTTGGGAAAAGTGCCGAAAAGCTGCCAAACGACCGAGAAAATGGCCCGGATTTTGGGGATTTTTGCAAATCCGGGGGAAGAATTTGACAGGATGGACAGGATTGACAGGATGGACTCCTCCTCTTTTCCAAATGCGGGGTGCCAGAATTCTCAGCCCAGACACCAACGCGCCAAAGCTGCCAAACGACCGCGAAAATGACGCAAGCGACCAAAGAAGCAGGAACAAGCAAAGACCTTGGCCCGCTGAACACGCGTCCCCCTTCGCCAAGGCTACGGCGGACAGGGATGGGCGCAGAAAAGGGACTCTTCCCTCGGTATCTGGGTCATTCAGCGTCATTCAGCGGGCAATTCCGGATTCGGTTGTGGCGGGCCGCGCTGTGCGCGGAAACCTGAAATCCATCTTGCTGAGGATTCCATAACTCACTCAGACTCAAGCACTTGCGTCTCAAGACCTCGCGGCTCTGCTGCGTTTCCGCATGTCTTCCATTTTTGCTTTCTAATTTCTGCTTTCTGTTCTTGCTCTTTAAATCCTTGAGCTGCAACAGGTTGCACTTGGCCTTGGGCAAAACTAGCGAGGCATTGTCGGGCGTTGATGCCTCATGTCGTGGAGTCGCCGCCAGTTGCGAAAATCGCCAGGATTTTAGAAGAATGCAATTGACGAATTCTGCCTATATGCAAGTATATGCAGCGTGAGCGCGAGAAATAGTTCAAAATGCCTCTCCACGTCGGAGGTTGCCGGAAAAGCCGGTATCCACCGCGATACCCTGCTGCGATGGCTCCGCGCCAGGCAAGTGCGTGAACCGAAACGTGACCGGCACGGTTGGCGCGTGTTCTCGGCGAAAGAGGCTGCCATGGTTGTGTCTTACGCAACCTCGCTGCAAGGCACACTTTATCAGGCTGACGAGCTGAAGGAACAGCCGGCGCTGCGTGTGTCCGCGGAACGTCTCCAAAAAATCAATTGGGACTTTAACGACGCAAAAACGAGTTATCTTACCCACGGCCTCCACCCATACCCGGCAAAATATATTCCGCAAATCCCAAACGCGTTGATTCAGGAATTCTCGACTGTCGGAGAGACTGTTGGGGATATTTTTTGCGGCAGCGGGACTACTATGGTCGAGGCTTTATTGCTGAAAAGGAACGCTGTTGGCCTTGATGCTAACCCCCTTGCGTGCCTGATTTCGGAAGCCAAGACCACCCGCTTTGCTGAGGGAGATAAAGAGTCCCTGCTCGGCCTGACACAACGTGCCCTTCAACTCGCCAGCACCATTCCTTTGAACGATCAACCGACGCTCTTCGGATCGGCCAGTTTCGGCTCGAAGGCACCAAGGCCAGATCACGAGGCCGTGAACTTTTGGTTTGAGCCATTCATTGTTGAAGAACTAGCCGAGATTCTCCAATGGTGCCGCGAGCTTCCAACTCAAGCCTCCCGGAACGTCGCCCTGGCCTCCTTTTCCGCTATCGTCGTGAATGTTTCCAAACAAGACTCTGACACTCGATATGTCCGACGTGACAAGCAACTTAGTCCAGGGGACGCGTTGCGCCGCTTTGCTCAAGTCTTATTAGAAAACGCCAATGCAGTGGAGAAGCTTTCGGACGTTTTGGAGCCCAATGTAATGTGTCGGGTGATTCAAGCGGATATACTCAATCCGCCAAAGATTGATCAGATGGATTTGGTAGTTTGCTCGCCGCCTTACCCGAACGCATACAGTTACCACCTCTATCACATGA
>JBEKAN010000042.1:0-17222 GCA_050015895.1 Verrucomicrobiota bacterium
GCGCCGGGCGGCATCGGTGCGAGGCGCGCGACGACGTGGAAAAACACCGTTTCGTTTCATGGCCGTGTTTTTACCACGCCCCGCCGGCGATCAATAGGGGGACGCCCCTTCACCGCTTACGTCCATACCGCCTTCGCGTTGGACGCCATGCTCCCCGCCATCCTCGACCGCGCCTTCAAAGCCGAATTCCAAATCCACTCCCCATCCCGTCCATCCCGTCCATAACGAGTCCAGAAATCCCCAGTCGGCGCCCCTTCCCGCATCGTCCCCTCTTTTTCGTGTATTTCGAGTATTTCGCGGTCAACATCCCCTGAATTCTTTTTTTGCGCCTTTTGAGCTTTTTCGCGGCCACACAGTTCCAGTCGGCGCCCTTTTCCCGAGTCGTCAGTAAGTCCATTCCTCTGACAGCCAGTCCCCTGACTACTTTCTATCAGTCCGGTCGCCTTCGCGCATCGTCAGCCACATATCCGGGCAATCCGTGCAATCCCGGCAATCCGTGTCATCCTGCAATCTCTGGTTAGGAGCTTGGATAGCCCTGAATATGGGCGTCCAATCAAATCATAAGCTTCTCGATCATAATGCTTATCTTTCCAGCCTCCTTGCGGAATTTCTTTCCCAATTCCCTATTCCCTATTCCCTATTCCCTATTCCCTATTCCCTATTCCCTATTCCCTATTCACAATTCCCTCTTCAGACGGCTCCCTGACGGCTCCCTGACGGGTCGGACCTCAAAAATCCCCAATTTTTTCGGGGGTCCTGACGCGTTGACGGCTCAAAACCCCTGGAAGCCCCCCCTCCTACGTCGTCCAGCCCACTTTGCGCCTGCGTCTTTGCGCGACACACCCCCGGAAACCCCCTCCCGCGTCCGCGCCACTCAATGATTCACTAATTCACTGATTCACTAATTCACTAATTCAATCCTCTTGGCATTCTCACTTCATCCGGTTGAACGTGTCCTGCAAGATTTCCCAGTCCTTCTTCCCCGCCACCTTCTGCCGCGCCGCGGCCACGATGTCCGCCTCCAGCTTGTTCTTCGTCGGACGATTCTCCTTGTAGAATATCCCGAAATAGCCCGGAAAAGGCGCGTCCGCCAGCTTGTACGCCGCCACCTCGTCCGTCACATCGTGGTCGGCGGGCACCAGGTTGAACTGCCCGCCTTTGCGCGGGTTGGAGGGGTCGAACGCCCCCTCATAAAACTCCACGCACTCGCTCAGGCACTCGATCACGCTGAACCCGTCATGATCCAGCGCCGCCTCCATCATCTGCAGCAGATGATTCGGGTTGGTATGGGTCGCCCGCGCGACAAAGCTCGCCCCGGCGGATACAAGCTGCTTCATCGGGTTGATCGGCTGGTCCACCGCGCCCCAGATGTCCGTCTTGCTCTTGAACCCGACCGGAGAGGTGGGCGAGGTCTGTTTCTTGGTCAGCCCGTAAACCCAGTTGTCCATCACCACGTAAGTCATCTTGATGTTCTTGCGCGCCGTGTGGGTCAGGTGGTTGCCCCCGATGGAATAAGCGTCGCCGTCCCCGCCAAACGCGAAGACATGCAAGTCGGGCCGCGTGAGCGAAATCCCGCTCGCCAGCGGCATCGTGCGGCCGTGAATATAATGGATCCCGTTCGCCTGCACGAAATACGGAAACCGGCTCGAGCAGCCGATGCCCGCGACGGTCGTGATCTTCTCATGCGTCAACTGCCGCTTCTCAATCAGCTTGAGATAGATGGCCAAAACCGAAAAATCGCCGCAGCCAGGACACCACGTCGGATGATCGGCGGCGAGGTCCTTTTTGGTCAGCGGCTTGCGTTCGGGCATGCTCGGCGGCGCGGGGGCGGCGGCGGCCGGCTTGAGATCGGCCGGCGGGGGACTTTGCACAGTTTGTTCGCTCATAACTTCAACTGGGTTCAAAACACTATTCATGGCTGTTTTACATTCTGATTATTTCAGGCGTTTCACTGGTTCCAACGACTTGTGACCTCATGTTCCTGGCCCGGCTCATAACTTGCGCAACTCCGCCGCGACAGTTTCTTTGACACGCTGGAGGATTTCCCGCACGCGCCAGGTCAGTCCGTCGGTTTTGTTCAGGCCGCAAATTTTCGGATCACAAAAACGGGCGCGCAACAGGCCCCCAAGCTGCCCGTAGCCATAAAGGCCCTCATCGTTCATCTCCACCACATAGACGTGGTTGAAACCGGAGAAGATGTTCTCCAGGCCCGGCGGCAGGGGATTGATCTGGCGGATGTGGACGGACGAAACGCTGTCGCCCGCCGCTCGCGAGCGATCCACCGCTTCGCGTATGGGCCCCTGGGTCGAGCCCCAGCCCACCAGGAGGATGTTGCCTTCCGGCGGCCCATAAACTTGCGGCACCGGCAGTTCGGCGGCCAGATTTTGCAGTTTGCGGCGGCGCTTGGCCGTCATTTCCGTATGCAGCCGGGGCGATCCGGTGGGGTGCCCCATCTCATCATGTTCCAAGCCGGTGGCCACAGGGTATTTTCCATCCAATATCCTGGTGCCGGGCGCCAGGTGGGGAGTCACGCCCGTGACGGTGTCCAAATCATAAGGCGTGTGGTCGGGCACAGTGTCCAGGCTGGGCGTGATGTCCTGGCAGACTTTTTGGAGGTCCGGCTCCTCAAAGGCCTCGATGCGGGTGGCAATGGCCTGGTCGCTGAGAATGACCACCGGAAGGTTGTATTTGCGGGCGATGTTCACGGCCTCGATGGCCGTGTAGAAGCAATCCTCCACACCAGTCGGGGCGAGGACGACCCGCGGGGCGTCGCCGTGGCCGCCGTGACAGGCGATGTTCAAGTCGGACTGCTCGACGTTGGTGGGCATGCCGGTGGACGGGCCGCCGCGTTGCACGTCAATGACGATGAGCGGGATTTCCGCCATCACGGCCCACCCCAGCGCCTCTTGTTTGAGGGAGATGCCCGGACCGCTGGAGCCGGTGACGGCGACCCGTCCCGCCCAACTGGCCCCGATGGCCATGGAAATGGAGGCGATCTCATCCTCGCATTGGACAAAGGTGCCGCCGTACTTGGGCAACTCGCGCCGGAGCAGCTCCATGACATCCGACCAGGGGGTGATGGGGTAGGCGGCGCCGAAACGGACGCCCGCCGCGATCAATCCGTAAGCCAGCGCCTCGTTGCCGTTCATGACAACCTGGGTAGCGCCGTGCCTCTTGGATTCGACGAACTGGAACGTCTCCAGGAGGTTGCCGGGGGAATAGCCCAGGCCGGCGTGGAAAGCCATCATCGCGTTTTTGACCACGCTCTGGTCCTTGCCGCCGAAGCGCTCGGAAATGAGGCGCTCGAGCTTGGGGACGTTGAGATCGAAGATTTTGGCCACCAAGCCCAGGGCGAAGATGTTCTTGCCCTTGTCCTTGCCCGATCCGCCGATGGCTTCGATCGTCCGGCTGGAGATGGGCACGGGAATATGGCGGTAATCCTTCTCCCACTCGGGGTTGGGCTGCACGTGGTCCGAGTCGTAGATCACCATCCCGCCTTTGCGGACCGCTTTGACGTGGCTTTCGTAGGAATGCTGGTAAAAGGCCATCAGGACGTCGGCCTCGTCGCCCGCGCTCAGGACGTCGCCCGACCCGATGCGGACCTGGAAAATGGAGGGTCCGCCGGAGATGGTGGAGGGGATGGTCATGAAGGTCATCACCTCCTGCTCGCTGCGGCCGGCCAGCCGGGCCAGGAAACCGCCTATGGCCTGGATGCCGTCCTGCGAGTTGCCGGCAAAGCGGATGACGACTTCGGAAATCTTCGATATTTTCGGGACGGACGCCGACACGCCAGCCGTTGTTGCTAAATCACTCATTTTTTGTCTAATTTTGTCTCGCGCCGGGGGAGATGGGCGATTCATTTCGCCTGCCGCACCCGAAGCTGGTCTCATTTTGCTTTCAGCAGAGTAGCATGGGGCCATAAGAATGTCAAATGTTGCGAAAAAATCGCAAGTGACTGCTCATAAAGCACTTACGCAAAAAATGGGGTCTGTGGTCGGGCATTTAAGGCTAAAGTATTAGTTTCGATTATTGATTGCGGCCTCAGTTTTAAGGCCAGTCATAACATTGGTTGCGGTCTGAATGACAAAAAAGGTTAAAGGCGTCCTTCGCCTCCAGAGCTTTGGAGGACATCCCCGCCCCTGGCAGCTTGAAAAGGCATCAACGGCGCATCCTTATTATCAGATCAATTACAACGCCTTATGAACAGGCCCTGATCTGCAAACTCGGCTTTGCCGTTCAAATATTCGTGGATCTCGCGGACCAGTGGGCCAGTCCCTCGCCAATCCCCAGTCGGCGCTGTCAGGGCGAGGTGAGGCGGTAGAAGCCGGAGAGGGAATTCGTCCACGCGGGGTCGCTGAACTGGAACGAACCGTTGGTCAGGGTCAGCGTCGCCAAAGGGGTCCAAACCGGGCTGGCCAAATTGGTGCAGGCTTCCACCACAACCGCGATGTTGGTTGTGCCAGTGATCTTTCAGACTTTCGCCAGATAATCGGCGAGTTGCACGAATGTGCCGCTCCAGCCCTGCTTCATGCTCTCGTGCGACGAATCAAAAGTCCTGCCCTCCTCCGCCGTCGGATTCAACGGCGACCATTGAACTGTGAGCAAAGTACCGCCGTCCCGCTCGGCGAACGTGACGGTCGAGAGCATTTCCAGCGGCCAAGTGGGACTCATCGGATGTCGGGTGACTCCGCCCGCCGGATCCGAGAAGGAATGAATGAAGACAAAACGCTCCGGCACGACGATCTCGCGAATGTCCCATTTGCCCCACAATTCGTGGCCATCCGGAGAGCGGAGGCAGAAGTGGCAGACCCCGCCTTGGCGGAAATTCATTTTGGCAACGGGCATCTTGGAACCTTTTGGCCCAAACCACTGCATCAGGCGCTCCTGTTCCGTCCACGCCTTCCACACTCGCTCGCGCGCGGCGCCCAAAACACGGGAGATGATGAAGGGTCGTTGCGTGGATTTGTCAGAGATTGTTGGCATGGTCATGCTGTTTCTGGAGTTGGTTTTCCAGGCACGCTGCGCCTTCAGCCCGCCACATGGACCATCCACAAAATGCCGAAGCGGTCCGCGACCATGCCGAAGCGCGGAGAAAAGAACGTCTTGGAGAGTGGCATTTGCACCTCTCCGCCCTCCGCCAGGGCCGTGAACAACCGATCCGCCTCGGCTTCGGTGGGCACGGTGAGCGAGAGCGAAAAGCCCTGGAAAGCCGGCTTTCCGGCGCAATTTCCGTCGGAGGCCATCACCGTGGTGTCCCCGACGCGGAAAGTGGCGTGCATGATCTTGTTTTCGGAACCGGGCGGGAGGCCGCCGGGCGAATGGGGTTCGGGACTTTCTTTGTAGCGCATCAGCATCATCACCTGGGCGCCCAGAGCGCGGCGGTAGAATTCGATGGCCTCCTCGCAACGGCCCTCGAAAAACAGGTAGGGTTGAAGAACGGAATGATTTGGTGGGGTGCTCATAATTCTCTTTCGGTTGTTTCGGTTTGACTCATGCGCCGGTTTTTGCGGTTGCGCGCGAAATGTTCCACAGCATCGGATGTCCGTCAAGGGACGGGGTTGTTGGTGGAGGGATTTGCCTCATTACTTCGGCGGCTACGCAAATTGGGGGTTGACAAACTGCGAAGTTTGTATATTGTATCCATACAAACGACAATCGCGGCTTAAAATCTCATGGCCAACGATGAAACAACAGTGCTGAGGATTGATCTGGCAAGCCCCTCCCCGGCTTATCGGCAGATTGCCGATGGGTTGCGCGCGTTGCTGGTCCACGGCGCCTTCAAACCGGGCGACCGGCTCCCGACGGTGCGGCAGCTCGCCATTGACCTGACGGTGCATCACAACACGGTGGCGCAAGCCTACCGGCTGCTCGCGGAGGAGGGCTGGCTGGATTTGCGCCGGCACCGGGGCGCAACGGTCATCGAGCGGCGCTCCCAACGCGCCAGCGCCGCCTCACATCAGAACTTCTCCCGGCGGCTGCGCGAGTTGACGGCACGGGCTGAGGCTGACGGTTTGGACGCAAAGGCCATCGCCCGGCAACTGGACACCCTGGCGGATGAACTCAACCTGGAAAGGACAAAATGAAATTGCCCGATTTGAATTGGACTTTGATCTTCATCGCCTTGCTGCCGTGGGGCTCCATGGCGGTCGCCGCGCTGTTCACCCCGCGACTCAGCCGCCCCGATTTGTTTTTCGCCGTCACCGTCAATCCCTCCTTCCGGCAATCGCCCGCCGGACGCGAAATCCTGCGCCGGTATGATCGCTGTGTCGTCATCGTGGCGGTCGTGGCGTTGCTGCTCGTTGGCTTCGTCCAGCTTGGAACGCCGGCGCTGGTGAAGTTCGGGCTGCTCGGCCCGATGTTTCTCGAATTGGCGGGCTGGTTTGGAGCGTTCCTCGCGGCGCGCCGTCGCGCGATGCCTTACCACGAGGAGCCGACGGCCCAGCGCGAGGCGGCGTTGCGGCCGCGCGAAGTGTCGCTGCCGGGGGGGTGGCCGGCCCAGGCCGGGCCGTTCTTGATTCTCGCGGCGGTCTTCTTCTGTCTTTGGTGGCGCTGGGACAGCATCCCGGCGCGGATCCCGATTCACTGGGGTGTGGGGGGGAGGCCGGATGGCTGGGCGTCCAAACACCCGGCGTCGGTGTTTGGGGGCGCGATGATCGGTTTGCTGACCTGTTCGTTTTTGGCGTCGTTGTGGTATGCGGTCTTGCGCGGGGTTCGCCGGATTCACAGCAGCGGACCTCGCGCGGCGCGGGAGGCGCGTTTCATTCGCGCCATCTCCTTTTTTCTGCTCGGCATGGAGTACTGGCTGGCGCTGCTCTTTGGGCTGCTGAGCCTGGCGGCGTTGCGGCCAAATCCAGAGGCGCCGTTGGAAGCGTTCTGGCCAATGATGCTGGGGCAGACGCTCGTGATTGGAGCGGTCTTTTTCATCGCGTACCGGGCGGGCCAGGGCGGCTGGCGCTGGCGAAGGCCCGGCGAGAGCGAACCGCTCCCGGCGGAGGACGCGCCCGTGGGGGATCGGACGCCGGACGAGTGCTGGAAACTGGGCGTGTTCTATGTCAATCAGAATGATCCCGCGCTATTTGTGGAGAAACGGTTCGGGATAGGGTGGACGCTCAACCTGGCCAACCCGCGGGCGTGGCTGGTGATCGGGGGAATTCTGCTCTTTGTTTCCGCGACCCTTGCAATCAGCTGGTGGAGCATGGCTTGACGATTCCGGCCAAAAGGGGGACAACGAAAAGAAAGGCGGAACACCCCGCGATTGCAACAACAGAACGAATGCGCCAGCAGCGCCGGGGTGGACGACGAGCGTTTGGCTCAAGGTGCTAGGAAGCGGTGCTCTTGCTCCGGATCAGGCGGCCGAGGCGGATTTCCCAACCTAACACATCCTGTTCGGGCCTGTAGCGGGGCGCGGAAGCGGGTGACGACGGGAATTTGGCCTTGGAGCCGTTCTTGCCAGCTTTGGCTCCGCCGTTTTGTTCCACCACACCCAGTTCGGGACCTGTCTCCCAAGTCTCTACTGGCACCTTTTGAGCAATATTTTTCATATCCGTCCGCAACACACTTTGGTTGCCGACCCTCTTAGCAGCATCGCGGATGCCAAAAGCCGATGATTATCGACAATTTAGTCGCAAGTTGTTGAATCGTAGTGACTTAGAAAGAAAACAGGAGATCCACGCCGGCAGAGAGGATGGCACCAAAGCGGCAAATTCGCCGCCAAAAGGCGTGATTTTGCCGCAAAGCGGGTGGATCTGCTCCCGTCGGGAATGCAAGGTCAGGAGGCCAATTGCTGCTGGAGGAGTTTCGAGATTCTTTGATTCCAACGTTGCAGGGCGGGCGCCTTGGGGCCTTCGAGCAGGAGACGGATTTTGGGTTCGGTGCCGGAGTAGCGCAGCAAGATGCGGCCGCCCTGGGATTGAAGGCCCGCTTCGGCCTTTCGCAGCAAGGCGGGCAGTCCGGGCACCTCCTCCAATGGCTTCTTTTCCCGCACGACGATGTTGGTCAGCATTTGGGGAAAGCGGGTCCAGCAGGAGGCCAGCCGGGAAAGCGGTTTGCCGCTGGTTTTCATCACCCGCAAAATCTGCAGCGCGGCCAGCAGTCCGTCGCCGGTGGTGCTGAAATCGCGGAGGATGATGTGTCCGCTCTGCTCGCCGCCGAGGTTGAAATTGTGCTTGAGCATTTCGGCCAGGACATTTTGATCGCCCACCGGGGCGCGCAGGAGATTGCCGCCGGCTTTGTGAATGACCGACCCCAGGCCGGCGTTGCTCATCACGGTGGCGACAACGGTGTTGCCGCGCAAGGTTCCCGCGGCCAGATGTTCCAGGCCGAGGATGGCCAGGATGTCGTCGCCGTCTATCAACTTGCCGCGTTCGTCGCAGAGCAGGACCCGGTCTGCGTCCCCGTCGTGGGCCAGACCCATGTGGGCGCGGTGTTGGCGGACCAGTTGGCAGAGGTGCTCGGGGTGCATGGAGCCGCAGGCCTGGTTGATGTTGGTGCCATCGGGCTTGTCGCCGAAAACGACGACTTGGGCGCCCAGTTCGCGCAGGACGCAGGGGGTGGACTTGTAGGCCGCCCCGTGGGCGCAGTCCACCACCACACGCAGGCCCTCGAGGGTGAGTTGCCGGGGGAAGGAGTTTTTGGCGTATTCGATGTAGCGGCCCAGCGCGTCGTCAATGCGCACCGCCTTGCCGATTTCCGCGGCCGTGGGGCGAAGGGTGTTGATTTCCCCGCTGAAGACCAGTTCTTCGATCCGTCGTTCTATGACGTCATCCAGCTTGTAGCCGTCGGCGCGGAAAAACTTGATGCCGTTGTCGGCGTAGGGATTGTGGGAGGCGGTGATGACGATTCCGGCGTCGGCGCGCAAGCTGCGCGTGACGTAGGCCACGCCGGGGGTGGGCAGAGGCCCGATCAGCAGAACGTCCACGCCCATGGAGAGAACGCCGGAGGAGAGCGCGTTTTCGAGCATGTAGCCGGAGAGGCGCGTGTCCTTGCCAATGACAATTTTGTGCCTGCCGCGGCCGCGCGCCTGGGTTTCCAGGTTCTTGAAGACATGGGCGGCGGCGCGTCCGAGCTTGAGGGCGGTTTCGGCGGTGACGGGTTCGATGTTGGCGGTGCCGCGGACGCCGTCGGTGCCAAATATCTTCGCGGGGTGGTTGGGGATCATGGGGTGGTGGGTTCGACGGCGACGGCGCGGGGATTCAATTCGAGCACGTCCACATCGGCGGGGACGTCCAGATGCAGGTCCTCCTGGACAGGGAGGCGGGAATGAAAATCGGTGAGGTCAACAAATACTTTGATCTTCTCCCGCGCCTTGGCGGTCAGATCGGAGGCGGGAGCGACGACGGTGAGACGCGCGTCGGACGGGGTGATTTTGAACGCGCGGTTGGTTCCCGTGTTGGACACCGGGACTAACGTGGAGTCCTTGTCTTGCGCCATGATCAAGACCGGAACCAGGATGGATTGCTTGTACCGAGCGGTCTTGTCGGGTCCCGGCTCCTCCAGCGCGTAGTCGTGTTGGATGCTGTAATGGATGGCCAGCCAGATCACAGTGCCGGAGGCGACGGAAAAGAGCTTGAGCCAGAAATTGTGGAAGAACAGGTCGCGCGCGGACATGGTTATTTGGTCTCCAATCTGGGCAGGGCGGGGCTGGCCTTGGCCGACTCGCGGAGGGAGGGCTGCAACCATCGCAACCACTTGTGCGGTTTGCCGGGTTGGAGGAGCACGGAGGAGAGGAAGGAGCGCAACTGCTCGCCCGTCACGCCCCGCACCAACTGGCCTTTGTAAACGTGCGAAATGGAGCCGGTCTCCTCCGACACAACCACCACGACCGCGTCCGTCTGCTCGGAAAGGCCGATGGCGGCGCGATGGCGCGTGCCCAGCGAGGCCGCCAAGTCCTGGCGCTGGCTCAGAGGGAAAATGCAGGCGGCGTATGCGATCCGGTCGCCCTTGATGATCACGCCGCCGTCGTGAATGGCGTTGTTGGGAAAGAATATGGTCTCCAGCATCTCGGGGGTCGCCTCGCAGTCCACGGGTATGCCGGACTCGGTGGCCTCAAGCAACTGGATGGACTGCTCGATGGCGATCAGGGCGCCGATGCGCACCTCGGCCAGGCGCTCGACAGTTTGGATGATCACCTCGATGTTCTCCCGCTGCTCGCGCGTGGCGTTGAAGAGGGGATGCGTGCCCAATTCCGCCAGGATGCGGCGCAGCTCCGGCTGGAAGATGATCAGAACGGCCACGGCGGCGAAGGCGACAAAGGAGCGCAGCAGCCAGTTCAAGACCTGGAGTTGCAAGGCTTGGGCGAGGACTGTCAAACTAATAATGAGGAGGACAAAGCCGTAAACCACCGACGCGCCCCGGGTGCCGCGCACGAACTTGAGGCTGTAATAAATGCCCACCGAAAGGATGGCGATCTCCAGCACGGGCCGCCAGCCATCATAAGCGATTTGTTTGATGTTCTCCATTTGTTTGCCGCTCCATCAGCGCGCCGGTCATCGCCAGCGCCCGCCGCGTGGCGGCCACGTCATGGACGCGGATGATCCGCGCCCCCTGCTGCGCGGCCCAGCACGCGCACGCCAGCGAGGAGGGCAGACGATCCCTCACGGAGCACCCCAGCAAGGCACCCATGAATGACTTGCGGGAAGCCCCCAGCAACAGCGGGCGTTCCCACTTTGTAAAGGAGCGCAGACGCGCAAGCAACTGCAAATTATCCTCCAGGCGCTTGCCAAACCCGATTCCCACATCCAGAACCACCTGGTCGGCCCCGACTCCGCAGGCGGCCAGGCGGCGCAGGCGTTCTCCAAAGAACTCGTCCACCTCCGCCACCACGTCCTCGTAAACCGGATGGATCTGCATGGTTTCGGGCATACCCCGCATGTGCGTGAGCACATAGCCCGCCCCCGTTTCCGCCGCCAGACGCCACATCTCCTCGTCCTCGCGGTTGGCGGCGATGTCATTGATGATGCCCGCCCCGGCCCGCAGCGCGGCCCGCGCCACCGCCGGTTTGATGGTATCAATGGAGATGGGGATGGCAAGCTTGCCGGCCAATTCCTGGATGACCGGAATGACGCGCCGCAATTCCTCCTCCTCCGCGACCGGTTTGGCGCCGGGCCGCGAGGATTCGCCGCCAACGTCAATGATGTCCGCGCCTTCGGCGGCCAGTTGCAGCGCGTGGGCGGCGGCTCGGTCGGCCGCGAAGAATTCGCCGCCGTCGGAAAAAGAGTCGGGCGTGACATTCACCACCCCCATGAGCAGAGGGGGGCGGGGGAAGACGAACTCAAACTGGCGGGCGCGCAAAAGCATTCTTCCGGTCTGTGCAGAGCAATGCGGGCGCGGCGGTCCTATTTTTTGACGGCGGCGTAGTTTTTGGCCACTTCGGCCCAGTTGACCACATTCCAGATCGCCTTGAGATAGTCGGCCCGGCGATTCTGGTATTTCAAATAATAGGCGTGCTCCCAAACATCCACACCAAAGATGGGCTGCCCTTCGCAGCCAGCGACCGCCTTGCCCATGAGTGGGCTGTCCTGGTTGGGGGTCGAGCATACTTCCAGCTTGCCGCGGTTGAGCACCAGCCAGGCCCAGCCACTGCCAAAACGCGTCGTGCCAGCCGCCTCGATTTTCTCCTTGAAAGCGGCGAAACCGCCGAAGGTGGTGTTGATGTCGTCGGCCAGCGGGCCGGCGGGAGCGCCGCCCGCGCCCGGCCCGAGAATTTTCCAGAACAGGGAATGGTTGGCGTGGCCGCCGCCGTTGTTGCGGACCGCGCCGCGAATATCGGCCGGGACGGCGTCCAGATTGGCGATGAGCTGCTCGACCGGTTTGGCCTCCAGATCGGCCTTGCCGGCGATGGCTTTGTTGACATTGGCCACATACGCCGCGTGATGTTTGTCATGGTGGATTTCCATCGTGAGGGCGTCAATGCTCGGTTGCAGTGCTTCTTTTGGGTAGGGCAGGGGGGGTAATATGTATGCCATAAACTTTGCGTGTTAATGTTTCGATTTTGTTGCCGCGTGGGCAGATTGACTCTCAATGACTCTGAAAGAATAGCAGACTTTCGCCCGAACACAAGGGCCGCTTCCGCAATTCACCCGGCCAGCGCGATGAAATTTTGCAGAAGCCGCAATCCGATGTCCTGGCTTTTCTCCGGATGAAACTGCGTGGCGAACACGTTGTCGCGCCAGACGGAGGACGCGAATCGCTGCCCATAAGTGGTCTCCGTGGCGGTGATGGACGGGTCCGCCGGCTGTGGGAAAAAGCTGTGGACGAAATAAACATGGCTGCCGGAGGCGATCCCGCGGTAGAGCGGGCAGTCGGCGCGCAGGATCTCCAACTGGTTCCAGCCGATCTGCGGGATTTTGACCCCGCCCTGGCCGGAGAAGCGGACCACCTTGCCGGCAAAAATCCCCAGGCCCGCGGCGCAACTGTTGAATTCCTCGCTGCGCTCAAAAAGGGCCTGGTAGCCGACGCAGATCCCCAGGAAGGGCCGTCCGCCGGCGATGAATTGGCGGATGGCCGCCAGCAACTCCTGTTGTCGCAGGGCGTTGAGGCAATCGTCGAACGCGCCGACTCCGGGGAGCACCAGCGCGCGCGCGTCGGCCAGCTCCTCCGGGCGGCGGGCGACGCGTACGTCGCCGCCCGCCTTGAGCAGCGCCTTCTGGACACTGCGCAAGTTGCCCGAGCCATAGTCAATGAGAGCGATCACAGTGGGGCAAAGGTAGCATCCACGGCAAAAGGGTCAACCGCTTCCGGGACAGGGAGCGTGGCAAACGCATTCTAAATTGACAGAAGGCGTTGAAAGCCCACTGATTTGTGGAGATGTCATTATGGCTTGCCAGACGGGGGCGGAGGGGGGTATGTTGGGGCCGATGAAAAGGATTGTTTTGCTGTGGGCCCTGGCCTTCGGCTTTCTCCCGCCCGCCCGTTGTCAAGTCAATGGCGTGACGGCCGCGATGAGCCTGGCGCAGGACGAGTTGCTGCCCGACGAGGACATGCAGTTGAAAGTCCGGATCGAAAACCGGTCCGGTCAGGACCTGGTGCTGGGCCAGGACAATCATTGGATCGTCTTCACTGTGACCGGCGAGAACAACAAGCTGATCGAGCAATTGGCCGATTCGGCGGTGTCGAACAAGTTCACGCTCAGCTCCGGCCAGATGTGCGCCTGCACCTTCAATCTGACCCCGTATTTCAATTTTCGCGCCCCGGGTCATTACACGGTCACGGCGGCGTTCAAGGTGCCCCAATGGAACCAGGAAATCGCGTGCAAACCGACCAGCTTTGCCATTGTCAACGGCATCCGCCTGGGCAAAATCCCGGACATGCAGGTGGGAGTTCCCTTGCCGCCGGGGGCCTCCAACTCGGTGCCGGAAGGCCGGAGGTATTTTCTGGAGAAGGCCGATCTGGGATCCGGCTCCAAACTTTATTTCCAGTTGACCGACGCGACGGGCGGGCGGACGTTGAAGGTTTTTCCCATTGGGCGGATGCTCGACTTCAGCGATCCGGAGGTTCAACTGGACAAATTCAACAATTTGCATGTCCTGCATCAGACCTACGCCCGGACGTTTAATTACTGCGTGATCAATCCTCTGGGCCAGATCCTGGACCGGCAGACCTACGAGTACACCACCACCCGTCCGAAATTGAGCTTTTCCAAAGGGGAAGTTTCAGTCGCGGGGGGCGCGCGCCAACTTTCCACCAACGACATTCCGCCAAGCATGCCCCCTCCCGCCGTCGGCGCAAACCATTGAGCTAGACGGCCACCAGGTTCGACGCTTGAAAGCGCGCGATGGCCTTTACCAAATCCGCCAGCTTGGGCAGCACGATGTCCCGATGGCCCTGGCCGATCCACGGGGAGGCGATCAACAGCGAGGTGCATCCGGCATTGTGCGCCGCCTCCGCATCCTGCCATTTGTTGCTCACCACAAAGGACTGGTCCATGTTGATGTGCCACTTGAACGCCGCCTCGGTCAGCAGCCCCGGTTTGGGTTTGCGGCACGGGCAGTGGTCGGAGGCGTCGTGCGGGCAGACCAGGATATCGTCCACGCAAAAAAACTGGCGCAGGGCCGCGTTCATGGCGTCCAATTCGCGCCGGGAGAGTGTTCCGCGCGAGATGCCCGGCTGATTGGTCGTGGCGATGAGCAGGAACCCCATTGCTTTGAGTTGGCGCAACGGCAGGACAGCCTCCGAGTTATACGACAACTCCTCCAGCAAAAGGGGGGGCATGGATTGGCCTCTCTCGACCCGGTCCAGGTTCAAGATGCCATCGCGCTCCATGAATATTGCGGCTCTCATGCTATTTTGAGTTAGCATGATTGAGAGAGCAGAAAGCGGGCCATTCGCATTCCAGAGCAAGGGGGGACGCCAAGGACAAATGCCAAGTTGTTGGAGGACAACGACTTGCGAAAGCGCCGCAAAAGGTGATCCCTGGCACAAGCGGGACCGGATGCGGATTCGAATCAAGGCTAGGACCAGCCGCCCAAAACTAATGCCCGATGCCAACGGCGTCTCAGGCCGGCTTGGCGGCTTCTGAGGGCGGCTTGGCGGCGTTGAGGCGCAGGCTCAGGCGGGATTTCTTGCGGCTGGCCATGAGGCGGTTGATGACGCCGGTTTTGGCGGCCTTGTCGAAGGCGGAACTGAGCAGTCGCAACGAGGCGGCGGCCTCCTCCTTTTTGCCCGTGGCGAGGAGTTCGGCAAATTTTCTCTCCAGATTATGCAGGCGGGTCTTGATGCTGTGATTGCGCAATTGCTTGCGGGCGCTGTTGCGCATGCGCCGTTCGGCTGATTTTGTGTTGGGCATAGCTAATGTGCTCTCTAAGCTCTCTAAATCTTTTCTGGCTTTTTCCCAGAGCCGGCAAGCGTAACGGAAGCCGCCGGTTTGTCAACCGCTGGTTTCAGGGCGCCGGCTTTTATGGGGGGATTTTGACGCTTCCCCCGCAAGAACAAACGATCCCCGCTCCCTGACCCTCTCCCCGCTTCGCGGGGCGAGGGAATCGGAGAACCGCGTTGTGGCGGCGCCGAGATGCGTCCGGCCTTTATGGCGCGCGCAAGGCGGGGGGCCACGGCCGACCAGATTTTCGCGCCGACCTCCGCCGCGGGCCTTCTGGCGTCAATCCGCCGGATTCGCTTCGGCTGCGCGGCGGCGGCGGCCTCGTAACCGGCCTCCACGCGCTTGAAAAAACCGCGGTCCTCCTCCTCCATGCGGTCGCGCGGCGAAGGGCGGTCCCGGCGGCGCGCCTCGCTCACGGCGATGGGAACCATCAGAAGCAGGGTCAGGACGGGCTTGGTCCCGCCCACGGCCAGGGAGATGACGCGCCGGACCAACTGGAGGTCCAGCCCGCGCCCGTATCCCTGATAAGCCAGGGTGGAATCGAAGAAGCGGTCGCAGAGGACGATCTCCCCGGCGGCCAGGGCGGGGCGGATGACTTGGCGGACCAATTGGGCGCGGCTGGCGTTGAGGAGGAGCAATTCGGTTTCGGGCGTCATCTCCGCATTGGCCTGGCTGTGCTGGAGGGTGTGGCGGATTTCTTCGCCGATGGGAGTGCCGCCCGGTTCGCGCAAGACGCGCACGGTGTGGCCCAGCGCGCGCAAGCGTTCGGCCAGGGCGGCGATCTGGGTCGTCTTTCCGCTGCCCTCGGTTCCCTCGAAGGTGATGAACAGGCCTTTCATATCAGAGACGCTTCAGGCGCGGGCCTTTCGGAGTGTCCTCCACGGTCCAGCCTTTGGCTTTGAGTTCGTCCCGAATCGCGTCCGAGCGTTTGAAGTCTTTGGCCTTGCGGGCGGAAGCGCGCTCGTCCAGAAGGCGCTGCAACGATTCGTCCAATTTTTCCGCGACCGCCATTTCCCGCTTTGTTTGCAGGCCGAAAACCTGATTGATCTTTTGCCAGGCGGCGATCAGCGTCTTGGCGCGGGCGGGTGTGAGTCGGTTTTCCGCCAGTTCTTTGTTGGTGTCGCGAACCCACTCGAAGATCGCGCCCCAGGCCGCGGCGACGTTCAAGTCATTGTCCATAGCTTCCTCGAACTTTAGAAGGACAGCCGGCCTTGAAGGCGCGACTTCCGACGAGTCGTCCGCGATTTCGTGGAGTTTGCCCAGGCACTCGTCCAGACGGCCCAGCGCCACGCGCGCGCCCTGGAGACCTTCGATGGTGAAATTGAACGACTCGCGATAATGGGCGGTGAGGAGGAGGTAACGGATTTCGCGCCCGGTGAAGCCTTTGGCGAGGAGGTCGCGCAAGGTGAAGTAATTGCCGAGGGACTTGCTCATTTTTTTGCCCTCGACGAGGAGGTGGGCGCCGTGCATCCAATACTTGACAAACGGGCGCGCCTCCTCCGGCGCCGCGGCGCCCTCGCTCTGGGCGATCTCGTCCTCGTGATGCGGGAAAATGAGGTCCTCGCCGCCGGTGTGGATGTCGAAGCCCGGCCCCAGGGCGGCCATGCTCATGGCGCTGCATTCGATGTGCCAGCCCGGGCGGCCCTCGCCCCACGGGCTGGGCCAGAAGACCTCGCCGTCCTCGGCGACGCGGGCTTTCCACAGGGCGAAATCGGCGACGGCCTCCTTGTCGTATTCGTCGCCGATGACGCGCTGGCCGGGGCGCATTCGGTCGAAGTTCAAATGGAGCAACTGGCCGTAGCGGTGGCCGGACTCCTGATATTTCTGGATGCTGAAATAGACGGAGCCGTCGGCGGCGCGATAGGCCACGCCGCGGGCGACCAGCTTTTCGATCAGGGCGATGATTTCCCGGATGTGTTCGGAGGCGCGGGGCGTCTCGCGCGGGGGCAGGCAGTTCAAGGCCTGAAAATCCTCGAAGAAGGCGGCCTCATACTTCTGGGTGTAGTCGCGGAGCGGGGTTTTGGTTTCGCGGACGCGCTTGATGATTTTGTCCTCCACGTCGGTGATGTTCATGACATGGCGGACGCCGAAGCCCTTGAATTCCAAATAGCGGCGGAGCAGGTCGGCGAAAACGAAGGTGCGGAAATTGCCGATGTGGGCGAAGTCATGGACGGTCGGGCCGCAGCAATAAAGCCCGACGCTCCGGCCGCCGGGGTCGCAGGGGACAAAATCCTGGACGGACCGGGACAACGTGTTGAAAAATTTCAGCGCCATGTTTGGGCGAGTCTAAGGACTGGGTTTTTCATGGTCAAACCTCCTTTTCTGGTTTGACTGGCTTTGACAGGGTTTGACGTTGCGTGGCTGGACAAGGCAGAAATTGGCTGGTTGGTTTGGAGCAGGCCGCGGGAGG
>JBEKAN010000043.1:0-17151 GCA_050015895.1 Verrucomicrobiota bacterium
CAGTCTGAGCAACTCCGTGAGAATGCGGGGGGCGGGGGGCAGGGTTTTGACTCTGTTGATGTAGTCGTCCAGTATTTGCATGTTAGCTCCTGTGTAGAATGGTTTCGGAGTGCTGCCCGGAGGTCTTCAAGCGAACCTCGCCGGTGCCAATCTGTAACTGCATGGTGCGGCTGACGTATCCGCCAACCGCGCGGGCCGCGATGACCAAACCGTGCTGGCGGAGAATGTCTGTGAACATTTTGTAGTTGCGCTGGCCGATGTTGAAGAGGCCGGAATCGTCCATGAACTGGGATCCTCCGGCCACGCAGATGTGGACCCGGTGCTTCTCGGCGCCCAATTCGTAGGCGGCGCGGAACAACGCGGCCAGTCCGGTGTCCATGAACATGGCCGGCCGCTCGGCGGCTTTGGCGGCGTTGATCGTCGAATCGGGCAGCATGGTGTGCAACAACCCCCCGGCGCGCGCGAGCGGATCGTAAATCGTCACTCCCAGGCAGGAGCCCAGCGAGTAGGTCGTCAGGATGGCGCCTGGGTTGTTGGAAACCTCCAGCGCGCCGACGCCGACGACCAGCCTCTTGTCAAACCCGGCAACATCTTTAAGACAGGAGGTTCGCATGGTTACTCCAGGTTGTGTTGGTAGATGCTGGGACGCAGGGAGCGCAGCGGCACGTTCAACCCGGTGAGGTTTTCCGAATGTCCGATCAGCAGATGACCCTGCGGCGCCAGGAACTGGCAAACCCGGCGGACCAGTTGCTCCTGGATGGAGCGGTCCAGATAGATCAGCACGTTGCGCAGGAAGATCATATCGAAGGCGTGGGTATGACTGTAGTCTTCCATGAGGTTGATCTGTCGAAAGGTGATGCGGTCGGCGATGAGGCGTTTGACGCGGTAATGCCCCTCCCAGTTTCCGACGCCTCTCTGAAAGTATTTCCGCACCCATTGCCGCGGCAGCGTCCTCACGCGCTCTTCGGTGTAAACCCCCAGCCGGGCCTTCTCCAGCATCTTGGCGGATACATCCGATGCGCTCACCCGCCAGTCACAGCCCGACATGGCCGCCGAGTGCTCGGCCAAGTACATGCCGATGGTGTAGGCCTCCTCGCCGGACGAACTGGCGGCGCTCCATACATGGAATCTCTGTTCCTGCCGCTCTCGCGGCACAGGCAGCGCCTCTTCGACCATGAATTGAAAGTGCTCCTGTTCGCGCAGGAAGTTGGTGAAGTGGATGGTCAGGGCGTCCACCACCCCCGCCAACTCCTCCTCATCCTCCTGCTCCCTCAGAAAATCGCAATAGGCCGAAAGGCTCTTCAATCCATATTGGCGCATCCGCCTGCCCAGACGCGCCTTGATCAGCGCCTCCTTGCCCGGCTGCATTTGGATGCCGCACCGGTCCTGGATCAGACGGCCCAGGTAGCGGCAGGCTTCTCTTTCTGCGGCGGCGGTTCTCATAAATTCACGCGGCGGCCTCCAGCGGGGCGCAATCCGGGCGCACCAGCGCGTGGGGGTCCAAAATCAGCGCCACATGTCCATCCCGCAATATGGCCGCGCCCGCCACATAACGGTTGCGACAAAAGGTTTCCCCCAAGCTCTTGATCACCACCTCCTGTCTGCCCAGCAGACGATCCACCAGCACACAGCGCGACTGGCCGCCCGATTCCACCAGCACGGCGATGCATTCGGCCGCCTCGGCCGGGGCCGGCATGATGGCCAGATGCGCCTGCAGCCGCAGCAGCGGTCGCAGCTTCCCGCGCGCTTGGATCATCTCGCCGCCGCCCTGCGCCGTCTGGATCGCGCCCGGCGCCGGCTTGAAGGACTGGCAGATTGACAGGGTTGGAATGATGAATCGCTGCGCTCCCACTCCCACTATCAACCCGTCAATGATGGCCATCGTCAGGGGCAGATGAATCGTGAACGTGGAACCCTGCCCGGCGGTGGATTGAATTTCGATCTTGCCGTGAAGCGTTTCGACATTGCGCCGCACCACATCCAACCCCACCCCGCGCCCGGAAAGGTCGGTCACTCTCTCGGCGGTGGAGAAGCCGGGGGCCAGGATGAGATTGGAGATGTCCTTGTCGCTCAGTTCCTGGCCGGGTTTGCTCAGACCCGTTTCCACCGCCTTGGCCAGGATGCTCTCGCGATTCAGACCGTTTCCGTCGTCCTGGATTTCAATGACCACGCTGCCGCCCTGGTGATAGGCGTTGAGCCGGATGGTGCCGCGCGCCGGTTTGCCCCGCTGTCTGCGAACTTCCGGCTTCTCGATGCCGTGATCCACCGAGTTGCGGATCATGTGGATCAGCGGATCGCTTATCTCCTCCACCAGCGCCCGATCCAGTTCGGTGTCCTCTCCCTGGGTCAGGAGATGCACATTTTTGCCGGCCTTTCCCGCCAGATCCCGCACCAGCCGGTGCATCTTCTGAAACGTCCCGCGGATGGGCGCCATCCGCAGCGACATGGCCGTGTGTTGCAGGTCTTTGGTCACGCGGTCCAGCCGCGCCAGATCCCGGTTCAACTTCTCCCCGCGCTCGCCCCAGTCCCGGCTTTGCGCGACCACCGATTGGGCGATCATCATCTCCCCCACCAAATCCACCAAGTTGTCCAGTTTGGCTGTGTCCACCTTCACCAACCCGCTGACCATCTCGCCCGGAGTCGTGTCCAATTTCAAGGAAGGGCGGGGGAGGTTGGGCGCGGGCGCCGTTTCGGGCTGGGGCGGGTCTTGACACGCCACCAAGGCGCGAATCCGCGCCAGCAATTCCAGGGTCGGGATCCGAATCGGCCCGGGCGCGCCCGATCCCGCCAATCGCGCCCCGATTTCCGCGAGAAACTGTTTGAGGGTGTCCGCCCCCGCCAGGATCAGGTCTATGACCGGTCGCCGGATCACCAGTTTCTGTTGACGCGCCAGATCCAGCAACGACTCCAATTCGTGGGCCAGACCATGAATGGCCGTCAGGTTCAAAAAGCCGGAGCCGCCCTTGAAGGTGTGAAACGCGCGAAAGATCAGGTTCAGCGTCTCCGCGTCCCAGGGGTTGTCTTCCAGCACCAGCACCCCCTGTTCGATGTTCTGCAAGTGTTCTTGCGACTCGCTGAGGAATTGCGCCAGAAACTCCCCATCCTCCTCCACATTCAGCGTCAGCGCCGGTTCCTGCCCGCTTGCCCCCGCCTCCGTCGGCGCGGACCCGGGTTGCGGGGCCGCGCCCGCCTTTCCGGCGTCCGTCTCCTCTGGCGGCGGCGGCGGCTCGCGCTGGTTCGTCACCGCTCCCAAGGTCGCCTCCCACCAGACGGCCCATTGCCCAAACCGCTCCAAGTCAGCCTTGCTGAACGTGCCCGTCGAGTCCAAAATGGCATCCATCCAGCCTCGCGCCTGTCGCACTCCTTGCCGGATCGCCTCCGGCGCCGCCTCCCGGCTCAGTGCCTCTTCCATCTGGCACAGGAAGCTGTTGACCGGCAGAAGGCCCGAGTCCTTGCCCGGTTCGGCAAAGACAAGCTCGCTGGCGATCTTTTCGCCGAGCGCTTGGAATTGGGCTGTCGTCGCCGCGTTCATCGGGCCGAAGCGGTTCAAAAATCCTTGAAATCCCCTTCCAGTGGAAGCTCCGAGGTCTTCCGCCGCCACGCGCCAGCCGGACTGGCGGCTTGGGCTGCCCGGCCCTGTCCGTTGGACCTGGCCGCCGGGGCGCGGTGCCTCCCATTGGAACCCGGTTTTGCCGTTCTCCCGCCGGAAAAGGATTTGCCCGGCGCGGTTCCTGTCAATACTTGCAGTTCTTCCACAATCCCCCGCAATATTTGGGCATGGGCGTTCATCTCCTGCGCCGCGCTGGCGGTCTCTTCGGCGCTGGCTGCGTTGCTTTGCACGATCTTGTCCATCTGCGAGACCGCCGCGTTGACCTGGCTGATCCCTTCGCTCTGCTCGCGCGACGCCGTGGCGATCTCGCCCAGCAACTCGTCCACTTGCCGCACATTGGTGACAATTCCCGCCAGGCTCTCGGAGACTTTCCGGCTCATCTGCACCCCTTGCGAGGTCTTGCTGATGGCCGTCTCGATCTTGGTCGCCGTCTCTTTGGCCGCTTGCGCGCTTCTTTGGGCCAGGTTGCGCACCTCCTCGGCCACCACGGCGAATCCCAATCCCGCCTCTCCGGCCCGCGCGGCTTCCACCGCCGCGTTTAGGGCCAGGATGTTGGTTTGAAAGGCGATCTCGTCAATCGTCTTGATGATCTTGCCGATGTCGTCTCCGGAGGTTTTGATCTCCTGCATCGCCTGGCTCATCAAACGCATGTCATTGGCCCCGGCGTCCGCGTCGGCGCGCGCCTTGTTGGCCAGGTCTTTGGTCGTCTGCGCGTTGGCCGCGTTCTTCTTGGTCATGCTCGCGATTTCCTCAAGCGACGCGCTGGTTTGCTGCAGGGAGGCGGCCTGCTGGCTGGCCCCTTCGGCCAGCGACTGGCTGGAGGCGGATACTTGTTCGGCCGCCGTGCTGGTCAGTTCGGCGCCTTCGGACAGGTCATCCACAGGCCGCCCAAGGCCCAGCAAGATGCCGCGCGTGACCCTCCTTCCAACAACCACAGTCAGCGCCAGCACCACCAGCACGACAATGATAAGGGCCGCTTCCGCGGTGGAAACGAACCCTGCGGCGTCCCGCGCTCCCTCCACATGTTCCAGGCTCAGCCAGCAACCGATCGCAAGAAGCACAAAGATCCCGCTCTCGGCGGCCAGCAGCGCCGCGATTCTCTTTCCAATGGTCCAGTTTTTCATAGTTTGTTGGGGGCTTGATCCGGTCGGGTCTTTGAGTTGGCGGCGTCAGGGCGGGGGAGTGGTCCGGGTGATTTGTTCCAGCGACTCGCCAGGCAAAACCTGGTCCAGATCCACCAGCGCCACCACTTGCCCCTTGACTTGCGCGATGCCGGGCAGAAATTCGGGGGTCTGCCGGGTCCCGAACTTGGGCGTTTCCTCGATTTCGCCGGGATGGATGTTCAGCACCTCTTGCACCCCGTCCACCACCAGACCCATCTGGATGTTGTGGCCCTTCGGCGTCTTGACTTGGACCACCACGATGCAGGTGGACTGCGTGGTTTGCGACCCCCTCAGCCCAAAGCGGATGCGCAGGTCCAAGACCGGAACAATCTTCCCCCGCAGATTGATCACTCCAAGGATGAATGTCGGCATTTGGGGAATGGGGGTGATTTCCAGCAGACGGATGATCTCGCGGACTTTGAGCACGGGGATGGCGTAGCATTCCTCCCCCAATTTGAAAATCAGGTGCTTGGCGGCGTGGGCGTCGGGCGCCGGCCTGCGGTTCTCCAAGGTTTGCGTCGTCATTTTCAATCTTTTCGTTCGTTTTGATCCGCTCATTCGCCCTGGCAAGAAAACACGGCGGCTCTGGGTCATCCATCCACCCCGCAGGCGGAACGCGCCCAAAGTGCCGCGCGCCCCGCGATCCCAAGGTCCTGTCGGAGAAGCTCGCCCGCAATTGCCAGTGCTCAATGCGTTATCGGCAAAATCCGGGGAAGGTTTAGGGTTGGAAGGGTGCTTTTGGCCGTTGGGTCCAATCACTGCAAGGACTTGAGCATCAGATTGTTACGCCTCTGGGGCGTGTTCCTCAATCTACTCAATGGAATCCGTCTCGCCCGTGGCGCTGATTTCCAAATCTGCCGTGTCGCCGATTTCCAAATCGGCGGATTGTGAAATGTCACCGAGGCTGCGGGCTTGGAAGCCCGCGATAGACAACTTCTGCCTTCCGGCCCGTCAACGCCTACTGCGGCCGGGTGGTCAGGCTCAGGCTGGCCGGGGTCAATCCCTCGGAACTCACCGTCACTTGGATCGTTCCGGGAACCATGAGCGATTGAATGACGATCAGCGCCTTGCCATGGTAAGCCTTCCTGCTGGTTGCTTTGAAAGGCTCGTTGTTCGAGAAGTCGCCGCTGGCGATGCCAATGCTTCTCCCCGGCCCGGTCAGGGTGAACTGGACCGTGTTGTTGGCGCTGAAAATGGAGTTGCTGTCCGCGTCCCCAATATCCACTTCGATGCAGGACACATCATTCCCATCCGCATAAAGCGTGGTCCGGTCGGGCTTGAGCATCACTTTCGCGGGCGCGCCCACGGTCTTGATCGTGTCCACAGCCACCTCTTTGCCCTCCTTCATGCCGACCGCCTTGATCTCCCCGGCTTCCCACGGGACATTCGTCCATTGCATGATTCCGGTTTTGGCGAAATCACTCGATCTCTTGGTCCCGATTTTTGTCGCATTGACGTAGAGATCCACAGTCTCGCAATTGTTATAAGTCACCACGTTGACCGGCCCGCTCTGGTTCCAATTCTCCGCCAGGTTCGCCGCCCCTCCTCTTCCCGCCCCATCGCCGATTGCGATATGCACCATCGGCGCCTCGCTCCACTGGCTTTGCATGTAATAAAACCACGACTTGCGGAATATGCAGTTGTCCAGGAACCCGCTGCTGCCGCCCAGGCTGTTGCGCGACTCCCCCAGATAATCCACCCCCGTCCACAAATTATGGCCGATGACGTATGGAACATTCCTCACCGCATACCAGGTCGGACTGCCGGAGCTGCGCCCCAGGTAAGGGTCTTGTTCCGTGCCAATCAGGATGGCATTCGGATTTCTCGCGTGAATCTGTCCGAACAGGAAGTCCTGGTAATTGACGCCCACAACATCTTCCACATCCGCCAGCGCCGCCAGGCCGGGGGCGTCGCTCCACCCCGAAACGCACGCGTGGGTGTAGGGACGGCTGCTGTCGAGCTTCTTCGCGAATGGCACCAGCATCTTCAGGGTGTCGGAAATGTAAGCGGGCACCTTGGCGGCGGCCGCAACCTCGTTCCCCAGGCTCCAGATCACGATGCTGGGGTGGTTTCGGTCCCGTTCGATGAAACCCGTCAGGTCCTTTTGCCACACCTGGTCAAAATCCGCGTAAAATGAGCCGGCGTTGGTCCGGCCCCATTTGTCACAAAATTCATCCATCACCATCATGCCCAATTGGTCGCAATAATCATAAAACTCCGGGCTTTGCGGATTGTGCGACGTCCGGATGGACGTGCATCCCGATGCCAGCAACTCCTTGATCGTCCGCTCCCACATGGAATCCGGCACCGCCGCCCCGCCCGGAATCAGATCGTGATGCACGCACACCCCCTTCAACTTCATCGAAACCCCGTTTAGGGTGAAACCATTCGTGGCCGAATACTTCAGATCCCGTATCCCAAACGGCGTGATATAGTCATCGGTCGCCGTCCTGTTGTTCAGAATCCGCGTATAGGCGTAATAGCGCGCCGGCGTCGCCGGCGACCAGAGTTTGCAGGAGGCAAGAGACAGCGTCTGCTCGCAGGTGTTGGTGCTCTTCGGGGCGATCGTAATGGCGGTGGAGACCGTCTTCAGCGCCTTGCCCGTTTCATCGTAAATCGTCGTTTCCACATTGCGCGTCTGCCCGCTCGCCAGATCATTCGCCACGTCGGTCCGAACCTGGATCCGCGATTCCGCGACCCCCGCCTCGGGGGTGGTCACCGCCGTCCCCCAGTTCGGCACATACACCTGGTCAGTCGCTATCAGCCACACATGCCGATAAATGCCCGTCCCGGAATAGAAGTGCGAACGCCGGCTGGTCAGGTTGTCCACAAACACCGCCAGCACATTGTCCCCCGTGGCGTTCAGGTGGGGCGTCAGATCGCAATTGAAGCTGATATACCCGAATCGCTGGTTGCCCACCTGCGTCCCGTTCAAGTAGATTTTTGAGTCCTCATAAACCCCGTCAAACTGCACGATGACTTTCTTCCCCGCAAAACCCGGGGGGAGAGTGAAATGTTTCCGATACCAGCCGGTTGCGCCAGGATCGCTGTCTCTCGTGCTCACCAGCGTGATGCTCATGTCGTGCGGCACGCTCGTCGTGGCCCATCCCGCGTCGTTGAAATCCCTCGCCTCCGCACCCGCAATATCTCCAGTCTGCACTTTCCAGTCCTCGTCAATCCGCAGTTTGATGCGGCTTTTGAGATACTTCCCCTCAAGCCGCTCAATCTCAGTCGCGCGGACATTTTCCGCGGCGAAAAAAAACACCGCACAAATCATGGACACAGCGCCGATGGGGGAATTTCGCATATGATTTTTGGGGTCGGAATTCGTCTTTCGCGCGGCCCCTGGGGGGGTGCCGCGCGGGTGGGGAAGAATTGGTTCTCCGCTCACACTCATTCTGCCCGCAGGGTGTCAAACCCCCGTCCCCTTGTCAACACATCCAGGCCCCTTCTTGCCGCCACGGGCGCGTCTTGCAACCACGACCACGCGATTTGCCTTTTCCCTCGCCCTGCGCGGTGGAAAGGGCCAAGGATCCCCTAAGGCGTCCCGTTCCACGGAGCCATTCCCTCTCCCTGCGGGAGAGGGCAGGGGTGAGGGGTTCGTTCCCTCCAATGGTGGTGGTGCCAAGATGCGCCCTGCCGCCGCCACCGCGCCTGGGCAAACCTCGCTCCCTTCGCCCGGCAAAAAAGTCCGCAAGTCCCTGTCTCCGCGCTCTTTGCGTTCCTTTGCCGCTTATTTTTTAACAAAGAACTTGACATATATCAGCAAATGTGATACGGTCTCTTGCGTGAAAGGAAATGGGCCAGCCAAACGCCAGGCAATGCGGCAAGCCGCCGCGCCCCCGCGGATAACAACATGGGCAACTTTAACGTTAAAGCCCGCCTCCTCCAAACCAATCCCGATCAAGGTCAATCAAGCCTAATCAAGGCTAATGAAGGTTAATGAAGGTTAATGAAGGTTAATTTAACCAAAAAATACACGGTATGCCTCCAATCGAACAAGAATTGCCCGCCTCACCGGTCCGGCCGCTGGATATTGTCCACTGCCCAATGCCCATTGAAAAATCTCCCCAATTATATTGACTCTTCGCGCCCATTATGTTACAAAGCCGCCAAATGCTTCCGCAGGCCCCCTCAATGGGGGGGATTGAGCGCCTGCGCCGCAAGCCCCGCGCCCCGGCCCGGAGCCGCGACCTGTCGCAGTGCCGGCACCGTGAGATCCGGGACAAGGGATAATTGTGCAGTTGGTTGATGTCATCAAATTGACGGCCCTGATGGCGACGTTGTTCAACGTCGCCCTCACGCTGCTTGTGCTGGGCCGCGACTTCCGCTCGCGCCTGCACCGCGTCTATGTTTTGTGGGGGATTTCCGTCACGCTCTGGACCTTTGGCATGTTCCGCCTCAGCCAGGAGAACACCACCGCCGACCATGCCTTCCTCTGGGCCAAAATCATGGAATTGGGCGTCATCTTCATGCCCCTGGCCATGTTCCACTTGTGCGCCATCATCCTGGGGCTGCGCGCCCGGCGGTCGTTGGCCGCGTTGTATGTCCTCCATGTTGCTTTCGCCATCGCCCTGGCCGCGGGCTGGTTCATCGTCGGTGTGCGCCCGGACCCGCTGGCCGGCTTTTGGCCCCTGCCCGGGTGGGCCTTCCAATGGTTCTGTTTCGATTATCTGGCCCTGACCTCCGCTCTGGTCATCCTGCTTTGCCGCGGCCAAAAAACCGCCGCTCCCACCCACCGCAGGCGCTTGTGTGCCTTGCTCCTGGCGGTGTTGGGGTTGTGGGTTTTTGGCTTGAACGATTTTCTGCCCGTGGTCGGCCTCGATTCTTATCCCTTCACCCAGATCAAAGTCCGTCCCATCGGCGGTTTGGCCGCCCTCTTCTATGTCGTTGTCATCGGCTACAGCGTCTTCCAGCACCGGCTCATGGACATCCAGGTCACCTTGAGCCGTTTTGCCGCCCAAATTGTCCGCCTCCTCTTCATGTTTCTGATCGGCTTCATCCTCCTGCTCCTCATCGAGTGGTTGGCCCCGGGAGAGTTCACCCCATTCTCCCTGGCCGCCTTCGTGGGCGTCTTGCTGGCCAGCGCCCTGGGCGCCTCCCTCCTGTTCCCGCGCTTTTTCGGCAAAAGCACGGACAAACTGGAGCGCCAGATCCTGGGCGACCGCTTTGAATACCATCAGCGGGTCCACAGCGTCATCTCCACCATCCGCTCCTTCCCCGAACCGCAATTCGCACTCCAGGAGTTGAACGACCTCCTGACCCTCACCATGCACGTCCGCAGTTACCAGATCATTCTCGCCGACGAAGCCACGCGCGGTTTTGTCCTCTTTCATTCCCATCCGCCCCGGCGGGAAACGGCGCTGGTGGACTGGCAGGTCGAATCCCCCGTCTTCCGCTATTTCCAGCAGACCCGCGCCAGATGCCTGTCCTGCAATCTGCTCTATGAGACCGACGACGAATCCCGCCTCCAGCGCGACGCCCGCCAGCAGTTGAAGCTCTTCGAGCCGGAGTTTTGCTTCCCGTTCTTTTCCGGCAACGACGTCGTGGGTTTCCTCTTGTTGGGTCCCAAAGCCAGCGCCGAGCTTTTCACCCCGCACGATCTCCGCCTCCTCGCCGAGCTCTCCTCCTGCCTCGGACTCCTCCTCAATCAAATCCGCCTCCGCGATCAATTGCAGACGATCCACGAGCAGGACCTCCTCGGCCGCATGTCGCGCGGGCTGGCCCACGACCTCAACAATCTCCTCACCCCGGTGCAAACCCTCCTGCAACTCATGCGCGAGTCCTCCCTCAACCAGTCCACCATTGACGATCTCCTGCCCCTCTGCCTCCGCAATCTGGCCACCGTCTGCGCCTACGTGGACGAGGCCCTTTTTTTCTCCCACTCCTCCAAATTGCAGGGCCGCCCCGGTTTGCTCGATGAGGCCGTGCGCGACGCCATCTCCCTCGTCCAACCCGCCGCCGCCGCCAAGCAGGCCCGCATCCAGTTCCACGCCCCGGGCGACGTCGTCATCGAGATGGACACCGTCCTAGTCAAGCGCCTCCTCTGCAACCTCCTTTCCAACTCGGTCGAAGCCTCCCATCCCGGCGGCCTGATTGAAATTGACCTCGCCCCCTTGCCCAAGACTGAGCTGGGGCGCAACTGGTTCCGTCTCACCATCACCGACCACGGCGTCGGCATCAGCGCGGAAAACCTCCGCCGCGTCTTCACTCCCTATTTCACCACCAAGAACACCGGCGACGGCAAGCGCGGCTTTGGGCTGGGGCTGGCCATCGCCCGGAAAATTGTCCACTTGCACGGCGGCACTTTGAGCATTTCCAGCCAGGAAAAAATGGGTGCCACCGTCCAGGTTGATTTGCCCGCCAAACTTTCCCAGGCCCCGGACGGCCCCGGCGTTGCCGCCGATTCCGGCAGTCGCGCCATCCCGGCATGAACACTCTACTGGTCATCGCTCCCAAATCCGATCTCGCCGCCGAGGTTCGCGCCGCCCTGGACTCCTCCTGCTTCCGCGTCATCCCTCACACCGGTTTGAGCCAGGACGCCTTGCGCCTGTGCGCTCCGGCCATTGACGCCTGCCTTTGCGATGCCGGATCCGACGCCGCCCAGCCCCTTCGCGACATCGCGCGTCTGCGCCAGATCCTGCCCGACTGTCCCATCCTCCTCTTCACCTCGGCCCCCAAGGTGGATTGGGAGGAGGACGCCTTCCTTTTGGGCGTCAGCCATATCCTTTCCAAGCCCGTGCGCGGGCCGTTGCTGGCCGCCGTCCTGAAACCCTTGCTGGCGGCGGCCGCGGCCCCAAAACGGTCTCCGCCCAACCCGCGCCCGCGCCCCGATCCGGGGTGCGCCGCCCAAACCGCCCAAGTCCCCGCGCCGACGCTGGAGCTGCTGCGCAACTATTCCTCCATCCTGCTGCACAACCTCCATCTCGAATCCTTGCTCAAGGAGTTCCTGCTCTCCCTGCGCAATATCATCGGGGTCAACCGCGCCGCGATTTTTCTGCGCCAGCCTCCGGCCTCCCTGGGCGACACCCCTGAGCCGGTCGGCGCCCGCCGTTTGCGCGCCGCCTGCTCGGTCGGGCTGCCGGCCGGTTTGCTGGAGCATTTCGATCTCTCCCTGGATTCGGGCCTGGGGGGCCACCTCTTCCGCCACGGCCGCATTCTGCGCCGCGACTCCGACGAGGTGGAGAACGACGCGCAAATGACCCGGGAATTTGATTGGTTGGGCGCGCAAGTGGCCGTCCCGGTGCTGGATCGCGAGTCCCTGGTCGGCTTGGCGGTCTTTGATGGCCGCCTCACCGGCGAGCCATTGACCAGCCAGGAACTCCTACTGGTTTTCCACCTGCTCGAACAGCTTGGCCAGTCCATCCAAAACATCTGGTTGAACGACCAGATTGGCGCCGACCGCGAGATGATGTCCGACATCCTCCTCCAGTTCAGCAACGGCTGCGTCGTCGTCGGACGCGACCTGTCCATTCTGCACGCCAACGAAATGGCCCGCAATTGCTTCCCGCCGGCGGGACAGGCCCCGGGCGCCTTGGAATTCGGCCATCTTCCCCAAGCCATCGCCGGCCGCGTCCTCGAGGTTCTGAAAACCGGCGCGGCCGTGCCACCCTTCCGCTATGAGCCGGCCTCCTTTCCAGATAGGCATTTCCAAATCACCGCAACCCCGTTCAAGAAGCGCCATTCCGCGCTCGCCAACTCCGTCCTCCTGATTATCGAGGATTGCAGCCAGACCGACCGCCTCCGGCAGTTGGAGGTCGAGACGGCCAACTTGCGCCTCGTCCAGGAAATGGCCGAGCGCCTCGCCCATGAAATCGGCAACGCCGTCCTTCCCATCTCCACCCACCAGCAACTCTTCAAAGAGCGCGTCGGCGATCCCGATTTTCAGCAATCCCTGGCCGCCGCCCTGCAGGACGGCGTCAAACGCGTCTCCCGCCTCGTCAGCCAGATGCGTTATCTGGCCCGGGACCGCATGGAATTTGTCGAGGCGGTCTCCGTCAAAAAACTGATCCAGGAGGCCTTCCGCGAGGCCCGCGCCTGCCTTCCCGGCAACTCCGCCCGCCTTCATTTCGATTCCTCCGAGCCGCTCACCGTCGCCTGCGACCGCGCCGGCCTCCAACACGCCTTTGCCGAAATCATCCTCAACGCCCTCCAGGCCGCCGCCAAGTCCGCCCATGTCCGCGTCTCTTGCAAGTCCGAGACCGGACCCGACGGCTCCCGCTGGGCGCGCGTCGAGGTGCGCGACAGCGGAAGCGGTTTCAGCCCCGAGGCGGCCGCCAAGGCCGCCAAACCCTTCTTCACCACCCGCAACGTCGGACTGGGCCTCGGCCTTGCTGTCACCAATAAAATCATCCAGACCCACTCCGGCAAACTCGAAATCCCGCCGCCCCGGGCCGGCCAGCCGGGGCTGGTGCGCGTCTCCCTGCCCCTGCCGCCGCTCCCCGCCCCCCCGCCGCGTCCCGGTGCGCGGCGTCCCTGACCGCGCCCGCCTTTCGGCGATGACTTCTACTCATCCGACAGGAATCTGGCCTTCCCCGTCATCCGGTCACGCATGCGATGGAGCGCCCGGCTTAAACCGCAGAGCACCCATGAACGGCCTTCGATATATTTGCGGAAGTGGAGGATCTTGGGGACAGCCTCTCCCTTTCTCCAGATCAGCGGATATTTCAGCATCATCGTGTTGTACTCGGGCGGGAGGACTGTCAGCTTCAAATTGGACTCCCAGAGCAGTTCTCTGAGTGTGAACTGGTCGGGGAATAAACCGGCCTCATGGTAGGCTTGCCGCCATGCTTTGAGCAGGTGGACGACACCGGGATTGCTTCTGAACAGGATGACGCCGGAGTTGAACTCTGGAAAGCAGGGCGGAAGGGTGCGTTTCCAGGAACATTGCGGAGTGTTCCTGATCACATGATGGGCCAGACCCATGTCGAATTTTTCCAGCAGCACGAATACTTCCCGGATGTCCGCGACGATTTCTGTGTCGGAGTCCAGATAGAGGGTTTCATCGTAGGGGGAACGACACATGTAGTCCACCTTGGACCGCGGATGTGGATTCTCAATCTCCGCCCAGGAGTCGAAGGGTGACGGAGCGCCACCCATGAATTCTCCCGGCTTCGCGTCCGAGAACAAATGGATAAGCAGCTCTGGGCAGTGTTTGCGCGCCGACCGCGCCGAGCGGATGGCCGCGCGAGTATGTTTCTCGCCGGTGGCTATGTAAACAACGCCGCGCTGGACGCTCTGGATTGTCATAATCGGGTCTTCGACGCGTGTGTCACTCAATCACTGTCAAGGCACACGCTGGCGCCAAAGCCTGCTTCCTTAGACCTCCCTCATATTGTCGGGGTTTCCCTCACAAGAAGAAAGGAGAAAATAGCACGAATCCACCTTGTCTAATTCAGCACACCCCAACCGCGCCCTAAATCTTGCCGATCCACTTCCGCCCCTCCCAGACCGCCCGCAGCGACGTCAAATTCCGGCGGTCAAAGATATGTTTCGCGGCCGCCAGCGGCCGCCCCGCCTTCAGGTTGTGCCAGGCGTCGCTGGCGCTCACCGCCACAAACTGGAGGACGCTCGGATCCCGATAGCAATCAATCATGCAGCGGGTGCAGCCGTCCCGGATCAGCTTGCTCGCGTCGAATTCGTAGATGTGGCACATCGGCGTCTCCCAGGCGTGGCAGCGATAAAGGTTGAGGTTCCAATCCAGGTAAAAATACTTGTGCCCCCCCAGGCAGCCGAATCGTTCCGGTTCCTTGCGCAAATGGCGTTGCATGTCGGTCAGCGATTCCATTGGGTTGAGCACCGGATGGCGGCTGCGCCGTTTCAGCTCCTTGATTTTCTCGAACACCCCGATCAACTCCTCCGTCTTGTAACTGACCAGCGCGGAGTCGCTGAAGCTCAGATAACTGGACGGCAGGCTGGTCAGCGGGTAACTGAACGTGCAGCGGCAGAACCCCAGCGCCTCCAAAAAATCCGGCAGCTTCTGGTAGTCCTCCACCAGGCGGCTGGCCGTCACGCTGGCGGTCGTCGCCACCCCCAGTTCCTCGAACACCTGGTTGGCGCGCTGGATTTTCCGGCACACGTCCGGCAGGCCGCGGTTCTTCTCGTGCTTCGCCACCTCATGCGCGTCAATGGACATGATGACACTGCTCAGGCCCAGTCCCGCCATTTCCCGCATGTTCTGCTCCGTCCAAAGCGAGCCGTTGGTGCAGATCATCGGACGGATCCCTTGCTCCGCCGCATACCCCACCATCCCCGCCAGGTCCCTGTGGACCAGCGGCTCGCCCCCGACGAAGAGCAGGTGCCCGATGTGGTTCTTGACGCAAATGTCCATCACCCTCCGCGCCTCCTCCAGCGTCACGCTGCGGCGCTGGCGGGGGTCGAATTTGTCCCGGGCGAACCCGCAAAAGTCGCATTGGGCGTTGCAAATGTTGGTGATGGCGAACTGCAGGTAGCCCGGGCCGGCATGGTCGAGGATTTCGCCCAGCAGCTTCAGCAGGGGTTTCTTCTTCCGGGCCGCCGGGCGGCGGGCGCCGGGTGGGGCGGTCTCCGCTTCTGGCCCGGCCAGGGGGGGTTCGGCAGTCAGGTTTTTCATGTTCCTCCGGGAGTTTCCGCGTGACCCGAAGGCCCGCTCTCTCTTTATTTCTTTTTCAGGTTGGCGAAAATTTCGTTGGCTTCCTCCAAGCTTTCCTTGGAGCCGATGTCGAACCAGATTCCCGGCGTGCGCCAGGTGTAAACCGGCGCCCGGGTGTAAATCCACTGCACCAGGCGTCCCGGCTGGTCCGGGTTGTTGCCCTCCGCAATGTACTGTCGGATCAGCCGCAGCGCCACTTTGGGATAATAATAGAGCGCGATGCCCGTGAGTGTGCTCGTCGGCTCCTTGGGTTTCTCCTCAAAAAACGTGATCCGTCCCGACCCGTCCAGCGAAATGGAATTGTACTTCTTGATCTCCTCCAGGCTGCCCACGTCATACACCGCCAGCACCGGCGCGTTCCTTTGCCGGCAACACCTCCCGAAATCCTCCAGGCTCTCGCTGAAAAGATTGTCCCCCGCCACCACGATCCAGTCATCCTCCTTCTTTTCCCCGGTGATCACCAGGTGGATGTCGCCGATGGCCCCGCGCTTGTTGCTGTCATCGGTGGAGCCGTCGTTGACCACGGTGATGGGCAGCTTGGATTTGGCGGCCCGATAGTCCTCCGACCATTTCTCAAATTGGCCGGCGAACTTCGCGTTGGTCACCACATGCGCGCCCTCAATCCCGGCAATCGGCGCCAGGTTGTCCAGCACGTGCTCGATCATTGGTTTCCCCGCCACCGGCAGCAGCGGTTTGGGTCGGGTCAGCGTCAGCGGATAAAGGCGGGTGGCGTAGCCCGCGGCCAGGATCAGAACCTTCATAATCTACAACTCGGCGAACAACCCCGGCGCCGCCTTCTTGGCCAGCGCCTGCGAACGTTCAAAGATCTCCCCGCCTGACTCGCAATTCAAGGCGAAATCCGCCAATCCTCTGGCCTCCTCCATCTTCAGGCGCCGGATCACAAACTTGATCTGCGGCACCAGCGAGGGCGCCACGCTCAATTCGTCCACCCCCAGGCCCAGCAACAGCGGCGTCAGCGCCGGTTCCCCCGCCATTTCTCCGCACACCCCGCACCAGATGTTCCCGCGGTGCGCGGCGTCCGCCGTCCATTTGATCAGCCGCACCACCGCCGGATGTGTCGGCTCGTAGAGATGGGCGATCTTCTCGTTCAAGCGGTCCACCGCCAGCGAGTACTGGATCAGATCATTGGTTCCCAGGCTGAAAAACTTCGACCGCCGCGCCAGCGCGTCCGCGGCCACCGCCGCCGAGGGAATCTCAATCATCGCCCCGGCCTCGATGCCCTCGTCAAAGGCGATTTTCTCCGCCCGCAACTCCTTCTTGTACGCCTCCACCAGCGCGTTGGCTTGGTCCATCTCCCCAACGCCCGAAATCATCGGATACATCACCTTCACATTCCCCTCCACGCTGGCCCGCAGGATGGCGCGCAGTTGGGCGCGAAAAATGTCCCGCTCCTCCAGGCAAAAGCGGATCGCCCTCCACCCCAGGAACGGGTTCATCTCCATCGGCAGGTTCAGATGCGTCAGAAATTTGTCCCCGCCCAAATCCAGCGTGCGGATGATCACCGGCTGCGGCTTCAACTCCGCCGCCAGTTGGCGGTACGCCACATACTGCTCCTCCTCCGTCGGCAGCGCGCCCCGGTTGATGAACAGATACTCCGTCCGAAACAACCCCACCCCCTCCGCCCCGTGAAACTTCACCGCCTCCCAGTCGCTGGTCTGCTCGATGTTGGCCGAAAGGTGGATTTCCTTCCCGTCCAGCGTCACGGCTGGCAGCTTCTGCACCTCGTG
>JBEKAN010000044.1:0-17051 GCA_050015895.1 Verrucomicrobiota bacterium
GCCCGCGTGCGGTCCGTAAACCCGTTAGCGGCTGGCCACGTCTCCTCAAAAACACCTCATCGCAAGAACCCATCACTCTCACAATTCTCCCACCATGAATATCCGAAAGGCATTAGGGTTAGCGGTTGACATCATTGAGGCGGCGTGGCTCAGTGAAATTGTTCCTGATGTGCTCGATGAAAGCCTTCCGTCTTGCGCTCGTTCTTGTGGCAAGCTGCGCGGCATTCGCCGACTCCGTTGCCCAGCAGAGCACGCCTGCGGCTGCCGCGCCGACCGGTTCCGCGCCCCCGCGGACGTTTGCGCAGGTGGTCAACCAGTACTTCAGTCAATGGGATGCTAATGGCGACGGCACGCTGACACCGGATGAAATCGGCGCCGCGGTGGCCAACCCGCAGTTTCACGACGAAGCCGCAGCCGCACTGGCGGCAATCCACATGGTCGTGCGCGGCGGCAAATACACACTCCCGTCCATTACGCAGTCTTATCTCGTTTCCAGCCCCTTGCGGGAAACATCCACGTCTGGTGAGCAGGCCGTCTTACAGGACGACCCGGCCAAGCCGGGGAAAATCGACCACCCGCCCGCGTTTCAGTCGCGCTACCGCACCGTCCTACGGCGGCTGCGCACTGCCTCGCGCGACCTCTTTCCCCAATCGCTGCCCTCGCTCGGCGCCTGCCGCCAAGGCCCGCTGGGCGATTGTTATTTTGTCTCGGTCGTTGGCGCAATGGTCTCCCGCAACCCTGCTGCCGTGAAAGCCATGTTCACCCAAAATCGCGACGGCTCTACCACTATCGCCATTGGCGACGGGCGCAAGGTCAAAGCATCTCCCTTGACCGAGGCGGAAATAGCCATCTCCTCGTACGCCGGCACCAACGGCCTCTGGTTGACCGTCTTGGAAAACGCCTACGGAAAGATCCGCTTGGAGGCGCAGGGCGCCAACCAGCAAGACGAGCCGGACACCGACGCCATCGCGCACGGCGGCCAGCCCAGACTGGTCATCAACATGCTCGATGGGCATCAAACCCGCACCATCCTATTCGTGCTCGGAGGCGAGCGGCGTGGCGGTCCTCAGTTCGCCACCACCATACGCCAGGATTTGATCGCGGCGCTGCGTGAGCACCTGCTGGTCGCCACCGGCACGTCGACCAATGCCCAATTGCCTCCCGGCATAAACCCCCACCACGCTTACGCCATCCTCGGCTTCAACAGCGGCACCGGGCTGGTCCACGTCTGGAACCCCCATGGCAACAACTTCGCCCCCAAAGGCCCTGACGGCCTGCAATACGGCTACACGACCAAAGCCGGCGAGTTCGACATCCCCCTGAAGGACTGGCTTCAAGTTTACCAGTACGTGACCTTCGAGATGCAGGCCCCTTATCGGCATTGAGCGATGGTGATGAGCAACATTATGCCGACCACCTGATAGTTTTTTGCTGGGAGGTGGAGCTTAAAGAAAACCAATTACCGGCTCGCCCCAGTTAATCCGCCATGCTGCCCTAGTATTGCCGCAACAGCATCTCGATGCCACTCCACTGCTCGATCCAGCGGGGTGTGCCCCTGATCGTCATGAGCATTCACTCTGGCACCCTTGGCGAGCAGTAAACTGACAACATCCACGCAACCTTCTTGCGCGGCCAGATGCAGGGGTGTGGCGCCACCATCAGCTCTGGGATCAATTCTTGCGCCTTTATCAAGCAACAGCATCACGACATTGGTGTGGCAGTGGATCGCCGTCAGGTGCAAAGGCGTCCGCCCGGCATCGTCAGGCAGGTTGAGATAGGTAAGTTGGTGGCCAGGTCTTGCGCCACCGCTGCAACATTTCCGTCAGCGGCGTATTCATGAATCGGACGATTTTTGCTGTGCGCCGGCCGGATGAGAAAACATCCGGCGCAGGCAATGGCCAATGCCGATGTAAGCATGACCGTTTGAATTGGCGTGTAAAACTTGATTTTCATGGCTATGCTTGCAGTTCGCTATAGGAGTATTCTGTCAATTGCGGCAATGAGTTCGCCGAATTTAGGGTGGTTTGAATCCGCTCCATTTAGCTTAAGACTGGTCACGGCCTTTTGGAAGCCCACCTGCAACTGAGTGTTTGGAGTCGGCACGGTTGCACCCGTTGGGGCGGGCGGACGGGTGGCCAGATAAGCGTTTAGCGCTGGGGCCGCAGGCGCATTTACGACCGGGTTGTCAAAATTGAGTATGGCGGAAATACTTTGCACCTGCCGCGCGTCCACCAATGGTGAATAGGATCCGTTGTTAGAATATTTTTCGCCAAGCAATTTGAGCACCGAGGTGTGATCCAAAATGCCGTGATAGACCGACCCGGGTTTCACAAAGGGTGAAATTGCGTAAGCCGGAATGCGCGGCCCCAGGGAAACAAAAGAGGACGTATCAGCCCAATTTGCGCCAGCTGGCGGGTTGCTGGGGATCATCGGCGGCGAGACATGGTCGAAGAAGGCGCCGTTCTCATCATAATCAACGATCATGAGTGCATTCGGCCAGAAAGGGCTATTGACAAGCGCATTATACACCTGCATCAGGAACTCCTGGCCATTACTGACGCCGGAGGGCGCATGTTCGTCGGTGGCAAAACCCAGATGAGGGGCATCCTGGTACGTCGGCTCGACAAATATCACCTGGGGCATTTGATCCGGCGACGTGTTCATCAAATCGTCTTCAAGATCATCGAACGAGCGAAAATGGTTGCTCAATAGAATTTCGGCAACCCATTTGGACATCATGGTGAAAAACGGGATGCCTTGATGATAAACGCGCCAACCAACGTCTTGCTTCGTCAGCCAGTCATAAACCAAGTCTTGGTCGGGCAACAGATCGTGATTGATGTCAATCATGGTGTCACCACTCATGGACATCAACCGGTTGGGCTGGGTGCCTGCCGGTATTGCGGAAAACCAGCGGTCGCAAATGGCAAAGTTCTGCGCAAAAAAATGGCTCATCGGGACTTGTTCCGCCCCAAAATAGCTCATCACCAGCTTTCGCACGTCCGGATTTGACGAGATACTCGTTGGGATGCCGCTGACAAACCCGTTCATTGGATAAGCATTGTTTTGCAAGGTTCCGAGGTTGAGCGCCATATTGGGACGTTCATGAGGCGGATCAAATTCGTCTGGCATGTCATACGGATCAGGATTCAGAAACGGGTGGTAGGACTGGCCTCGGTCATTATTGGTAAATTGCGCCAGCCATGCGGGGTCGGTGCTCAAGCCGTCCACATCGGTGCGATTGACCGATGGCAGGCTCAAGTAACCTAGCATGTGGTCAAAGGAACGGTTTTCCATCATAACCACGACAATTGTTTTAATTTGGTCCAATTTGTTTGCCATTTTTCACGCTTGCTTTCTGGAGTTAAACCGGGAATTGTTTTGCTGGATCAATTGCAGGCTTTCCAGCGGTGCCGTGCGGATTACTCGTATTATTAGCCGTGACAACTTGGCCCCGACAGCCACCTATTTCTTCAAGTGCCCGGAAACCAGCTTGGTCATCTCGAACATGCTGACCGACTTCTTGCCGTTGAACACGGCCTTCAGGTTCTCGTCGGCGTTGATTTGGGTCCGCACCTTTTTGTCCTGCAACCCGTTCTTGCGGATGTAGGCCCAGAGCTTCTTGGTCAACTCGGTCCGGGGAAGGGGTTGGGCACCAACGACTTGGGCCAGCTTTTCATCCGGGGTGACCGGCTTCATGAATGCCGCGTTGGGGGTTCGTTTTGCTTTCTTAGGTGTTTTAGCCATGCCCCTTATCTGCCCGTTTGCCGGGGAGAAGGCAATATTAGAGTCTCCGGTTTGCCGCTTCCCCTCCGGCCAGAACCAGGTCCGGGTGGCCGGGTCCTTGCGTGGCGTCGAACACTTTCCGAGGGACGCTGATTGTCCACCCGGCCCGTGTTTTCGAGGCTTGAACTCCCGCCTTAAACCTGGATGGCGGACGCCTCCGTTGGTTTGGGGCGTCAATGAGGATGAGCGATGCCGCAGGCGTGTTGCCAGGCATGGAGAAGTTGGGCGGTGATTTCGGCCACGCCGGGGCCGTGCTTGACTTGGGCGAAGATAAACGGGCCTTCCCCGCGCATCTTGCGGGCGTCCCGCTCCATCACCGCCAGGTCGGCGCCGACCGCCGTGGCAAGGTCGGTTTTGTTGATGACGAGAAGGTCGGATTGCGTGATGCCGGGGCCGCCTTTGCGCGGGATTTTATCGCCGCCGGCAACGTCAATCACATAGATGGTGTAGTCCGCAAGTTCGCGGCTGAAGTGCGCGGCCAGATTGTCGCCGCCGGATTCAAGGAGGAGGATGTCGGGATGATATTTTTGCTGGAGGTCTTCCAGGGCCAGGAGGTTGGCGGAAATGTCCTCTCGAATGGCGGCATGAGGGCAGCCGCCCGTCTCCACCGCAAGAATGCGCCCGGCCTCCAGCGCCTGATGGCGGATGAGGAACTCTCCGTCCTCCTTGGTGAAAATATCGTTCGTCACCGCGGCCACACTTGCGCGCCCGCGCAATTGTTGGCAAAGCGCGAGCATCAACGCCGTCTTGCCGCCGCCCACCGGACCGCCCACTCCCACAGTGAAGGCGCGTTGATGGAAGTCCCGGGGAAGCGGCCGCGCGCGGTCTTGGAATGTGCCGGGGTGGCCGGGGTGTTCGTGGGCGTGGCCATTTGAAGCATGTGGATGGAAGTGGCTGCTCATAAGTTCAGCGTGTCAGCTTTGGAAGAGGCGCGAGTAAAGCCGGTCTTGCGTCCCCTGCCAAAGTTCGAGCAGGGGCGCGGTCTGAGCGACGTCGGCAAGGGCCAGGTTCTCACATTGTGAGAGAACGGACTGCGCGCGCGGCGCCAGGCTGTGTTGCAAGGACTGCGCTTCCATCGGCCCGACAATGCCAAGCCGGACGGCCCCGGCCAGCAGACCGCGCAGGTGTTGAAAGAAAAACAAACGCGCCGCGCCGGACCGGCTCAAGCCCAATACCCGCGTGAGCGCGCCAAAGACCGGCGCAAAATGCCCCAATGGAAACGACCCGGCTCCGCGGCCGATTTCGCCCGGAGGGAAGATTCTCCCGCAAGAGGCCAGAAACGCGCGGCCTTGGAGCCGGCTGGCCCGGTTGGCGACGTGGTTGGTGAGGAGGCAATCGCAGAGGCGGTCCAACTCACCCGCCCCATCCGGATCGTCATGCGCGGCGGTGACCAACGGAAGGCTGGCGTGTCCAAGTTGCTCCAAACTGGATTCCAGGAACGAAGCCAGTTCGGCGGAATTCCGCGCTTCCCCGTGCCGCCAGGCGGCTTCCAGGCCGCCGGAGTGCGCGAAGCCGCCGGCGGGAAACGCGGAGTCGGCCAGTTGCCAAAGCAGCCAGTCCTCGTGCGCCGCGGAGACTTCTCCTTCGGGGCGGGAAGCTCGCGCGCCATTGGATGTTTCTGGTATCTTCAAAACAGAGAATAGCGCTGGGCCAGCGGCAGCACTCTGGCCGGAGCGCAGACAAGCGCTTCGCCATCGGCTCTCACTTCGTAGGTTTCCGGGTCCATAGTGATGCGCGGCGTGGCGTCGTTCCACTTCATGTCCTTCTTTCCGAGCCGCCGGCAACCGCGGACGGCTTCGATCCGCTTGCTTAATCCGTAGGCGGCAGCCACGCCTTTGTCCCGGCAAAGCTGGCTCACAAACGCGATGGAGACGGGCCCGGGCGCCCGGCCAAAGGCGGCAAACATGGGGCGCATGAAGACGGGCTGGGGCGTCGGGATGGAGGCGTTGGGGTCGCCCATTTGCGACCAGGCAATCATGCCGCCTTTGATGACCATCTCCGGCTTGGCGCCGAAGAAAGACGCCTTCCACAAGACCAAATCCGCCAGCTTGCCCGTTTCCACCGACCCGATGAAGCCGGCCATCCCGTGCGAAATGGCGGGGTTGATCGTGTACTTGGCAAGGTAGCGCTTGATGCGGACATTATCATTGAGACCCGTTTCCCCCGGCAACCGGCCGCGCTGGCCTTTCATTTTGTCCGCCGTCTGCCAGGTCCGGGTGATGACTTCGCCGACGCGGCCCATGGCCTGGGAATCCGAGCTCATCATGCTGATCGCGCCCAGATCGTGCAGGATGTCCTCGGCGGCGATGGTTTCTCCGCGAATCCGGCTTTCGGCGAACGCGACGTCCTCCGGCAAATTGGCGTCCAGATGATGGCACACCATCAGCATGTCCAGGTGCTCGTCAATGGTGTTGACCGTGTAAGGCCGCGTGGGGTTGGTGGAGCTGGGGAGGACATTTGGCTCGCCGCAAACCCGGATGATGTCTGGCGCGTGACCGCCGCCAGCCCCTTCGGAATGATAGGTGTGGATCGTGCGGCCTCGGATCGCCGCCAAGGTGGCTTCCACGAAGCCGGATTCGTTCAAGGTGTCCGTGTGGATGGTGACCTGGATGTCGTGCTCGTCGGCCACGCGCAGGCAGCAATCAATCGCGGCCGGCGTAGTACCCCAGTCCTCGTGCAATTTCAATCCCATCGCCCCGCCGAGGATTTGCTCCGGCAGACCCGCCGGCAACGCCGTGTTGCCTTTGCCGGTGAAACCGAAATTCAGAGGCAGGCCGTCGGTCGCCTGGAGCATCATGCGCAAGTGCGGCGCGCCGGGAGTGCAAGTGGTGGCGCAAGTCCCGGTGGCCGGACCGGTGCCCCCGCCCACCATCGTGGTCAATCCCGCAGCGATGGCTTCGTGCGCCTGCTGGGGACAAATAAAATGAATGTGCGTGTCAATTCCGCCCGCTGTCAAAATAAGCCCCTCCGCCGCGATGACCTCGGTGGTCACGCCCACAATCATCCCGGCGGTGACACCCGCCATGACGTCCGGATTGCCGGCCTTGCCAATTCCCGCGATGAGTCCGCCCTTGATTCCAATGTCCGCCTTGTAAATTCCCGTGTAATCCACCACCAGCGCGTTGGTGATGACGCAGTCCAGCGCCTCTTTCTCGCTCACGCCGGCCGCCTGCCCCTGTCCTTCGCGAAGGGTTTTGCCGCCGCCGAATTTGCATTCGTCGCCATATACGGTGTGGTCGTGCTCCACCTCCAGGACCAGCGACGTGTCGCCGATCCGGACGCGATCCCCTGTGGTCGGGCCGAACATTTCGGCGTAATGCGCGCACTTCATTTTGTGGGGCATGGTGTCTGGGAGAGGTTGTGGCCGAAGCCTTGTTTTTGGACGCGTTGCAACGCGGATTCCCGGCCCGCCGCGGAGACGGCGCCGTCGGCCAGGTTATTCCCGCCGCGGATGACTTGGTTTCCGGCGATGTCCACCAGGCGGACGGTCTTGGTTTCACCCGGCTCGAAACGCACCGCCGTGCCCGCCGGAATATCGAGCCGCCTGCCATAGGCTTTGGCGCGGTCAAACTCCAGCGAAGCGTTGGTTTCGATGAAATGGTAGTGACTGCCGACTTGCACAGGACGGTCGCCCAGATTGGTGACAGCGAGGGTGACGCCGCCGCGACCGGCATTCAGCTCCACTTCGCCTTCCCGCGGCGCGCAGGCACCGGGTTCAATGTCCTCCCCGGCGGTCGCGGGTTTGAGGACGCCCGGTTTCGGCAAAGGCAGAAAACTGCCGTGCAGCGCCAGCGCCAGATTGCCGTCCTCCGAAGCAACGGGGTGGTGGACGGTGACCAGCTTGGTGCCGTCGGGAAAAGTGCCCTCGACCTGGACCTCGGTGATCATGGAGGGAACGCCGGCCATCACTTGGTTGCGGCCCAGCAACTGGCGTCCCAAATCCATTAATTCCGCGACGGTCCTGCCCTCGCGTATAAATTCGAGCAATTGGGTGGCAATGAGGGCCACGGCTTCGGGATGGTTGAGGCGCAAACCGCGCGCCAGTCGCTTTTGCGCCAGGCAGCCAGCCTGGTGCAGGAGCAACTTGTCAATTTCACGGGGGCTGAGATGCATGTGTGATTGATTGTTTTGTCTGCCGACCTACCATTTGCGCGACCAGGGGTCATCCTGCAACAAATCCGGCACGAAACCAAGACATCGCCGCATTTCCCGGCCGACATCCTCCTCCCTTTCCCCGACGACCCGCAGCAACACCCCGTGCCGCAAGGGGCTTGCGCTGACCAGCAGTGGCGCGCCGGCGACCACCGGCTGCGCGGCGACATCGGCCAGAATTTGCGCCGCGTGGGGCGCGAGGGAATCTCCGACCACCGCCATCAGCGCCAGGCAGTTGAAGCGGCCCATGCGGTGGGCGCTCCGCAGCGGGCCGGGCGCCGCGTCCAGCAGGAGCGAGTCCAGGAGTACGCGCTCGCCGCCGAGGAAAATCTCGTTGCGGCTTTGCAGACGGGTGAAAGTCCATCGTTCGCCGCGCGCCGCGCGCCCGGAACAAAACCAATCCACCAGCACCAGCCCGGCCGCGGGCCGCAGATGGAATTCCTGCCGCTGGATGTAGGCCGAGTCCGCAAATGCCTGGATTGGCTCCGGCGCCAGCACCAGCAGGGATCCCTGCTCCAAACTGGCGGAGAGGCGGTGGCCGCACGGGCGAAGACGGGGATTGCGATAAATCTTGGTCAGCGCCTGGGTTGTGACGAAACACCGCGATTCCGGGCCGAGGCGGATATGGAGGCTGGTCTCGTCGCCCGCCACGAATCCCCCGCCAAAACTGCTCAGATAGGCCCACACGCTGGGCCCGCGCGAGCGGGGCAGCAGGAGCTTCAACGGATTGGAGGCGCAGGCGGAGGTGACCGAGCTTTGCCCGGAGACGACATTCACCTCCAGACGCGCTTGGGCGGGTTCCATCCCGGCGTTGATCATACGGTCAAGTATTGTTTTACGATGTCCTCGTTCAACCGGGCAATGGGCCCTTGAGCCACGATGGCGCCGCGGTCCATGATGCTAAAACTATCGCCGACGCTGAGACAAAAATCCAGATATTGTTCGACCAGGAGAATGCTGATCTTGCCCTCCTGCTTGATTTTGAGAAGGGTTTCGCCGATCTGGTCAATGATGTTGGGCTGGATCCCCTCGGTCGGCTCGTCGAGGATGAGCAGCTTGGGGTCGGTCAGCAGGGCGCGGGCGATGGCCAGTTGCTGCTGCTGGCCGCCGCTCAGGACGCCGCCTTTGCGTTGGAGCATCTCTTTGAGGATGGGAAAGAGTTGCAGGACGCGCTCCACCTGGCCGTTGGCCTTGCTTCCATGGATGACCAGGCTGATTTTGAGATTCTCCCAGACGGTGAGGTTGGGAAAGATGTCGCGTCCTTGCGGAACATAGGCCAGGCCCTGGCGCGCGCGATCCTCGGGTTTCAACAAGCCCAGGTCCCCGCCGTCGAATTTCACAGCGCCCGAATCGGTCTTGACCAGGCCGACGATGGATTTGAGGGTGGTGGTTTTGCCCACGCCGTTGCGGCCCATCAGGCACACCAGGCTCCGATCCGGCACTTGCAGAGTCACGCCTCGCAGGATCCGGGAGCCTTGGATGGAAACAGTGATGTCGGCGAGTTCCAGCATCAGTTTTGCGCTTTCTTCTTGCGGCCCAGATAAACCTCGATCACCCGCTCGTCGTTCTGGATCTTCTCCACCGTCCCTTCGCACAGGATCGTCCCTTGATGCAGCACAGTGACTTTGCGGGCGATCTGGCGCACGAAAGTCATGTCATGTTCGATGACGATGATGCTGTGTTTGCCCTCCAGGCGGAGAAGCAGTTCGCCGGTCTTGCGGGTTTCCTCGTCGGACATCCCGGCGGCCGGCTCGTCCACCAGAAGGAGCTTGGGATCCTGGGCGATCAACATGCCGATCTCCAACCACTGCTTCTGGCCGTGGCTCAACGCGCCGGCTTTCCCTTCGGCCCGGTCCGTCAAGCCGACAGTGTCGAGCACCTCCTCGATGCGGGCGCGCTGCGCCGCCGTGGTGCGGTGGAACAACGAGGAAAAAACCGAGCGCGGGCCTTTGAGCGAAAGAAGCACGTTCTCAAAGACCGTATGGTCAATATAGACGGAGGGGGTTTGAAATTTGCGGCCGATGCCCAGTCGGTTGATTTGGTGTTCGTTGAGGCGCGTCAAGTCGGTGTCCCTGCCAAACTCGATCTTGCCGGAGTCCGGCCGGGCGCGGCCGGTGATCAGGTCCAGCATTGTGCTTTTGCCGGCGCCATTGGGGCCGATGACGACCCGGAGTTCGCCGGCGTCCATGTAAAAAGTAAGATCGGAAATGGCCTTGAATCCGTCGAAGGTCTTGTTGACACCTTCGAGCATCAGAATGAACTCTTTGAGTTGGGCGCTCATTTCCCCCCCTCCCGCCAGCGGCTGTGGAGCGTCCGCAACTGCGCCGGAACGCCCACGATGCCCTTGGGCATGAAAACGGTGATCAGAATAAACAGCCCGCCCAGGATCAGCAGCCAAAGGTCAGGGTATGCCCGGGTGGCCCAGCTCTTGAGCGCATTGACGCCGATGGCCCCCAGAATGGGGCCAATGAGGGTGCCGCGCCCGCCCACGGCGACCCACACCACCGCCTCCAGCGATTTGTCCGGCGCCATCTCGCTGGGATTGATGATGCCGACTTGCGGGACGTAAAGAATCCCGCCCACGGCCGCGATGGCCGCGCAGAGAACAAAGACAAAGAGCTTGTAGTTGGCGGCCGCGTAGCCGCTGAAGAGCACGCGGTTTTCGCTGTCTCGGATGGCTTGCTGGACGAGTCCAAATTTCGTCCGGCTCAGCCAGCGGCAGCACAGGTAGACCAGCGCCAGGGCCAGCACGGTGAGCATGTAGAGTCCGCGCTGGGTGGCCGGTTGCCGGAGGTCGCGCCCGAGGACAAATTTGAAATCGGTGAAGCCATTGTTGCCGCCCAGCAGCAGGCTGTTGCGGAAGAAAAGCAGGCAGGCGGCGTAGGTCAGCGCCTGGGTGAGGATCGAAAAATAGACGCCCCGGATGCGCGAACGGAACGCCAGAAAGCCGAAAACCAGGGCCAGCGCCCCCGGCAGCAAAAACGCCATCATCAGAGCAAAGGGAAAACTGTCGAAAGGCCGCCAGAACGCCGGCAAACTGCTCCACCCCAGAAACACCAGGAAATCCGGGATCGGCTTGTGATACTGGCCCAGGTCGCCAATCATGCGCATCAGGTACATGCCCATCATGTACCCGCCCAAAGTGAAAAAAAGCGCCTGGCCCAGACTCAACAGCCCGGTGTAGCCCCACAGCATGTCCACGCTGATCGCCAGGATGGCGTAGCAGAGGTATTTGCCGTACAGGTTGATGCTGAAATTGCTGACATGGAGGAAACTGCCGGACGGAGCAAACGCGTTCAAGGACGGCAAAATCACGAGCATCAGGAGGAAGGCCCCAAGCACTCCCCATCGTTCTGCTTTGGTTGCGGAGGGTCGCATTTCGTTTAGTCCAGACTGCGGCTGCGGCTGGCGAACAAACCGCCCGGCTTCCACTGCAAAAAGACGATGATGGCCACCAGTACAACGATCTTTCCCGTGACGGGAGAGCCGGTGGTTTGTTGGAGCACCTGGTCGGCCGTGCCAATTCCAAAGGCGGAGCAGACCGTGCCGACGATGCTGCCCACACCGCCCAAAACCACGGTCATGAAACTGTCCACGATGTAGGATTGCCCCAGGCTGGGCCCGACGTTGCCGATTTGGGAGAGAAACGCCCCGGCCAGGCCCGCCAGGCCGGAACCAAAGGCGAAGGTCAGCATGTTGATCCGTTGCGTGCGCACCCCCAGGCAGGAAGCCATGTTGCGGTTTTGCATGACAGCCCGAATCAGCAGGCCCAGGGGAGTTTTTGTCAACAATAGCCAAGTTCCCATCACTATCACCACCGCAAACCCGACCACAAAAACCCGATTGTAGCCGAAGCTGACGTCGTGGATGGAAAAATGGCCCTGAAGCCAGGAGGGGGAGTTGACCTGGACGTTGTTGGCCCCGAAAACCATGCGGAAACACTGCTGCATCACCAGCGAAACGCCCCAGGTGGCCAGGAGCGACTCCAAGGGCCGCCGATAGAGAAACCGGATCACCGCGCGCTCAATCACCAGCCCGGCCAGGGCGGCGGTGACAAAACTCAAGGGCAGCGCGACCAGAAAATAGCCTTCATAAACCCAGCCCGTGGCGTTGAGCCCGGGCAGATGCAGCCCGAAGCTGAGCGCCCTGCCGGCGAACGAGAAGGGAAGCACGATGGTGAATCCGAAGCCCGATCCGAAGAGGTTTTGCACGACGTAACAAGTGTAGGCCCCCACCGCGATCATTTCTCCGTGCGCCATGTTGATGATCCCCATCAGGCCAAAGGTGATGGACAACCCCAGCGCCACGACCAGCAACACCGATCCCAGGCTCAGTCCGTGGAAGATCGTGCCAAAGAAATTGACGCGCGCGATGTGCTCTTGCACGGATTCGATTGCCGCTTTGGCGGCCTTCATGACTTCCGGCGGGCACCCCGGGCTTGCGGCCAGGCGCTTGAGGTTATCAAGGCAGCCAATGTCGTTGAGCCGGGACAATTGCCGCACGGCCGCCAATTGCGCGCCGGGATTCGGGTCCGCCAATTGGAGCATGGCGATGGATTCGTCCATGGCTTTGAGGACCGCCGGGTTTTTCTCCCTGCCCCGCATGGTTTGCAGCAGGGGGATGTAGCGCGCCTTCTGTGAATTGCCCAGTTTTAACACCGCAGACTCCCGCGCCTCCGGGTCCGGGTCCGAGAGCGCCAGCGAATCCAAGGTCTGTTGCAGGGCGCTGCGCAGCCGCATGTCCACATCCGTCGTGTTTAAGTCGCTCTCGCCGAAGCGCAGTTCAGCCCCCTGGCCATCCTTGACGAGTTGGCCGTCGAGGATGCGGATGGCGCGCGCTTTGCCTTTGGCGTCCTGCGCCTCCTCGAGCAGGACCGGCGTCTTGGAACCGTCGGGCGCCACGAAAATGTAGACCGAGTCGTGACCCCATGCGGTCAGCACGTCATGCGCTGTTTTGGAGCCGGAGTCGGCCAGCTCGCCGAGCAGCTTCTGTTGGTCCGGCCCCTCGCTCAAGATGGCCTGGGTGAGTAGTTTGCGGGTGTCGGCATCGGAGGGCGCGCCCAAGACCGCCGGGATGGCGCCTCCGAGGACAATCAATCCCAACCAAAACGACGCTCGCACTTTCGACAGAATCCACATAATAACGAGGGGCGGAGCAAGTGCCTCCGCCCCCAAACCCACCACCATGGAATTTCCGTAAAGCCGGCGTTGGGTCACTTCATGGCCGCGAGTTTGTCGTCCAAGCCCTGGAGGAGGAACGGATCTCCGGGCACTTGATCGAATGTTTTCAGGATCTTAAACTGGCCGTTGGCCCGGGTCTCGCCGATATAAACATTCTTGGTGGTGTGATGGTTCTTGTTCATCGTGTTCAAGCCGCCGGGTCCTTTGAAACTAATCGTGCCCGACTCGAGCATCTCCCGAACTTTGTCCACATCGAACGTCCCGGCCTTTTCGGCCGCCGCTTTCCAGAGATACACGCCGTCATACGAGAGCACCATCGGGCTATCCATCGCCCGTTTCTCCTTTACTACTCCCGGATGGTCCTCGGTACTCAGCCAACTGTCCCAGCGGGCCAGGAAGTCCTTGTTCTCCGGAGTGTTGAGGGACATGAAATAGGTCCAGCAACCCAGCTCGCCCACCAAATCCTTGGTCGGCAGGGCGCGCAACTCATCCTCCGCCAGGCTGAAGGAGACCACCGGGCAATCCGCCGGGGTCAGGCCCGCGGCCGCCACTTCCTTGAAGAAAGGCACATTGGAGTCGCCATTGATCGTGTTGATCACGCAAGCGTCGCCCCCGGCGGCAAATTGCTTGATCTCCGCCACGATCTGCTGGTAGTCGGTGTGGCCGAAAGGAGTGTACTTGCCGGCCGAGATCACCTTGCCGGTGTCATCCTTGCGCAGGCCGCCCCCGATGTCCTCGTTCTTGATGCCGTGGAGCAGCAAATACTTGTACAGGATCAGATCCGTGGTTTGCGGATACACGTAGTCGGTGCCGATCAGATAGAATTTCTTCTTGCCCTGCGCCAGCATGTAATCCACCGCCGGAATCGCCTGCTGGTTGACCGCCTCCGCGGTGTAGAAGATGTTCTTGGACAATTCCTCCCCCTCATACTGCACCGGATAAAACAACAGGCCGTTGTCCTTCTCAAAAACCGGCAGCACAGACTTGCGGCTCACGGAGGTCCAGCATCCGAACACCACCGCCACCTTGTCCTCCTCCAGAAGCTGCTTGGCTTTTTCGGCGAACAGCGGCCAGTTCGAGGCCCCATCCACGATGTCCGGCTGGATCATGTAGGTCTTGTCGCCGATTTTGACGCCTCCAGCTTTGTTGATCTCATCGAAGGCGAAGAGCAGGACATCGCGCAACGAGGTCTCACTGATGGCCATGGTGCCGCTGAGGGAGTGGAGAATCCCGACTTTGACCGTGTCTGCCGCCATGAGATTGCAGGCGAGAAGCGCGGCGGCGCAGACTCCCAGCCCTTTGGTCAGTTTCAATTTCATAGGTTTGCCTTTTGATGTCTCATTGGTTTGTTTTTGGATGCTTCTGATGATGGGTTCTGTCCGGGGTGATCTTAGAACGCGTAGGACACGCCAAAGCCAACAATGAACTGGTCGCTCTTGCCGTTCAGGGCCGTGTCAATGGTGGAATGGTTCCAGCGGATTTCAGGCTGTACTTTGACATTGGCCGTCGGTTTCCAATTGATGGTCAGCGTCACGCTGGACAAATCCTGCCCGTGCGGGGCGACTCCGTTGAACCACATCGGCGGCGCAGATCCGTTGGGATCGGGAGATTGGTAAAAGGTCGCGAACCCCGTGGGGTCGTATATGAAATCCGCCCGCAACGCCCAAGTGGTCTTGGGCGCCAAATCACCCGTCAACCAGCCGCCGAAGGACCAAAAATCCCCATCTTTTTTCGGCGCGCCCAGAAAGGAATATCTCCAATAATCCACCTCCGTGGCGAAACTCAAATTGTCCGCCTTGGTCAGTTTTCGTGTGCCGATAAACTCGGCGCCGTCGTCCCGCCAAGGTGGCGCGAAGTCCTGGCGTCCTGAAAAGCCAATAAGCGCGAGGGAGGTTTTCGAGTCCGGATTGACGTACAACCCGCCCAGGAAGGTCTTCGATCCCGTGTCAATCGGGCCTGTGAACAAGCCGTTTTGCAGGCGAAGCTTGATGCCCACTGTGTCGTTGAAGTCGTAGCCCACCTGAACCCCGGTGGAGGGTCCGTTGCCGGTGTAGTACCACTGGTAACCTTGGGAGAAATTATCATTGGCCGCCCCGCCATCGCCCGATTCATAGTTCAGCAGCGAGATCAACTCGCCCACCTTGATGTCCAGCCCGGTGCCCAATGGGGCGTTCAAATCCACATACGCCTCGCGGACGGCGCTGAAACCAGCGACCCCATTTTTCGGGTCCAGAAAAGCCGCGTCCTGGCCGTAGAGCAGCGAGGCGCGATAGCCGGCGTCCCACTTGTCCTTGTCCAGAGGGGGGCTGGCCAGAGTCAGTTTGATCTCGTTTAACGTGAAGGAGTTGAGTTTGGTGTTCCACAGGTAGCCGTCAGGCGAGTTGTCTTTGGAATTGGCGATGTCGTAAAAATACGAGGCGCTGACATAACCACTGATCATCACACCGGACATCGCCTTGACCGGCTGGGTTGTGGTCTCGCCGCTGGGTTCCAGTCCTTCTTTTTTCATGGCGTCCTCCATGGCGTCCAACCGCTTTTTCAGGTCTTGGTTTTCCTGCTCCAGCTTTTGCATGTCTGTCTGGGCATGAAGCGTAAAACCGCCTGCCAGCAGGGTTCCAAGAACCACTCCGATGGCGGCAAATTGAATTCGTTTGGATTTGGTTGTGTTCATCATTCGCGCGTCTTTGGTTAGTGTTTAATGAGTGCAAATTTTTGTATGCACTTCAGTTTTCCCCGATGAACCAAGCCCCGCATCCCTCCCACCCGGCCCGCCGGGCTCCGTGGCTTGGAAGATCGCCCGCTCCGTCCCACTAGCTTGAATGATGCCAACGAGAATGACGCCAATATACCAGGGGGGCGTCCAAGGCTTTTTAATAGGTTCTTAATGAAAAAATGAAATTCTCTTACATCAGAAAACGACCATGGATTCGCCGCGATTAAATGCGATTTTCAGCGTGGCCCGCAGGGGCGGTTTTAATGTACTCGTCTCCCAACTAGACATGGCTCATTCAGCGATCAGCAATGCCATGCGCGTCGTAGAGTCAGGCAGGATGTAGATTATTGACCAGAATGTGGTGAAGATTGACCAGAATGCGCTAAAAAGTAATTTCTCTATTTGCCAGACTCCTAACCGGAGGAACATGAAACCCCCTCCCGGCTTGGCGGCCCCGCGGGTCTTCAATCTCGGGAATTCAATGGCGGGCGGCAAAGACCTCATCCAGATGGCGCAGTCGGCGCGACAGGTCGCGTGCCAGGTTGAGGAGCAGGATGCTGTGTTGCTTGGGCATCCGTCGGTACAGGTGGTAAAAGGCGGACGACGCCACGCTGACCACCGTGGCCGGGCCGGCGGCTTGTCCCGTGGCGGAACGGGGCAGCGTTTCCAGGATGCACATTTCCCCAAAGAATTCTCCGGGGCCAAGCACCGCCAATTGCACGGCATCCGGCGTGTCGAGATTCTTGATGATGCGCACCTCACCAGTCTCGATCACATACATGCAGTTGCTGACTTCTCCTTCCCGCGCAACCACCCCGCCAGCCGGGACAGACCTTCTTTCGGCGTGCTCCAAGAAAATCGTCAGGGCATTGTCGTCCAGGCCCGCGAAGATCGGCACTTTGCACAGGAGATGTTTCACCGGCAAAAGGATGGCCGGGGCTGCCGCGGATTGCCATTGATTTTTGCGGGGCCGGGGCGGCGGTGGCTGTAATCCAGGCGCGCTGGAAGTGGCGACCGGCGCGGTGGCCACGGCGCCGGGATCGGCAAGTGGCCGCTGCCAGACATCCCTAATCGGCCACATCCCCGGTCCCTCCTCACTTCTCCATCAAATCATCCCAGGAGCAGCCCAGGGCGGTTTTGATCCTCTTGGCCGTGGTGAGGAGGATGTTGATTTCCCCGGCCTCGATCCGCTGGACGTTGCGGATGTTGAGGTCCACCTT
>JBEKAN010000045.1:0-16330 GCA_050015895.1 Verrucomicrobiota bacterium
GTTGAAGGGGAATGTCTTCACGTCCGACTTTTTGGAGATGTGGGTGGAGACCAAGCGCAAGGAGTCCGACGCCCTGCGCCTGCGCCCCCATCCCTACGAATTCCACCTCTACTACGACGTGTAACATTTCGCGCGGTTTTATTGCGCCTTGCATCTCCAAAATGAATGGCTAGACTCTCCTTAATGAAAGGGTGTGTTATTGTCTGGTTGCGGTTCTTTCGGGATTGATAAGCCATCACGGGCGAAATTCGACAGTCTCAGGGTCTTGTCATATTCTAAACAGAAACCATAATTTGGGCGCCGGGGCGGTTCCTCCGCGATATTTTGGCCAGTGCATTAGCCATCTTGTCGTAACCCGGCACCCATTTTCTTTTTCCAGGCCCGCAAGTCACAGCCAGCGACGCAGGGGTCTGGCTGCGTCGCGGACGAAAAGAAGCGAAGAACAAATGCCATGAAAAAGATTGAGGCCATCATCAAGCCCTTTCGGTTGGAGGACGTGAAAAGCGCCCTGCATAAACTTGGCATAGACGGAATGACAGTGGTCGAGGTCAAAGGGTTCGGCCGCCAAAAGGGGCACACCGAGCTGTACCGCGGGAGCGAGTACACGGTGGATTTCTTGCCCAAGCTCAAGATCGAGCTGGTCTTGCCAGACTCCGCGGTGGACGCGGCCGTCAATGCCATCGTGGAATCGGCCAGAACAGGCAAGATCGGCGATGGCAAGGTTTTCATCCACACAATTGACGATGCGGTGCGCATTCGCACGCACGAGAAGGGAGACCTCGCGCTCTGAGCGGCGACCGAATGGATTCGCAAAGGAATTGGGTATGGTTGCGCCGAGAAAGGGCATATATGAGGCGGGCGCCCGTAAGACCGCGCCTGACAGCAAATCCAGGCGGGGCATTACAGACATTTTTCTTCGCGGCGATTATGGTCGCGGGCGAGTGAAAAAAGGTCTGAGATTCTGGACGTTGTGCGCCTTGCTGGGGTGTGTTGGATTCGGGGCAGCGGGCCAGACCAACGCGCCAGCCCGGCCGACGGGCACCAACCAGGACTCCGGCATGGAGGAATTGAGTCTGGCCAGGGCGAAAGAGATTGCCTTCGAAAAGAACTGGGATTTGCTGGCGGCCAAAAGCGGCATTGACGCGGCGACCGCGCAACTCATTGTCGCCAAGGAATTTCCCAATCCGACCGCCTCCCTCTCCATCGCAAAAATCGGGACGCATGACAGCGCCACCAGCATGGGCAACGGGGTCTGGGACCGCAATTACGACAGCATCGCGGCTGTGAGCCAGTTGATTGAGATCGCGGGCAAGCGGCACGACCGCCAAGTGGCGGGCCGGGCGGGGGTGATCGGGGCAAAGGCCCGTTTTTACGACGCGAAACGAATCCTGGACCAGGGAGTGACCAAGGCTTACATCGCCGCGCTGCTGGCCGGGGAGAATGTTCGGATTTTGAACCAATCGGCCGACCTTCTATTGAAGGAGGCCAAGATCGCCGAGGACCGGAACAAGGCGGGGGACCTCTCCGTCTCCGACATGAGGCAGATCGAAATCAACGCCGAACAATTTGGGTTGCAGGCAAAATCGGCCGAGGCGGCGGCGGTTCAAGCGCGTATAGGTGTGGAAATCCTGATGGGGGTCCCTCGGCCCGGGGGAAATTGGACGCCGACAGAAAGTCTGGACAAATTAGTCGGCGCGCGGAACCCGCCTGCGGCCGAGGCCAAGCCCGACGCGGCCCGGCCCGATGTGCTGGCCGCGGAGGCGGACTTGCGAGGCGGCAAGGCCCAACTGCAATTGCAGAGGGCGACACGGATTCCAGACCCGACCTTCACAATCGGCGTCGAACACAACCCGCCCAACAGTGGTCCGGCGGTGGACACATTTCTGGTTGGCCTCTCGTTTCCTCTTCCCCTGTGGAACCGCAACGGGGGCAATATCCAGGCGGCTCAAGCCAGCGTGGATCAGTTCGAAGAGGCGCTGGGCAAGGTTAAGACGCAGGCGATGGCCGACATTGCCAACGCGCAGGTGGAATTCGACGAGGCCCACAAGCGCTGGCTGCTCTACCGAGACGTGACCGCCCCGAAATCCGAGCAGGTGCGGGAGTCGGTGGAATTCGCCTATAAGAAGGGGGGCGCGGCTTTGGTGGACTTGCTCAACGCGGAGCAAACCGACAACACCATCCGTCTGGCGCTGGCCCAGGCGATGTCCGACACCAGCAGCGCCATCGCCGACCTGGAGGCGGCTCAGAATGTGCTCACGGAGACAGAATTGGACGCGCGCAAAAAATGAGGAGGAATCCCCAACATGAAAAAGAAAAGTGAGACCATAAGAGCAGAATCTCGTGGAGAGCCATTCCGCGCGGCGGTCCTGACAAAATGGCTCGGCCTCCTGGCGGTGGTTGGCATGGCGGGATGCGCCAAGGAGAAGACCGCCGTCTTTGAACCTCCACCCGATCCCAAAGTGACGGGGGAGAAGGTGAGTTTTGAAACCAACGCGCCGCAACTGGCCTCCATCTCGGTGCAAGCCGCCGAAGCCCGCACGATGGCGGTCATGCATGTGACGGGCCGGCTCTACTGGAATGGGGACACAACGGTCGGGGTGTTCACACCAGTGGCCGGACGGGTCACCCGCCTTCTGGCCGACCTGGGCCAGCCTGTTGCCAAGGGCGCGCCGCTGGCGGAGTTGGACTCGCCGGATCTGGCCCAGGCCCTGGCCAACGCGCGGACGGCGGTGGGCAACCTGGCGGCGGCCGACAAGGCGTTCGCGCGCAGCAAGGAGCTGCTCGAACACGGCGCGGCGGCCGTCAAGGATGTGGAGGCGGCGGAGGCGGCCTACGTGGCGGCCCTGGCGGAGCGGGACCGCGCGGAGGCGGTGCTGGCCAACTACGGGGGAAGCGACCAGAGCACCAATTCCCTCTACCTCTTGCGCAGCCCAATCGCCGGAGTGCTGGTGGACAAGAACATCAACCCCGGCCAGGAACTGCGGGCGGATCTGATGCTGGCCAACGCGCCCAATTTGTTCGCCCCCAGCTTCGTGGTCAGCGACCCGACCAAATTGTGGCTGCAACTGGACGTCGCGGAGTCGGACCTTCCCTCCCTGCAACAGGGGGACCGCCTGCGAATCACCTCCCGCGCATACCCGGACAAGGTGTTTGACGGCGTGGTGGACCGGATCGGGGAAACGATGGATCCGGGCACACGGACCATCAAAGTCCGCGGGAGTGTCAACAATCCGGGCAAGCTTCTCAAAGCGGAGATGTATGTGCTGGTGAATGTGGTGCAGGATTCGGCCAAGGCGGGGGAGATGGGAGTGGAAGTCTCGGCCAAGGCGTTGTTCATGAAGGGGGATGACTCGTACGTTTTCATTGAGAAGTCACCCGGCACTTACGAGCGCAGGCATGTGAAAGTGGGAATTGAACAGGACAATAAAGTGCCGATTTACGAAGGGGTCGGCCCCGGTGAAAAAGTGGTGACCGAGGGGGCGCTGCTGTTGCAGGCGTTGCTGGAACCCACTTCCTAGACCAGCGGCCCAAAAGGACTGAAATCACTGAGATCCGATGATTGACTCGCTGACAACCAAGGTTCTGCACAATCGCGCGATCGTGGTTGTGTTGATGTTGGTGTTTATTTTCTGCGGGGCCTTGGCCTTCCACGACATCCCGGTGGAGGCCTATCCTGATGTCACCAACGTGACCATTCAGATCTTCACCCTCTTTCCCGGACACGCCGCCGAGGAGGTGGAGCGGTTGGTGACAATCCCGATAGAAAACGTGATGAATGGCATCCCCAAGCGGGTTTCCATGCGCTCGATCTCGGAGTTCGGCCTCTCGCAAATCACGATTGTGTTCGAGGATGACGCGAACAACGCGGTGGTGCGCAACCTGGCCAACCAACTTTTGGGCACGGTGACCCTGCCGGCGGCGGCCCAGGCCTCCCTTTCCCCCGACGCCACCCCGATTGGCGAAGTCTATCGCTACACCATGCGGGCGGTCCCGGGTTTTCCAGCGGAAGAGGTCCGGGCGCTGGAAGACTGGGTGGTGGAGAAGAAGATGCGCTCGGTGCCGGGCGTGGTGGATGTCAATCCCTTCGGCGGACTGACCAAACAATACCAAGTGCTGATTGATCCCTCCAAACTCAAGTCCTACGGTCTGAATCTGGCGCAGGTTTTCACCGCGCTGGGCAACGGCAACGCGAACGCCGGCGGCTCCTATGTGGAGCATGGGACCGAACTCTACGTGGTGCGCGGGCTGGGATTGGTGAACAGTGTGTCGGACATTGAGAACATCGCCGTGGCGACCGTCAACGGGACTCCCATCCGAATCAGCGATGTCGGCACCGTGATCATCGGCCACGCCAACCGCTTGGGGCGGGTGGGGCGGACTCAGGGGACCAACGACGAAGACGACGTGTGCGAGGACATCATTGTGATGCGGAAAGGGGAGAACCCGCTGGAAGTGTGCAAGCGGATCGAGAAAATGGCCGATGAGGTCAACGACAAGTATCTTCCCCCGGGCGTCAAGCTGGTGGAATACTACGACCGCACCGGGCTGACCGAGCGCACACTGCACACAGTGGGCCACAACATGATCGAAGGCATCGCGTTGGTGCTGGCCGTGTTGTTCCTGTTTTTGGGGCTGGGTAATTGGCGCTCCGCTTTGGTGGTGGCGCTGGCCGTGCCCTTCGCGTTGCTGGGCGCCTTCCTGCTGCTGGACCTGCGCGGCATTCCGGCCAACCTGATTTCCATGGGGTCGATTGATTTTGGCATCATCGTGGATTCGGCCGTGGTGGTCATGGAAAATCTCCTGCGCATCCTGGAGAAGAGAAAGGGCATGGTTCGCTCCACGGTGGCGGCTATTGTGGAGGCGACGACGGAAATGGGCCGGCCGATCCTGTTTTCCAAGGTGATCTTGTTGACTGCCTTCATCCCCCTTTACACCATGCAGCGGGTGGAGGGCAGAATCTTCAAGCCGATGGCGCTGACTCTGACCTTCGCCCTGATCGCGGGCACTGTCTTCGCCATCCTCGTTCTTCCGGCGCTGGCCAGTTTTGCCGTCCAGAGAAAAATCGCGGCCCATGAGTCCTGGATCGTGCGCTGGCTGGTGCGCGTTTATCGTCCGGCATTGGACATGGCGTTGAAAGTCCCCAAAGTGGTTTATCTGGTCGCCGCCGTTTTGCTGGTCGCGGGCGGGTTTGTTTACTGCGCGCTTGGCAGTGAATTTCTGCCTAAACTGGATGAAGGGGACCTATGGGTGCGAACGTTCGTCCCGCAATCCATCTCCCCCTCCGAATCCGCCAAGATCACCCAGAAAGTGCGCAAGATCATGGCCTCTTTTCCCGAGGTCCGGTATGTCGTCAGCCAAATTGGCCGGCCCGACGACGGCACAGATGTCAACGGCTGGGACATCACCGAATACAGCGTGGGATTGATCCCGCGCGAAAATTGGACCACGGCCCACACCCGCGAGAAGCTCTGCGAGGCCCTCAACGCCAAGATTCGGGAGATTCCGGGCATTGACACCCAATTCAGCCAGTACATCGAGGACAACGTGGACGAGGCGGTGTCCGGCATCAAGAGCGAGCTGGCCATCAAGATATTCGGGCCTGACATGTTCAAGCTGCAGACGCTGGCGGATCAAATAGTGGACATCGTGAAAACAGTGCCGGGCGCCTCGGATGTCGGCACCGACCGCCTGCTGGGCCAGCCGCAAATCCAGATCACCATAGACCGCGCGGCCATCGGGCGCTACGGCCTGGCGGTTGCCGACGTGCAGACCGTGATCGCCACCGCCCTCGGCGGCCAGGCCGCCACCCAGGTGCTGGAAGGCGAACGCTCCTTCGATCTGGTGGTCAAACTGGCTCCCAAATCCGTGGGGGATCTGGAGGCCATTCGCAACATCCCGATTTTCGGTTCCAACGGCGAACGCCTCACCCTCGGGACGGTCGCGGCGGTGGATGTGCGTCCCGGGCTGAACATCATTGATCGCGAGGAAAATGAGCGCCGCACCGCCGTAAAACTCTCCGTTCGCGACCGCGACTTGGGATCCCTGGTCGCGGAGGCCCAGGCGAAAGTCAGCGCCCAGGTCCACCTGCCGACCGGCTTCAGGCTGGAATGGACCGGTTCGTTTGAAAACGAAAAGCGCGCCGAGAAACGCCTGGCCGTTGTGGTGCCGATCACCATCGCCGCGATTTTCTTCCTCTTGTTCATCGCCTTCGACTCGGGGAAATTCGCCGTCTTGATTCTGCTCACGGTCCCCTTCGCCGCCGCCGGGGGGATCATGGCGCTGCCCGTCGCCGGGCTGAACATGTCGGTCGCCGCGTTGGTGGGTTTTGTGGCCCTGTTTGGCGTCTCGATCCAAAACAGCGTCATCCTGGTCACCCGCATTCGGGAACTGCGTCGGGAGGGTCTGGACATGATGCAATCCATCAAGGAAGGGGCCACATCGCGGGTGAGGCCGATGGTGATGACCGCGTTGATGGCCTTGTTGGGGCTGCTGCCCATGGCGCTGTCCAGCGGCGTGGGGGCGGAGACGGCGCGCCCGTTCGCGGTGGTCATAATCGGCGGCTTGATCACTGGCACAGTTCTGACCTTGTTCATTTTGCCCCTGCTCTATCCAAGGTTTGAGTCGCAAGAGGACCGGGCGATGTATGCCCTCAATCTGGAAGAACAAGACCGAACTCATCCAGGCGCCCCGCCCAAATGAGCGGGAACCGGGACCCAAAAGCCCGGCCCCCATGATAATGACACATTCGGGGCTTCCCATTGGAGCTGGTTTTGATAACTTTTTAACTAAATGCCTGCTATCTTTAACTATTCAGTGCTCTCTCGCTGTGCTCATGTTGATGGGTGATAATGAAAAGAACAGAACGCCAGACTCCGTTGTTGGCCTCGGCGGCGCCAACGCTGACAGGCGCGTCGCCGGTTCCCCAGGAGAACGAGCATGAAAGATGAACCTATGATGCCGGTCATCGTGGTGATTGACGACAAGGTGCAGATCCGCCGGATGCTCCGGGTGTTTCTGGAAGCCAATGGGTACAAAGTCTTCGACGCGCCGGACGGGCAGCGCGGCATTGCCGAAGTGGCCGCGCGCCGTCCGGACGTCGTGCTGCTCGATCTGGGCCTGCCGGACATGGACGGGGTGGATGTGTTGGCGCGCCTCCGGGAGTGGATCTCCGTCCCGGTGGTCGTCCTCTCCGTCCGCGAGGGCGAGCAGGACAAGGTGACAGCCCTGCGGAGCGGCGCGGACGATTACCTGACCAAGCCCTTCAGCACGGCGGAGTTGCTGGCGCGGCTGCAAGTGGCCCAACGACACGCCCAGCCCGCGAATGAGAAGAACATTTTCAAGAGCGGGCCGCTCACTGTGGACTTGGCGTCGCGGAGCGTGGAGATGAATGGAAAGGCGGTCAAGCTGACCGGCACGGAGTACGCGCTGCTCCAGTTGTTTGTGCGCAACGCCGGCAAGGTGCTCACCCATCCGCAAATCATGGATGCCGTCTGGGGGCAGGGCCATACCGAGAAAACCCACTACCTGCATGTCTATGACTTATTTGCGCGAGAAGATCGAGCTGGTCCCCTCCAAGCCTGAATTGCTCTTGACTGAGGCGCGGGTGGGGTACCGGTTGAAAGCCGAATCCCACGCCCCGCCCCAGGCCGAACCGCCGCCGGTCAAGGGGCCCGTGAATTGAACCAGATCAGCGCGCCTGGAGGAATAAACCCATGCCTGACCAAACCGATCTGAAAACCCCGCTGCTGGAGCCACTGGAAACCACCCTGGTTCCCGCCACCAACGCGCCGCTGGTGATTCGGGATTACTTCAAAAAAAACCGCAAGGTCAAGCTCGCCACCGTGTATGACGAATTCAAGCAGCGGTTTTTCGACAAGACCGAGCAGCCGGCGGCGGAAACAACCTACCGAAAATACAAGCTGCTGCGCATTTCGCCCGACGGCCCCGTCATCGCCGAACTGGGCGGCGAGACAAAAGCGGAAGGCTCCGTTGCCGCCGTTTGCGCGCTCTTGGAGCGGCAGGGAAACGGCGGGGCCGGTTTCCTGCAGACCAACGGCTATGCGAACATTTTCTACGCCAAAGATAAAAGGGGCGTCCTCTGCGCGATTCGCGTTGGATGGGCCGACACTGGCTGGGTGATCGACGCCATCCCCGCCAACGACCCCCTGGCGTGGAACGGCAAGCACCAAGTATTCTCTCCGTGTCCGGTTTCAGGGGCTGGCATGGCACAACTCGACACCGCCCCCGATTCGTGATATGTAGTCTGACGATGAAGCACACTTATCATACATTGCTGGGGCTGGGTTTGGCCCTGGCGTTGGCCGCCGGATGCGCCAGCGAAAAACACAAGGACGCCGCAATGGCCCGCGTCGGAGACGAAACGCCTCCCGACTTCGTCACCGGGCCGGCGCTGGTTTCTCTGGAGCACTTCGACGGCTTCAGCGCCGATGTCGTCGCAACCACCGCAAACGGCGCCCCGGCGTCCGGCCAACTCATCGGCCTCATGGGCCGGCTGATCTACCAGCCGTGGACCACCGCCGCCATCAAGAAGGCGAAATACTATAGAGGAGGCATGTTTTTCATCTGGGACACCGCGACCCAAAAGGGCTATGTTCTGAGCGAGGCGTTGCAGGGTTACGCCCCGATTTCCTCCTCCGCCGACGTCACCAACCAAGTGGAACTGACCAAGGACCTCGCCAGCGAGAATCTCAACGGCCACCCCTGTCATCGCGGCCAGGTGATGCTTGCCCTCAGCGACGGGTCCAGCGCCCGGTTGACCGAGTGGCGGGCCGACGACTTGCGCCACTTTCCAGTGCGTGTCCGCGCCGAGAGCGCGGGCCGGGAGATCACGGTGGATTTTTCCAACATCCGTCTGGACCTGCCGCCCCGGGACATCTTCCTCCCGCCGGGGAGTTTCACCCGTTATGCCAGTTCGATGGCGCTGATCAATGAATTGATGATCCGGGAATCCACTCTCAGGTCCGGCCCGTCCGGCCCTTTGGCCGCTCCGGTCGAAACTGGCGAACACCCCATCGGGATGCCAGGAGGGCTGCATCCCTGAATGCCCGGCGCCATTCAATTCACGCACTTCGGGTGAATCAAATGTGAATTGGCGACAACGCTTTTCCTGGATCATCTGACTAAACTGACAGCATGGCCCCGCGCCGCAGTGACGCCCCGTTCAGGAACCGCCGCAATCAGCCACGGGGCAGAATATTTCGTGTTCGCCGTTCCACGCCACAGGGTCCTTCACCGGAAGGGCGTCGAGCACCCAGCCGTCCTCAGCCCAACCAATGCGAATCGCGCAAAGCACGCCCTTTTTATCTTTGGCGTAGAAGATGTTTGCATATCCGTTGGTCTGTAGATAACCAGGCCCGCCCCTTCCTTGTCGCTGAAGGAGCCGCAGCGCGGCGGTCACCGTTCCTTCGACTTTGCTTTCCCCGCCCAGTTCCGCGATAATCGGGCCGTCCGCCGAGACGCCCATCAGCCGGTATTTGCGGTAGGTCACTTCGCCGACCGCCTTCTCCCTCTTGTCGAAGAACCGACTCTTGAATTCGCCAAAGACCGAGGCGAATTTCACCCCGTTGTTCATTTTGAAGAAATCCCCGATCACCACCGCCGCCGTGCTGGCGGGCGCCACCAGGGTCTCCAGAGGCTCAAGGAGGCCCGTGTCAATTTCGGTTTCCATAGGCGTTAACATACTTCGTCCTTTCTTTCAAATCATCCCGGCTTCGCCCGCCGGATTCTCAACTTCCGCGACATTTCGCGGGCCGCTCAGTCGCGTCGTTTCCGCGGGCCCAACTCTGCCGCTCCAGGCGGCAGGCTCTTTCAGATCCCTCTGCCACATGCTGCAATATAACCGGTGCGCCGCGGAATGTCTGTAGGATGGCGGCGCAATCGGTTGTAGGATGCTGTCGTACAATTCGGCATAAATGGAGTCTATGCAATCGTCGCCGTTTGGCGACAGTCGGCGTTTTGTTAGTAGTTTTTTAATCGAAATCGCCATTTGCGTTACCACTGCTTGGATTGTCGGATCATCCTCAATTAGTCGCATGTTGCTCGCGAGGCGACCCGCCAAGCGGCCGTTTTTCCTTTTGTCCAATGTGCGCAAAAGCACAGACTGCGCATTCTGATGCCGACGATCTTCCCGCTCCCCCGATCAATTAAGACGTTAAACATGACAGCAAGAATCCCGCAACCACACTTCTGATATGTTTCACCCGGGGCTGAACCCCTTCGCGCCGCGTGGCATTCGATTTGCTAAGAGTCAGTAAGAATTATCAGTTACTCGCCGAAATGTGCGATCACGCCTGACAAAGAATCGAGGCCGCGCCCGGCATACATCGCGCCGCGCGGCGAGTATGGTCTCAGGCCGGTGAGAATGTGGATCTGTCAATAACCAGAACCTGTCTGCATGAAAAAAACTGATGCCGTCATCAAACCGTTCCGGCTGGCGGAAGTCAAAGCCGCGCTGGCGGCGCTTGGCATAGAAGGGATGACCGTGCTCGAGGCCAAAGGGTTCGAACGCCAAAAGGGCCTTCTGGAACTCCACCGGGGGCGGGAGTACACGGCGGATTCTCTCCCCAGGCTCAGGCTCGACATCATCTTGGAGGATTCCCAGGTGGATGGGGCGGTCCAAGCCATCGTGGCGTCGGCCAGAACAGGCAGGATTGGCGACGGCAGGGTGTGCGTCTCCACCCTCGATGAAGTGGTGCGCATTCGCGCTGAAGACAACGGGGGACGCGCGCCATGACCCTCTGCCCTGATTTTAGCTTATGAATCTGTGAAAAAGATCGAGGCCATCATCAAACCCTTTCGTTTGGAGGACGTGAAGAGCGCCCTGCACAAGCTAGGCATAGAGGGAATGACAGTATCCGAGGTCAAGGGGTTCGGCCGCCAGAAGGGGCACACCGAACTCTATCGGGGCAGCGAGTACACCGCGGATTTCCTGCCCAAGCTCAAGCTGGATATCGTATTGGCCGACGCCGCGGTGGATGCGGCCGTCAAGGCCATCGTGCTGGCCGCCAAAACGGGCAAGATCGGCGACGGGAAGATTTTCATTTCCCCCATTGATGAAGTGGTGCGCATTCGCACCGAGGAAAAGGGGGAAAACGCGCTCTGAGCAATGGACCGCATGAAATCGGATTGACACTCGAACGATGACAACTGGGACGAAATTGAACTTATGAACATGACCCTCAAGAACCCATTCCAGCCCCGCGGGAAAGCAACCCCGGCGATTGGTGCGGTTGCGGCGGTTGCTCTCACGACCGTCCTGCTCCTCTCCGCGTCCGGCCAGCCGGCGAACACCAACGCGCCTCCGGGGCCGTCTTCGGCCTCCAACGCGGCCCCGGCCACCGTCACCCTGGCCTCCAACCAACTCCAAGCCATCCAGATCGCATCGGTGGGCACCCACACCTTCCTCATTGAGAAACAGGCCGTCGGCTTCATTGATTACGATGAGGACCTCTCGGTTCAAGTCTTCTCCTCCTACCAGGGGAAAATCATCACCAACTTCTTCAACCTCGGCGATGATGTGAAAAAGGGGCAGACGATCTACACCATTGACAGCCCGGACCTGGTGAGCGCCGAATCCACCTTGATCGCCGCGGTCGAGGCCAATGTTCTTTACAGCAATGAACTCGTGCGCGCCACCGCCCTTTACAAAACCAACGGGGTCGCCCAGCGCGAGCTGGAGCAGGCCACCTCCGACGCCCACACGGCCGAAGGCGCCTACAAGGCGGCGCGCGACGCCGTCTGCGTCTTCGGCAAAACCGAGGAGGAAATCTCGCAGATCGAGGCCAACCGGAAGATTGACCCGGTGCTGGTCATCTCCAGTCCGCTCAGCGGCCGCATCACCGCCCGCTTCGCCCAGCCGGGGCTTCTGGTGCAGCCGGGCAGCGTCCCGGCGCCTTATACCGTCTCCGATCTGACCACCAAGTGGATGGTCGCCAATGTCGCCGAAAGCGACAGCATGGCTATTCGGGTGGGGCAACCCGTCAAGGCGAAGCTGCTCGCCTGGCCGGGCCACGTCTTCGAGGGCAAGGTTTCCCAACTCGGAACCTCCCTCGATCCCAACGTCCACCGGGTTGTGGTCCGTTGCGACATCGCCGACACCAATGATCAGTTGCGCCCCAATATGCTTGCCAACTTCACGATTGCAGTTCTGGACCCAATCGTCGCGGTCGCCATACCGACTGCCGGGGTGGACCGAAACAGTGATGGCACCTTTGAGGCCTGGGTCACCGTGGATCGCCACGTCTTTGCCCAGCGACGGGTCGAGATTGGCATGGAAAGAGACGGCTATTATCAGGTCCTGGATGGTTTGCGCGCCGGAGAATTGGCCGTGACCGAAGGGGCGGTCTTCATCAGCAACATCCTCTATGCCCCGCCGTCTGACTAAACCGCCCAACGATCCAATAAGCAACTCACTAAAGGCCAATCATGCTTAAGACGATTATTGCAGCTTGTCTCAGCCGCCGCGCGATTGTTCTCTTTGCCGTGCTGGGCTTTGCCGTGGCCGGCCTCTTCGCCTTCCATGTGATCCCGATCGAGTCCTATCCAAACCCGACGCCGGTCATCCTGGAAATCACCGCCGAGGGGCCGGGCCTCTCGGCCGAGGAGATAGAGCGTTACTACACCATCCCCATGGAAATTGGACTCTACGCGACGCCGAAGGTCCATGTCATCCGCTCCACTTCGTTTTACGGGCTGGCCTTTATCCGGGTCGTGTTCGATTGGGGGGTGGACTATGACTTCGCCTACGCCCAGGCCACTCTGGCGCTGGAACAAAACGTCACCCTGCCGGGAGGCCAGATCCCCTCCGTCAACCAGAACAGCGGGACCGGCGAGGTCTATCGTTACACGGTGCAGGGTCCGAAGCGTTATTCGCTGACCGATCTGCGGACCATTCAAGATTGGATCGTGTTGCGCCGGCTCTCGACCATCAACGGCGTCATTAACGTCAACAGTTGGGGCGGCACCACCAAGGAATTCGAGATTCAAGTGGACCCTCTGAAACTGGAGGCCTACAACGTCACCATCCCGCAAATCTTGACCGCCGTGGGCAACGCCAACATCAACGTCGGCGGGCGGGAAATCGTCATGGGCCAGCAGTCCATCAACATCCGCGGAGTGGGCTTGATTGATGATGGCGGCAACGAGGATCTGACCCAGGGCTACAAGGTCAATGACATCGAGAATATTGTCCTGGGCCAGATGAACAACATCCCCATTCTGGTGAAAGATGTGGCGAAAGTGGTGATGGGCTACACGCCCCGGCTTGGCATTTTCGGCTTGGACACCAATGATGATGTGACGGCCTCTATTGTGGTGATAACCCGCACGAAGAAAACCGCCGAAATGCTGCCCAAGATCAAGGCCGAGGTCGCCGCCATGAACAGCGATGGCAGCCTGCCGCCGGGGGTCAAGGTGGTTCCCTTCTATGATCGCGGCTACCTCATCGAACTGACCACCCACACCGTTCTGCACAACCTCATTTTCGGAATCGTGCTGGTGTTCCTGATCCAGTGGATTTTCCTGGGGGACCTCCGCAGCGCGATCGTCGTGGGGGTGAACATCCCCTTTGCCTTGTTTTTTGCCATCATCCTGCTGGTGTTAAACCATGAGAGCGCCAACCTGCTGTCCATCGGCGCGGTGGATTTCGGCATCATTGTGGATTCGGCCGTCATCCTCATGGAGAACATCTTCCGCAATTTCCAAAGGCCCAAAGATGAAAGCCAGAGCCTGCTGGCCCGCCTGACCGATGGGTTCTATGGGCCGGACCCGACCATGAGTTTGCACACTTCGCCCAGCGTCGGCCAGGCGTGGACCGACCGCCTGCGGCTGATTCTGGTCAGCGCGCTGCAGGTGGACAAGGCGATCCTCTTTTCGGTGCTTATCACGGTGGCCGCGTTCGTGCCGCTGTTCACCATGCAGGGGGTCGAGGGCCAGATCTTTGGCCCCATGGCCCGCACTTATGGATTCGCCCTGGCGGGGGCCTTGATCGCCACCTTCACCGTCACCCCCGCCCTCACCCACTTCTTGCTTCCGGAGCATTTGAAGGAAACCGAGACCATTGTCGTCCGCCTCTTGCACAAGGTTTACGATCCCACCCTCCGTTTCTCCCTGTCCAACCGCAGCCTGATGGTCGGCATCGGCGTTGTTTTTCTCGCTGTGGCGGCGCTCCTCTCGCAGCACCTGGGCAGCGAGTTTCTCCCGAAACTGGAAGAGAACAATTATTGGATTCGGGTTGCGATGCCGACCACGCTTTCGCTCCAGGCTGGCGAGGCGGCGACGAGGAAAATGCGCCTGATTCTGCTCAAACACACCAACGAAGTCATTTGTGTGACTTCCCAGCATGGCCGGCCCGACAACGGGACCGACGCCTCGCCCTTCTCCAATGTCGAGCTCTTCGCGCCACTTTGGCCGTTGGATCATTGGACCAAAGGCATGACTAAGGACAAACTGACGGAGGAGATCCAGGCCGAGTTCACCAGCCAACTGCCTGGCGTCGTCTTCAACTTCTCTCAATACGTCCAGGACAACATCGAGGAGGCCATCTCGGGGGTCAAATCGGCCAATTCGTGCAAGATTCTTGGACACGATCTTCAAACCTTGGAGAGGCTGGCGCATGAAGTCCAGGACCAGATGAGCCAAGTCAAGGGCATCTGCGATCTGGGAATCTTCCCGGTCTTTGGCCAGCCCAACCTCAATATCAAGATTGATCGGGAGAAGACGGCGCGCTACGGGCTGAATACCGGCGACGTCAACGCCGTCGTCCAGGCCGCCTTGGGCGGGACAATCGCAACCCAAGTGCTGGAGGGGGACCGGGAGTGGAACCTGGTTGTCCGTTACTCCCCCGAATGGCGCGACAGCGTGGATAAAATTCGCAACATCAAGGTCGGCTGCACCACCGCCAGCGGCGCCAATGCCTACATCCCTTTGAGCGAGTTGGCCGATGTCGCTCTCTCCACCGGCGGCTCCTGGATCTACCACGAAACCATGTCCCGCTTCATCCCCGTCAAGTTCAGCGTGCGCGGCCGCGACCTCGCCGGCGCCGTGGCCGAGGCCCAGGCGCGCATCAAGCATAATGTCCCGCTTCCCCCCGGCTATCGCATGATCTGGGCTGGCGAGTTTGAGGACCTGCAACTGGCCAAAGAGCGCCTGGAGGTCATTGTTCCCATCAGTTTGGCCCTCATCCTCTTCCTGCTCTATTGCCTGTTCAATTCCCTCCGCGACACCCTTCTGACCCTGGCTGGCATCCCCTTCGCCATCGCTGGCGGCGTCCTGGCCCTCTATCTTACCTCCCAGCCTTTCAGCATCTCCGCCGCCATCGGCTTTGTCTCCCTCTTTGGTGTGTCCGTCATGGACGGCATTCTCATGATCACCTTTTACAACCAGGCCAAGATGCGCGGTTTGAAGCCGATGGAGGCCATGTACCATGCCTCCACCGCCCGGATGCGGCCCCTGCTCATGACCGGTCTCTCCGCCTGCATCGGCCTGTTTCCCGCCGCCATTTCCCACGGCATTGGCAGTCAGGTCCAGCGTCCGCTGGCCACCGTCGTCGTCGGCGGCATGTTGATCGGCCCCATCATGCTCCTCATCATTGTGCCCGCGCTCCGTATGGTCTGGCTGGGCCGGGAGGAAAAACACCACCCCATCCCTCAATCCACCTAGGATCAAAATGAATACAATCCGCTTCCTTTTCACGTTGATTGCCTTTGGCTCCTTCTCCCTGGGACTGAGTTACGCCGACGAACCCTCCCGGCAGGTTCCCATGCAGGATAATAAGACCACGGAGCATTCGTCCGATTCGGCGACGGGCAAGCCGACGCCCGGAAAGACAGCGCCGACGGACGGAGAGGCTTCCAATCCCAAAGACGATGTTTTGACCGACCAGCGGCCTGGCAAGCCGACAGCCGGCAAAACAATTCCGACCGATGGAAAGCTGCCCAAAGCCGACGGCCACGCCTCCGCCAAAGGCACCCAGCCCGGCCCGCTCAATCCCCAGCCCAAAATCACGCCGCCAACCAAGCTCCCTCAACCCTCCGCTGCAAGTCCACCGCCAGCCTCGGCGTCCAAAAGTGCGCCGGCGAACGCGCCTCCTTCCCCGTCATCGAATCCCGCCGCGCCCTCGGCAAAGTCCGGATCATCAATCGTTGGATCCACCCTCAACAAATCAGGCCCCCAATCTCCCGCCAAGCTGCCGGGCGGCGACGGCACCACCCCGATAGGTGTGGGGGGTGTTCGGGGCCGGGGCGCGACCGCGGCCCTCCTTGGAGCCTCCTTGGGTCTCGGCCCAAAAAACGCGCCCGCCGCTCTCGTCGGC
>JBEKAN010000046.1:0-16209 GCA_050015895.1 Verrucomicrobiota bacterium
ATTGTTGGGGTCCGTCGTCGGGAAGCCGCTCTCGCCTGGATAGCTTCCGCAGATGATGCCTGGGAATTCCTGCTTGGGATAGCCCGTCACGCCGTCCGGAGACGTGAACTGGCCCCACCCGTCGGTGGGTCCGTAAAGGTCCCAGTTTATGTAGTTGGTATAAACGAAGTAATTCCCTTGAGGGCCTGAAACGGCGTTCTCGGTTTCTCCATTCTGGCTGTCCGGCCAATTGGCCACCGTCGCGTAGTTGGTCCCCATCAAACCGAGGATTTGCTCCTCGGTCCAGACCGCGACATCGTTCGGCTGGCCCGCGGAGGTGTGCCAGGGATAAACGAGGAACCCGGAATTGGCGGGGCTGACGTTGACGGAGGCGTTCGCGTTCAATGGGTTCAGGGTGACGTAGCCGCCGGGCACGGAGGCGGCGGCCACCGCGAATTGCCATGAATTGGTGTAGCTATGGCAAGGGCCGGCATTGTCGGTGTAAACGATCGTCACCGTGTTGGTGGTCCCCGCCAGGAGCAGCAAAGGGCTGCCGGTGTTGAACGCGGTGGCCGCTGTCACATTGTTGCTCCGGGTTGCGGTCACGATGGCCGGCGTCCCATTGATCCACATTTGCACTGAAGCCACTTGGGCCGGGTAGCCGTCCACCACGAAGGCCGTGATGTCCGAATCCGGGCCGACCCCGGTGGCGCCAATTACGGGGCTGACGCCGGAAACGTAAATTGGCCTGCTTTCGGCCGTGACGTAGCTATAAATCGCGTTCGTGCCCTGGGAGGAGTCGTTGATCAGGACACGCTGGCCGCCCGAGGTGACCGTAAACCACTCGCAGTTGGCTCCGCCGCCGCCTTGCTCATAGAGAAGGCGAAACGGATACATCCCCGGCTGTGGAACAAAGAACGGGAAGAGGCTCTCTCCAGAACGTCCCCCCTCGAACTCGCCGAGCAACTGCCCGAAAACATCCCCGGGTGCCTGGCCGGACTTCACGCTGAAACCGTCATCGCTATAGACCCCCATTTGCCAGGTTCCGGCGGCGGGAAAATCAAGCCACGTCTCGACCAGCATGGAGAAATTATTCCCATCCGTCGTCGGGAACCCGCTCTCGTCCGCGTAGTTTCCAGTGATGAGCCCGGGAAATTCCTGCTTGGGCCAGCCCGTCACCCCGTCTGGAGAGGTGAAGTCGCCCCAGCCGTCTGTGGGCCCCTCAATGTCCCAGTTTATGTAATTGGTATAGACCAAGCACCATCCTTGGGGGCCGAAAAGGGCGTTTTCGGTTTGTCCATTCTGGCTGTTGGGCCAGTTGGCCGCAGTGGCGTAGTTCGGCCCCATCCAACCCAGGATTTGCTCCTCGGTCCAGACCGCGACATCGTTCGGCTCGCCTGCGGAGGTGTGCCAGGGATAAACCAGAAAACCGGAATTGGTGGCGCTGAAGTTGGGGGTGCGTGTCGCGTCCAGGGCGCTGAGAATCGGCTCATTCGTGAAGGTCCAAGCGCGGTCGGTGAGGTTGCCCTTGGAGTCGGCAAAAATCAGCTCGGCCGTGTTGCCGGCAGCCAAAGGAGGGCGGGAAGTCCAGGCATAGGTGATCGTGGTCAAGTTCCCGATTGGGTTTCCATTGGGCAGGAAACTCGGAGTTTGCGAAATGGCGGGCGCGACCACCGCGCCGTTGAGTTTCAGGACAATGGAATTCGTGTTGACAGTTGTGGGAACGCCGTCCTGCAGCAGCACGGCAACCGGCGACCCGAATGCGACGTTGGTCTGGCCCGGTGCGGGCGAAACCAGGGCGGCATAAGGCTCGGCATACACTTCAGGCGTGGGATAAGCCAGCAGGCAGGAGGGATTGTTGGTGTCGTTGACCAGGATTTTCACGCCATCAACCACCGTGAAAAGTTCGCAACTGGCCCCACCGGTGCCTTGTTCATAGTCCAGCCGCAAGGCGTAAGAACCGTTCGTGGGCACGGTCACGTCCATGAGCGTGTCCGACCAGCCGCGGACGCCGTTGAACTCCCCTGCGGGGGCGCGGCTGAAGGCTTCGTTTGGATTGGCTCCGCTGGAAATCGTCAGGAGAAAGCCGTCATCGCTGTCCACGCCGAATTCTGTCACGCCCGCCGGTAGAGACACGTAAGCGGTATAGGCCACCGCGAATTCGGTGGTGCCCGGATAAATTTGCCCGGGAATCCCGGGAAACGGACTCTTGGGCCAGCCGGTGACTCCGTCCGGCGAGGTGAAATCCCCGTCTTGGGCTGTGGGTCCTGAAATGTCCATGTTGATGTAACCCGGGATGAAGAAAAACCCGTTCGCGTCGGCCGCCGACAAATTGGCCACATTTGAGCAGTAGAGGCCGGTGAGCGGATCGCTGAACACGCCGGCGGAGAGGAAACCACCCCCGTCGGATTGATTGGTGGTCACCGGGCCCAAGGCGGCCTCCATGTTGGGGATGCTGTTCATGACGGCGGCCGCATCCGCCCCGGCATAATATATTTGAGAGCAGCGGGCGATGAAGCCGGGCTGGCTGGTCGGGGGGGGGTTGAGGATTGGGGGAGAGGCGATGGAGAGGGCAGCCGGAGCGCTGGTCACGCTGCCATAGGAGTCGGTGACAACCACTCGATAGCTGCCCGTGTTCGGCGAGTGGACGTTTGTGATCGTCAAACTTGAGTTTGTCGCGCCCGGCAGATTCGTGCCATTGAACTGCCACTGGTAGCTGATCGGCGCCTTGCCCAGCGCGGAAACACTAAAAGTCGCCGTGCCGCCCAAATCCACGAAGCTCTGATCTTGCGGCTGGGCGGTTATCAGCGGCGGAGCGACCCCTCGAACCAGGGAAAAATTCTGCCCCCAGACATTTCCACTGTTGGTGGCCCATGTGACCGATGTGCCTGTCGAACAGTTGGTCAATTCCGCGATGAAATTCGTCAAACTCGCAGTGATGGTGTATTGTGAGGCGGATGGAATCGCGGCCAGGGCATAGATTCCGTTCGTGTCCGTTGTGGCGGTGTAGGTGCCGCCGCCAGAGCGCAAAGCGGTGACAGTGGCATTGGGCAAAGGCACATTGCCGGACATGACTCGTCCGCTGATGATCTCGCCTGATCTATTGGTATAAATGTTATACATAAAATACCAGATGTTAGTGAAGCCATCTACCATCGGCAAAGTGTACCAGGCGTTGTCCTCGCCTCCCCAACCCATGTTGATATGGTTGTAAAGTGTGGAGGAATCGTAACCATAACCATCGCACACAACATTATGCCCGTTCAGGGCCACACCGACCGGCAGACGGGCGTCCAGGTTTGCGTTCACCATCGTAACCAGGGAAGGGTCAAAGACCGATGCGTTGGCAGTAGCCCCAATAATGGCGTTGCTGTACATGAACGTCTGCACAAGAGCATACCCAGGCGCAGCGGAACCCGCGCCGCTTCCGCCCGGCCCGTAGCCCATGTTTTCTGAGACGCCGCAATCATACATGAGCGCGCCGATGGCCTGGCACTGCGCAACGGTTGGGTTGACTGGATTGGCGGGCATGTTGTTCCAGGCATAAGGGCCGCCCGCTCCATCCCCACCGCGCAGGCGGGCGGTTTCGTTTGTGCCGTCAACTGAGATTGGGAATGAGTTTGTTCCCACTCCGGCCTTTGGATATTGGAAATAGCCCAGCAACTGCGCCAGACAGGTCGCGACACAACCACACGGCCAATTTGACGGGGATCCCGCGGCATAAGGCGGGGTATAGTAGTTGAAACATGCCATGCCATTGTTGGCGGTGCCCTGATTCCAAAGGGTCTGAACAAACGGCGCAATTCTCAGATCCGACACGGTTGCAAGTGTGGGAGGCACCGGGGCGGAGTTCGTATCGCCATTGAAACCCTGCAGGAGCGCCTGCCATTTGTTCCTTGCCTTTAATAAATACTCGCCCGGCGGAGCGCGCAATGCGCGCGCATGGGCCACCCGCGCCGGCACATCGCTGCTGATGAATGCCCCCAGAGGATTATCGGTGGCGGGATCAAAGCGGCCTTGACTGGCAAATGCGATAATCGGTTCCACCAAGTCGTCAGCAGGCACAATGATGAAACCCGACGGGTCCAGATAAAGAACGTGATACACCGGTTCCCCTTTGTCGTCCCGGAATGTTTGAACCTCTTTGACCTGCCCCCCCAGCGCCGCGCCCAACGGGGTGGGGTCGCGTTTCAGCCACTCGACAACCAACTGCCTGGCGTCATCCGCGTTTTTGGGGGCGGCCAAAACTCCCTTTGGGAGCATGAACATCGCCATAAGCACAAAAACGAGTATTGTTAGTCTCATAAGTTTTCTGGCGTCTTTGGTGAAATCTGCGGGTGATTTTGGGCCGATTCCGGGTTTTTGCAAGCAATTCTCTTGACGGATTTTTTTCGGGGGGGGGCGTATTCCTCCTTCGCCGGGCCTGTGGAGGGCGGGTCCCCGTATCTTGAATCACGCGCAGGCCCGTGTGTCCGCTCTCATAAGGCTGGCGGTTTTCGCCGGCGGGCGTTAGTATGGCGGATATGATGAATCATCTTGGTTGGAAATGTGTGTCGCGCGCCGCCGCGGGCTTGCTGGCGCTGACGGTGGCGCTGTCGTTCCCTGCGGGCGCTGTTTCCGCCGCGGCGGCGGACACGAATGTGGTCCGCGCCACGCTGAAGAACGGATTGCGGGTCATCATCGTGCCGAACCCGCTCGCGCCGGTCGTGACCACTGTTGTCAACTATATCGTGGGGTCGGATGAGGCCCCCGACGGCTTCCCGGGCATGGCCCACGCGTCCGAGCACATGATGTTCCGCGGCAGTCCGGGCGTTTCCACGGTCCCGCCCAATGCAAAGGGCGCGGAGCGCATGATCGCCGGCGAACGCGACGGGTTGTCGGCCGACCAGTTGGCGGACATCACGGCGGGGCTGGGCGGGGACTTCGACGCGGACACGCAGCAGGCGCTGACGCAGTATTTCTTCACGGCGCCGGCGGAGGATTTGGACGTGGCGCTGCGCATCGAGGCGATCCGGATGCGGGACGTGCTGGACACCGACGAGTTGTGGAACAAGGAGCGGGGCGCGATCGAGCAGGAGGTGGCGCAGGATTTGTCGAACCCGACGTATGTCTTTTACATGAACCTGCTGCAGTCCATGTTCAAGGGGACGCCCTACGAGCACGACGCGCTGGGGACGCGGCCCTCGTTCGACAAGACGACGGGGGCGATGTTGAAGAAGTTTCATCAAACGTGGTACACGCCCAACAACGCGATCCTCATAATCTGCGGCGACGTGCGGCCGGCGGCGGCGCTGGCCCAGGTGAGGGCGGTGTTTGGCGGCATTCCGGCGCGACCGCTTCCGGCGCGGCCGGAGTTTCATTTTCAGGCGGTGAAGCCGGAGACGCAGAAGCTGGAGACGGATCTTCCGGATGCGTTGGTGGCGTGGACGTTTCGTTTTCCCGGTTCGGACGATTTGGAGGGTTCGGCGGCGGCGGAAATTTTGTCGGACGTGTTGAGCAGCCAGCGGGGCAAGCTCTTCGGGTTGGTGCCGGAGGGGAAGGCGCTGTCGGCCTCGTTCTCCTACGAGGCGCTGCCCAAGGCGGGCCTGGGTTATGCGATGGCGGCGTTTCCGGCGGGAGGAGACGCGACGAACTTGCTGGAACAAGTGCGGGGAATCCTGGCGGGCGAACTCGCCAACGGGGTGACGGCGGATTTGGTGGAGGCGGCCAAACGCCGGGAAATCGCCAGCGCGGAGTTCGGGAAGAATTCGGTGTCCGGGCTGGCGATGGAGTGGTCGCAGGCGGTGGCCGGGGAGGGCCGGCAGTCGCCGGACGATGACATTGAGGCGATGCGCCGGGTGACGGTGGAGGATGTCAACCGGGTGGCGAGACGATACATTGATTTTGACCACGCGATCAGCGCCATTTTGACGCCGCAAGAATCGGGCAAACCGACTTCCTCCAAGAGCTACGGGGGCAAGGAGTCGTTCGCGTCCTCCAAGACGACCGGGGCGAAGCTGCCGGGGTGGGCGCAGGCGGCGGTGGAAGAGATCACGATTCCCGCCTCGACGCTCAGCCCGGTGGACACGCGCCTGCCCAACGGCATCCGGCTCATCGTGCAGCCGGAGACGATCAGCGACACGGTGAGTGTCTTCGGACGGGTGAAAAGCCGGGCGGACGTGGAGGCGCCGGAGGGCAAGGACGGAGTGGACGAGGCGCTGGGCCAGCTTTTTTCGTACGGGACCAAATCGCTGGACCGGCTGGCGTTCCAGAAGGCGCTGGACGACATAGGGGCGACGGAATCGGCCGGGGTGGATTTTTCGCTGCAAGTGTTGACAGAGGATTTTGAGCGGGGGACGCAGTTGCTGGCGGAGAACGAGATCGCGCCGGCGCTGCCGGAGGAGGATTTCAAGATTCTCCAGCCGCAATTGGCGGCGTCGTTGGCGGGGGAGTTGAAGAGTCCGGACCATCTGGCGGGAAAGGCGCTCAAGGCGGCGCTGTTTCCCAAGGGCGACCCGTCTCAGCGGGAGGCGACGCCGGAGAGCGTCAAGGCGCTGACCATCCAGGACGTGCGCGACTACCACAAGGCGGTGTTCCGGCCCGACATGACGACGATTGTGGTGATGGGCAACGTGACGGTGGAAAAGGCGCGGGCGGTGATCGGGAAATACTTCGGGGGCTGGACGGCCGGCGGCCCGGCGCCCAACACGCTCCTGCCGCCCGTGCCCAACAGCGGCCCCGCCACGACGCAGGTGCCGGACGCCAGCCGGGTGCAGGACAAGGCGCTCCTGGCGGAAACGCTGCAACTGACGCGGACCAACGCGGATTATTACGCGCTGGAACTGGGGAACCATGTGCTGGGCGGGGCGTTTTACGCGTCGCGGTTGTATCGGGACCTGCGGGAGAAGAGCGGCCTGGTGTATTTTGTGTCGTCCTCGTTCACGGTGGGGCTGACACGCGGGATTTACCAGGTGGAGTACGCGTGCGATCCGCCCAATGTGTCCAAGGCGCGGGCGATTGTGGTGAGCAATTTGAGGGAAATCAGCGGCAAGGAGGTCAGCCCGCATGAGTTGCGCCAGGCCCAGGTGCTCCTGCTGCGGGGCATCCCGCTCTCGGAGGCGAGCGTGGACCAGGTGGCTGGCGGGTGGCTCTCTCGCTCGATCCTGGGGCTGCCGCTGGACGAGCCGATCCACGCGGCGAAAATCTATGTGAAGCTGACGGCGCAGGATGTGAAGGCGGCGTTCGCCAAGTGGCTGCGGCCCGACGACCTGACGCAAGTCACGCAGGGGCCGCCGCCGCAATGAAGGCAGTGAATTGGGAGATGATGGCGAAACTCGACTGGTTCCCGCCGCTTTGCGCGCCCAGCATTCCGATTGGCGGGAGACGTGCTTGGAGGCCGAGGTGTGCTGCATTCTCGCGAATATCAGAGGGCGTTGGTCGCAGCAGAAATGGAAGGTGCTATAATGCGTTGTGTTTTTTGCAAATCTCGTTCTGACGACAGCGCCTCAGTTGAGCACATCATGCCGGAATCGTTCGGCAACATAGAGCATGTGCTGCCGAAGACTTGGGTTTGCGACCCTTGCAACAACTACTTGGCTCGCGAGGTCGAAAAGCCATTTCTCGATTCTGCCTACGGCAAGATCAGCCGGTTCGAAATGGCAGTCCCTAACAAGAGAGGCAGGATTCCGCCGATCACGGGTATTCACGCGCAGTCCGGGAAAATGGTGGAGGTTTATTTGTCGCCAGAGGACCGAAGTCTCTGCATGGGCGCTGCAAAAGCTCACGATGAATCCAAATTCATCAACTCTCTCAACTCGTCCTCACATGGGACGCTTTATTTGCCGATGGTCGAAATTCCCCCATCGGACTTCACCACAGCAAGGTTCATAGGAAAAGTTGGTCTGGAAGTACTCACTGAGAGTTGTATTAAGGTTCCGGGATGGAATGACGAAATTGTGGATAAACTGGAACTCGATGAACTGCGTCGTTATGTTCGAATCGGCGGCGCGAAGGATGTCTGGCCGGTTCACATCCGCAGAATATATCCGGCTGAGCATGTTTTCACAGATGCTTCAAATGTACCACATCAGGTCCTGCACGAATGGAAGATCCTTCATGTACCCAAATCAGAGCTTTGCGGGGAATACTATGCGGTGATCGCCATATTTGGCATAGAATACACCATGAATCTTGGAGGGCCTGAACTTGGGGGTTTTTACTTTTGGCTCAAGAATCACAATAACGAAAGCCCTCTTTATCCAAACGAAGCTCTGCAGGACTCGGTCCGAAGACCGAGCGCCCGCCCCCTGTAAGCGTGACCGCCACGTCGAAAATGCTCCCTTTGAACAAAGAAAGAGAATTCGCCGTTCTCGCCTTGACATTTCCGCACACTTGGCAAGAATCTCATGTAGTGTTTAAGTTGGCTGCACATTCGACGCTCGCCGACAAGGACGGCTCTAGCCGCCTCTCCCCTTCCATGCCTCAATTCAGGCGTTAAATATGGCCATACACCACCCAGTCACGGAACAACTCCTCATCCTTACCAAGACCTACCCATCACCCAGCGCCAAATACCGTGAGACGACTTGCGTGGCTGCTGTTAATAGTTCTGGTCAGATGAGGAGGCTTTACCCCGTCCCTTACCGCCTTCTTGATGGTGAGAACCAATTTCAGAAGTGGGAGTGGATTCGGGCATCGATAAGTTCCGCCGATGGAGATTTGCGACCTGAGAGCCGTCACATCGATGCTGATTCCATCCAGCGCGAAGGGAACATTATCAAACCCAAAGACGGCGACTGGAGCGAACGAGTCCGGTGGATTCAGCCCCATATCGTGCCGACCTTCGCGGCTCTGGAGGCTAGACGCCAAGCCACAGGGGAAACTCTTGGTTTCTTGCGCTCATCGAAGATCGTCGAGTTGCAAATATCCCCTGTCAAACAAGTCGATTGGACGGAAGCCGATAAGATAAAACTCAGCCAAGACGGGCTGTTCGACAGCAGTGAAATCAAGCAGCGCCACCCGCTTCGCAAACTTCCAGTCGATTTCCATTACCGCTACGAATGTGCCACAAGCGGAAAACCTGAAACCAATATCCATAAGCTGACCGATTGGGAAATCGGGGCGCTCTATTGGAATTGCGTCAGGTCATACGGCCCAAACGGATGGGAGGTCAAATTCCGTCATCGACTCGAAACTGATTTCGCCAAAAAAGACCTGCTTTTGCTCATGGGGACCATCCACCGATTCCCCGATCAGTGGCTCATTGTGGGCATCGTGTACCCGACTAAGCCGCCAATTGGGGCCGCAACACAAATCGGCCTGTCATTGGGCCAGTGAGATGGTTAATTTTCAAATCGTGGTTCGCCAGGGATGCGACTTTGGCGGCCACGATTGACCGGTGGCAGAAATTGAAATCCTCTTCATAACAGAGCAGACAGCAGTGCTCATCCCTCATCCAGGCAGCCAATTTGTCAAGTGCTTCGGTTTGATCATCAAGATGCGACTTGAACCGTTTCGTATATCGCGCCCAGTCGCCATCTGCACGGTATTCGTGTCGAATGTCGCGAGGACAGCCCAATTCGACTACATGCACGTACTTCATGCCCCGCTTCCCCGCCATGGTCTCCAAGGCCGCCTTATTGAATCCAGGCTTCCGGCTGATGGGCAACTCGCGGATGTCGACGAGCAAAGTCACTCGACACCGATCGAGAATGCCGAACAATTCTGCCCTCGAAAGCGACTCGTACCCAATCGTCATGAGTTCAATCATAAATCTATTTCTCATTCTTGCCAGATTGTCGCGCCTCTGGCGAGAGCAATCGCCCTGTTTTGACCCAATGCCCATCCAGCGAGGGTTGCCCTTAAAGGCCTTTTAGAAATTGCCCGCCTGTGGCCTAGGCCTCGGCTCGCAGTGCTCCGTTCAGCCCCATGCTGTCATATTTCGGGCTTTCAGCCCTGTCGGAATTTCCCCCAATTTGTGGCGCGGACGGAGAGGGGGCTTGGCCCGGGAAGCCGCGCACGGCTTGCGCGAGCGACCGGGACGGCGCATATTGGACCCATGCTACCGGATGAACAGCCCGGTTCGGAACAAATCGAAGTCCTTCGCGCCATGACCGGCCAGGAGCGGCTGCGAGCGGCCGGGCGGCTTTACTGGTCGGCCCGCAAAATCAAGGCCGCCGGTGTGCGCGCCCAGCATCCCGACTGGCCTGAGACGCGGGTGGAGGCCGAGGTCCGCCGCATTTTCTCGAATGCGCGAAGTTGAGCTTATTCTCTTGTTCGTCCATCCCCTCCAGGAGGCGGGGATCCGTTACATAGTCAAGGCGCGGGCAAAAGATCCTGTGAGAAATCCCTTGTAAAAATTCAAGAATGGGGCATGTTCGTGGCCTATTTTTGGATGAGACCCGCATTTATCGCGATCATTTTATTTCTGCTGCCGGCGTGGGCGCGCGCGGCGGAAGCTGTCACCCCCGCCGCCGGGGCGGCGGCGGAACAGGGGATTGCGGAAGGGCTGCCCCCCAACGCGCCGGATATTTTTCCCATCGGGCCGTTCCAGGTGACCAGTTCGATGCTGGTCACGTGGATTGTGGCGGCGGGGATCATCATTTTCGCCCGGGTTGCCACGCGGAAGGTGAAGGAGGTTCCCGACGGCGCGCAGAATTTCTGGGAATGGATGGTGGAAAGCCTCTACGAGTTTCTGGAAGGGGTGGTGGGGCCTGATCTGGTGAAGAAAACGTTTTGGTTCTTCGCCACGATCTTCATCTTCATATTGTTCACCAACTGGTTCGGGCTGCTGCCCGGAGTGGGGACGATCGGGTGGGGGTCGCAAGGGCCGGGCGGTTTTGAGGTCACGCACCCGCTGTTGAGGGGAGGCAACGCGGACTTGAACATGACCTCGGCGATGGCGGTGATGTTCATGGTGTGCTGGCTGGTGTGGGCGCTGCAGTCCGACGGCATTTGGGGATTCACGCTGCACATCTTCGGACCCAAAGGGGACAACACCGGCTTCCTCAAATACATGATGATTGTGGTGTTCTTCTTGGTGGGGTTTCTGGAGCTGCTTTCGATCGCCTTCCGGCCGATTTCCCTCAGCTTCCGTCTCTATGGAAACATTTTCGCGGGCGAGAACCTGCTGGACGCCCTGTCCAGCACGGTGCGGCATCCGGCATGGGCCAGGGCGGTGTTCAGCGCGCTGCTGCCGGCGCCGTTTTATTTTCTGGAGCTGCTGGTGGGGATGGTGCAGGCGATGGTGTTCATGCTCCTGACCGCGGTGTTCACGGTGCTGATTTGCGAGCACGATGAGGGGGACGCCAGGGCGCATCACTAGAATTTGACAATTTCGGCGGTTCGACCGTGTTCAATCGCGGGAGCCGCTGAGGAAACAAAGCAAAGAAAGGCAGAATTATGGTAACGCCCATGTTGGGTGAAATGAGTGGAAGCATTCACGTCGGATTGGCCGGACTGGGTTCGGCCATCGGCGTGGGCCTGGTCGGCATGAAGGCTTCCGAGGCGGTGGGTCGCAATCCCGGCGCCTTCGGAAAAATCATCACGCTGGCGGTGCTGGGCATGGCATTGTCGGAGGCGATCGTGTTCTACGCGATCTTCCTTCTGCCCCACTGATCAACCGGGCGCGGAGTCAACCGGCTCCGCGCCCGCTCCATCACCATTATGAATCATTTCACATTGTTCGCCAGCATCGGAAGCGACCTCGCCCGCACCGCCGGGGACATCGCGCAGAGATTTGGCTTGGATTGGGCACATTTTATCGCGCAAGTGGTGAGCTTCAGCCTGGTGGCGATCCTGCTGCGGATTTTCGCCTACAAGCCCATTCTCAAGGTCCTGGCCGACCGCCGCCAGCGCATCGCCGACAGCCTGGCCGACGCCGACAAGATCAAAGAGGAACTGGCCCGCACGGAAGCCATGAAGCAGGAGACGCTGGACAAGGCCGGCGCGCAGGCCACGAAGTTGATCGAGGAGGCGCGGGAGGCGGCGGGCCGCGTGCGCGAGGAGGAGACGCAAAAGGCCATCGCCCAAGCCGAGCAAATCATCGCCAAGGCGCGGGAGGCGACGGCGCTCGAGCGCGCGCGAATGCTGGTTGAGTTGAAGCGCGAAGTGGGGCTGCTGGTGGTGCGGACGACCAGCGCCGTCACCGGGAAAATCCTCACGGCCGAAGACCAGCAGCGGCTCGCGGAGGAAACGCGGCGCCAGTTGGCGGCGTGATTTTGCGCCAGCGGCCATGAAGATCACCAAACAAGCCCGCCACGAGGCCCGCCAGTTGTTTCGCGCCTGCCAGGCGGACGGGCTGCTGGTCGGCAATCGCGCGCGGGAGGCGGTGCGGCTGCTCATCGAGCGCAAACCCCGCGGCTATCGGGCGGTGTTGTCGCAGTTCGCGCGGCTGGTGAGGCTGGACGTGGCGCGGCACACGGCGCGGGTCGAAAGCGCCACCGCGCTCCCGCCGGCGTTCCAGGCCCAATTGCGCGCGGACCTGGCGCGGACTTACGGGGGCGGGTTGGATTTTATTTTCGCGGAGAATCCCGCGCTGCTCGGCGGCGCGCGAATCCAGGTGGGCGGGGATGTTTACAACGGCAGCGTGCTGGCGCGGCTGACGGCGTTGCGGGAAAGTTTTTAGGAAAAGATTATGAGCACATTGTTGCAAGAAATTGAGGCCCAAATCTCGGGCATCCAAACCGGCGTCACCAAACAAAATGTCGGCGCGGTGCGCGAAATCGGCGACGGCGTCGCCAAGATCGAGGGCCTCTCGGACGCCATGCTCAACGAGATGCTGGACTTCGGCGAGGGGATCGTCGGGCTGGCGCTGAACCTGGAGGAGACGGAAGTGGGCGCGATCATTTTGGGCGATTACACCGCCATCAAGGAGGGGCGCGAGGTGCGCACGACCGGCAAGCTCTTGCAGGTCCCCGTGGGCAAGGCGCTGCTGGGCCGGGTGGTCAATTCGCTGGGCGCGCCCATTGACGGCAAGGGGCCGATTGCGGCGGAGACGTTTTATCCGGTGGAAAAAATCGCCCCGGGCATCATCCGCCGCAAGCCGGTGAGCCAGCCGGTGCAGACGGGGATCATGGCCATTGACGCGATGATTCCCATTGGCCGCGGCCAGCGGGAATTGATCATCGGCGACCGCTCGACGGGCAAAACCACCATTGGTATTGACACCATCATCAGCCAGGCGCGGTTGAATCGCGCCGCGGCGGAGGCCAAGGACGCCAGTTACCGTCCGCTTTACTGCATCTACGTCGCGGTGGGCCAGAAACAATCCAACGTCGCGCGCGTGGTGGCGGTTTTGGAGGAGGCCGGCGCGATGCCCTACTCGATCATCATCAGCGCCAGCGCGTCCGACTCGGCCACCAACCAGTACATCGCCCCCTTCGCCGGGGCGGCGATGGGCGAGTGGTTCATGGACAACGGCATGGACGCGCTGATCATTTATGACGATCTTTCCAAGCACGCGGTGGCCTACCGTCAGGTGTCGCTGGTGCTCAAGCGGCCGTCGGGCCGCGAGGCCTATCCCGGCGACGTTTTCTATTTGCACAGCCGTCTGCTCGAGCGCTCGGCGCGCGTGGGCGAGCAATACGGCAACGGCTCGCTGACCGCGCTGCCCATCATCGAAACGCAGGCCGGCGACGTGTCGGCCTACATCCCCACCAACGTCATCTCCATCACCGACGGCCAGATTTATTTGGAGACCGATTTGTTCTACCAGGGGATCCGCCCGGCGATCTCCGTGGGGCTTTCCGTCTCCCGCGTCGGGTCCGCCGCGCAGATCAAGGCCATGAAACAGGTCGCCGGGCGGGTGAAACTGGACCTGGCGCAGTTCCGCGAACTGGCGGCCTTCGCCCAATTCGGCTCCGACCTGGACGCCAAGACGCAGGCGCAGTTGGAGCGGGGCAAGCGGATCGTCGAGGTTTTCAAACAGCAGCAATACAATCCCATCGCCGTCGAGGTGCAGGCGGCGGTCTTGTGGACGGTCCAGAATTCGCTCATGGACGACGTGGCGGTGGACAAAATCAAGGATTTTCAGGCCAAGCTGACCGATTATCTGACGAGTCGCAAACCGGCGTTGATGGAAAAAATCCGCAACGAAAAGGCGCTCAGCGACGCGCTCGTCGCCGATTTGAGGGCGGCGGTGACGGAGTTCAAACAGACTTACCGATAAGCCATGCCCAGCACGCGCGACATTCGGCGGCGGATCAAGTCTGTCAAGAACACCGCCCAGATCACCAAGGCCATGCAGATGGTCGCGGCGTCCAAGATGCGCAAGGCGCAACTGGCCGCCCTGGCCGGGCGGCCCTACGCCGAGCTGATGAACAAGGTGCTCGCCGCCGTGGCGGGGGAGACGCGGGACGCCACGCATCCGTTTTTGGAGCCGCGGGAGGGCGCCGCGCGGTGCGTCATCCTCATCAGCACCGACAAGGGGTTGTGCGGCGGGCTGAACAGCAACCTCATGCGCGAGGCGGCCAAGTTCGAGGCGGAGGCGGTCTTTGTGGCGGCCGGGCGGAAAGGCTCGCAATACCTGGCGCGCACCAAACGCAAGGTGCTCGCGGAATTCACGTTCAAGGACGCCCCGCTCTTCGCCGAGGCCCGCGCGATTTCCAAATTCGCCCAGGAGCTTTTTCTCAAGCGCGAGGTGGACCGGGTGGACATCGTGTTCACCAATTTCATCTCCACGCTGGCGCAGAAGCCGCAGGTCCGCCAGTTGCTGCCGGTGGGCGGGGTGGGGCCGGTCCACTCCGGCATGGGCGCCGAAAAGGCGGGGTCGCTGCCGGAGCGGACGGGCGAATTCTTGTTCGAGCCGGACCAGGAGCGGGTGCTCTCCGCGCTGCTGCCGCACAGCTTGAATTTCCAGGTTTATCAAATCCTCCTGGAGGCCAAGGCCAGCGAGCACAGCGCCCGCATGGTGGCGATGAAGAACGCCACCGACAACGCGATGCAGTTCATCAAGGACCTCACCCTCGAGTACAACAAGCTGCGCCAGGCCAACATCACCAAGGAACTGCTGGAAATCAGCAGCGCCGCCATGGCCATGGCGTGAGCCCGCGGCGAGGCGGGCTGAAGTCGCAGTCAGGCCACGCGAATATCCCTCAAGACGACATCCAAATTCGGAGAGTCAAAACTGATTTTGGGCGCGGGAACGCGATGGGCGCGCAGGTTTGGCAGGATGTGCTTGTGGTGTGGAAAGCTGGAGGCCAACTCTGGAATTTCAGGATGCTCCCAGGCGTCATACCAACAGATTTTCTCCCCACCTTGATACACTTCGTAGCTGTAGCTCCGAATCCGTCGCGCTGTGAAATCAATCAACTCCCAGACCTCCAAACGAATCCCACCCTCGCATTCGACGAGGCCTTCCAACTTGGCGAGTGCGGCTCCGATGGGAGCGAGCGCCAGCGTGGAACTCGTGATGAACGGATGCCGTTCCGCCAGCGCATAAACGAAGGCGCTATAGCTGGCAATGTCATCCAACGGCGCGCTCATGCGCCAGCCGGGTCGAGAGCCAAAGCGCCGAGGCCGGATCGCCGCCGCAACTCGCGCAAGTGCTCATAAACGAGTTGGCGATAGGAGGCTTCCCGTTCCTGTTTCGCCTCATAGTACCCGGCCCAGCGGATGAAATCGCGCGTTTGCTCCAACTCTCCGGCCCGATAAAAATGATAAAAATCGGAGGAGAGCAGGCCGTACTGCTCCTCCAACGCCGCCAATTCCGCATCCAGCCCGTGGATATCCCGAATGATGTCTTCGCGTTTCATGGCTCTAAAATACTTCATCGCCTGCCCGACAACAAGCCAGGAAAAGATGGTGTGTGGATGCCTTGGCCGCGCCGCGCCACTTGCGACACGTTTTGGGCCAAAACCCCAAAACCTCATATCCGCTTATTGCATTTGGATTCCGCACGGTTTATTGTGGGAACGAATGCCCGGTTGCATATCTGCCGGTGTGACATGAATCCCCTAAAGAACTCCGTGCCGAACGCGGTGTATGGGCTGTTTGCCTACGGATTCCTGCTTCTGCCGTCTCTTCTCTTTGCCGCGTTAATTTGGGAGCGCTGGGTCGTCGGAAACTTGTACATTTGCACTGATGTGGACTTTGACATCCTCGAAATCTTTCCCCCATTTGTGCATCAAGGCACAGGCGACGTTTACTTGGTGCCCGCGTGGGAGGTTTGGCTGGTTTGGTCGTCTCTTATGCTCGGCGTCTTGGCTCGTCCAGCACCCCTTCTTTGGTATGTGTGGCGGAGGGAAGTGGATT
>JBEKAN010000047.1:0-16186 GCA_050015895.1 Verrucomicrobiota bacterium
GTGCGCCGAGGCGCTCCGCGCGCCCGGCGGCTGCGTCGGCCCGCCTCTTCCGCCACGGTCTTCGCCGCGCCCGGCAGCCGGGGCAGTTTGCGGTTGATCAAGCTGCGTCTGTCCGGAATCCACAAGGCTCTGGAACATGGTCTTGGCTCTCTCGGTGTCGCCCAGTTTCTGATAACACAGCGCTTGGTAGTAAGATTCCGCCGTGGCGCCACCGCCGCCGCCACCACCGCCGCGACCCCCGCGTCCGCCGCCACCCCGTCCGCCAGCACCCCGGGCTCCTCCGCCCCGCCGACCTCCGTCAGCCGGAGCCGGCGCCGTCCCGTTGGTCCAGGACGCGGCGGCTTTCGCGCTGTCGCCCATCCCATCGCAGGCGATTCCGGTCCAGTAGGCGATTTCCACACGGCGCGCGGCGCCGCCGGGACCGCCGCCACCCGGGAAATTGGTGGGCAGCAGGACGGCCGCCTGGAGGTCGGCGATGGCCTCCGGGAACCGTTTGTCCGTGATGAGTTGCCGGGCGCGAAGGATGTGGGCCTCCGTCCAGTGCTGACCCACATCGAGGTTGGCGCCTTCGGAGACGGCGAAGTGCCGCCCCGTCATCATTTGGATGGCATCGTCGTACTTGCCCACGGCCACTTTGATGGCGATGGCGCGGTACTGGGCGTCATCCCTCTGGGCGACCACCGCCGGGCTTTTCTCGATCACCAGAAGCCGCTTTTCCATGGGAGTGCCGGTCTGTTCATACAAATCGGCCAGTTCCTTGAAATGCGCGGCGTAGGTGGGTTGGCACAAAACCGCCTTTTCCAGCTCGGCGATGGCCTTGTCAAGGTCCTTCCCGGACTTGTTGTGGGAGTAGGCGACCGCCAAATTGCGGTGAACAATCGAGAACGAGGGGTCGAGCGCGACCGACGCCTCCCACAGCCGGGTGGCTTGCCCGGGCTGCCAGTCATAGAGCAGATTGCCCAGGTAGTAGGGCGCGCGCGCGTCGCGGGGATTTGCCTTCATGGCCTGTCCGAGCACCTCGACGGCCTCCGTCTCAAAAGGAAACACGTAGTCTGGCGGCATGGTCATCGCCAGCCTGCCAAATTCGGCCGCCTTTTGCGCCTGTCCCATCTTGTCCGCGAAATATTCCAGGTAGTAATAGACCATCGGGTTGATCTTGGATTTGTTCGGAGCCGCGGCGGTCATTTGCAGAAGAACATCCGTCCCATCCTGCCAGAGGCCCGAGTCGAAGTACTCGGCCGCGGTCTCCTCCGCCGTCGCCGGATTGTCGTTCATCGTCGAGGCCAGAGTCTTTGCCGCCGCCGCGCTCTTGGAAGCGAGCCAGCGTTCGGCCATGGAGCGCACGTCCAGCGGGTCGGAGTCATGCGCCGCCGCCAGTGCCTGCAGCGCGTCGTTGGGTCGCCCCAAGTGGCGCATCAGAGCCGCCTTCAAGTTTTGCGCCCGGATGTTGGGCGCATTGGCGCTGATCGAGCGTTCCGTCAATTCGAGGGCCGCCGGCATGTTGCCGCGCCCGGTGGTGATCTCGGCCAGGGCGTAGTAAGCGGGGGCCTTCCAGGCCTCGCCCCAGGTGGCTTTGAACAAATGCGCGCAGGCTTCGTCTGTCCTGCCCTCCGCCTTGAGCGTGACGCCCAGGTAATACTCCGCCTCGACATCCTTGGGCGAGGTGTACTGGTCGGTTAGCCGCTCCAGCGCCTTGCGCAGGGACTTCTCGGCGTCCTCGTACCGGGCTTGCCTGAAGGCGATCATGCCCAGGGTGGTGTTGACCCGGGTGTCGCCCGGATCCCGGCGAAGAGCTTCTTCCCAATAGGGATTGGGGTCCACATTGGGGGAGTGGAATTGCCAGGCGCGCAGACCGATCAGGTAGAGTTCCTCGGTGGTCGCGATCTCCGCCGGAGCGGCCGGACTGGTCACCGGTTTGGGCATCGGCAGGGGTTCCAGGCGAATCGGCGAGTAGGACACGAGTTGCCGGCCGCCACTCGAAATGGAGGCCACGAGATCGTGCGGGTCGGCGCCGGCTGGAACGGGGACCTGCTTGAGGTAAGGCTTGCCAGGGTTGATCGCCGCCGTCTCCTCGAGCAGGACCTTCTGCCCGGCCTTGAGCGTCATTTTCGCCGCAGGATAGGCGGAGGTGGTGCAGAAGCCCACTGTGGCGGTGTTGTTGGTCACGTCGAGGTTCACGGCGGCCTCCAAGTTGGCTTGCTTGACACCGCCGATGCCCCGGAACGGATACCAGTTCATGGAGAAGGACCGCACTTCGTAGGGCTGCAGCCAGCTATAGTCGGGCTGGTTGTCCGAGTAAGCTCCGGCCATCAACTCGATGTAGGGGCCGTCCGAATCGGTCAGAGAGTCCCTCCACGAGGTGTCGCGCGTGCCCCAGGTGAAGAATTTCTTGCCCGGCACCACGTTATGGTCCGCGATGCTCATGACCCCCGCCTCCTTGCCGTGGTCATAGCCGGCAAAGAAATCGTCCTGGTAGTTCCAAGCGAAGACGGAGCCGGAGGAAGGGTGGTTTTTATACCAACTAATATCCACACCGGAGTCGTCAATCGGCCATCTTTGGAAGGCGGTCTTGGAGTGGCCGGTGCCGAACTGGGTGCTGGGCGGGAAGATGATCTGGTAATTGTCATTGACATGAACCGCCACGTTGGCGAAGCAGAGCATGGTGTTGGCTTCCGGCTCGCGATTGAGAATCCGCAATTTGGCCTCCAGGTAGGACTTGCCCGGCCGGAGGGTGTACCCCACCGCCCACCGCATGCGCTGCCGCAATTCCAACTCGCCCACCCATACGGTCTTGCTGCCGTCCGCGTTGTCTTCCACCATGTACTGGACCGGCTCGAAGGTGGTGGCGCGATGGTGGTGCGGGATGTTCCACTCCACCCCGCCGGAGATCCACGCGCCGAGGATGCTGATGAGCACCGGCTTGATGACATGCTGCCGATAGACAAAGTTATAGTTGTCGGTCTTGTCCAACCCCTCCAGGACGCGCCCCCCGATCTCCGGCAGAATGCCAATGCGGAGGTACTCGTTTTCGAGATAAACCATCTTGTAGGTCTTGTCCGCTTTGACGCCCGTCAGCACGTCGTGCATCGGATACGGGTAAGAAGGCGCCTGTGCTCCCTGGGACGACTGCCCGAAGTAGAACATCGGGTTGGGCTCGGGCGCCCCAGCCAGATAGGTGGGGATCACCGTATTTTCCTCCCGGACTGTGACGGACGAGGCGGCGGCCCGGAGAGGACTCGAACTCATCAGCAGGGCCGCGCCTGCCGCCAGCGTCAGCGGCTTGAGAATCCAGCGAGGCAACTGGCCCCGCAAAGGGGAGGGACGAGAGAGAATTGGTTGCGGGTCAGGGGGGTTCTTCATAGTTTTTGTCTCTGTTCACAGAATTTCCGGGGCTGGGGGCCGTCTTGGGCCAATTCAGGTTTTCTTCAAGCTCTTGTCATGGATTTGTCCTTTACGCTTACGGCTGCGTTTGGGTTTCTGGGAGATTGGGAGGGGCTTGGGTGCCGGGGGTGGAGTTGGTGGAGGTGAAAGCGGGGCCGCGGTTGGGCAGGGTGATTTTCAGGCCGGCGGTGTCGAGGTTGGCGGTGTTGACGATGCGCACCGGGGTGCCGCAGGTGAGGTCACAGTCTTGGAACAAAATGTTGGCGACGGGGGAGTCGGGGAGGCCGAGGATTGAGCCGCCGCCGGTGGCGGCGCCGGAGAGATTGATGATGTAGATGTTTTTGACGGAGGTGGGCATGCGCGGGCCGGAGCGGCTGGTGGCGGTCCAATTGAGATTGAAGTCGAAGACCTGGCGGACGTTGGCGATTTTGAGGTTGCGGTAAACGACATTTTCGACGGTGCCACCGCGGGTGTCCTGGGATTTGAAGCGGATGGGGGCCCAGTTGCCCGAGTCAATGAGAGTGTCGCGGACTTCGATGTTGCGGATCGTGCCGGAGACTTCCGATCCCATGGCCACGCCGCCCTGGCCTTCGGCCATGTGGGAGTTGACGATGAGGACGTCTTCGCAGGCGCGGTTGACACGTCGGCCGTCGGCGTCCTTGCCGGATTTGATGGAGATGCAGTCGTCGTTTACGGAGATGGTGGTTTTGTTCACGCGGACGCGGCGGGAGGAGTCAATATCAATGCCGTCGGAAGAGGGAATGGTGTGGGTGGGGTCGAGAATCGTCACATTGTCCACCAGGAAATCAGCGCAATAGAGGATGTGGAGGCACCAGACCGCCTGGTTCTGGAGGTGCAGGTCCTTTATGGCGGTGTTGGTGCAGTTGCAGAACAGGACCAGACGCGGGCGGTTGGAGCCGGCGGTGACGAGTTGGAGCGGCGGCGGGTTGTCCGGGGTGGGGGTGAGGACGGTGCGCGGGGCGGTGAACTGCATTTGAACCGGGGGTGTCGGGGCGATGACTTCGGGGATGGGGGCGGGCGGAGGTGTGCTGACCGGCAGGATCGAGCCGGGGCGGGCAGCACGGCCGGCGCGAGGGCCCTTGGTGATGACGTTGAGCCATTGGTCGCCGGAGCCGTCAATGGTGCCTTCGCCGGAGACGGTGATGCCGTCAAGGTTGGTGGCATTGAGGAAGGCGGACATGAAAGGCCGCTCGGTGCCTTCAAAGCGGGTGTCAATGATGGGGTATTGGGCGGGGTCGAGCCAGGCTTTGAGGACGGCGTCCTTTTCTATGCGGAGGTTGGCGCCTTTTTTGAGGAAGATGGCGCCGGACATATAGACGCCGCCGTGGTCGGTGCGCGGGATGACCACGGTGCCGCCGCCGGCGGCGGAGCAGGCGTCAATGGCTTTCTGGATGGCGGCGGTGTTGAGGGTTTTGCCATCGGGGACGGCGCCGAAGTCGGTGACCGGGAAGTCTCCGCCGGCGGGGAGGAGTTTGGGGAGCGGGAAATCGAGGGGGGCGGGAACGGGGGGGATGCCGGCGGCGAAGGCGGCGGAGGCGGAGAGGATGAGCAGTGCGGGAAGAAGGGCGTGGCGCATGGGAAACTCCTTTCGGGGGTTGTGGATGTCATGGATGACGGACGAGAAGCGCGATTATCGCGAGCGCGCGGGTGTTTGGCGATGTTGGGTTGTATGGCTGTTCATGAGGGGACTTTGCGCCAGCCCCGTTCCTGTGTCAACTTGAACCCGCCCGGCAAGAAAATGCGGCCCGGGAAACGCAGCCGCTGACGGCGTTTGGACGGGGCGGCAAAGGAGGGTTGGCGCACATGGCTTAATTCCTATATATAGTACATTTTCCCCTTTTCCGCGCTTTGTTCGAGAAGGTCCTGGAAGGTGATGGAGTCGGCGGACTGGTTGACAGAGAGGCGCAAGCGACTCCAGGCCTCGCGCAACTCGGGGGGATTCCGCGGGTCGTTGAGGCCGGGGGAATCAAAAATTTGCCCGTGGACACAGCGCAGGACGTCGCCAAAGGTGATGTCCGCCGGGGCGCGGGCCAGCAAATAACCGCCCTCCTTGCCCCGCAGGCTCTTGACGATCTGGGCGGATTTCAAGGCGATGAGAATTTGCACAAGATAATTGCGGGGAATCCCCTGCGCCGAGGCCATCTCCTCCACCGTGCGAGCCGCGCCCCCGGGGTGGTGCTGGGCCAGCCAAAGGACGGCGCGCGCCGCATAATCGCTCTTCACCGAGAGTTTCACACTGGCAGACTAGCGGAGAACGGCGGGGAGACAATGAAAACTATCGGGACCATCGGGCCCTCGTCGGGGGTCGGGTTTTATCTCGCCAAAATGGCGTCAAAGGGGTAAGATTCCACTGGTTCTTTATGAGAAAGGCGTTCCAATTTCCGACCGGCTTGCTCGCATTGTGCGGCTTGATGCTGTCCGTGATGCCCGTGTTTGCGAACATCCCCGGCGGCGGCGCCGGCGCCGGCCCAAACGTCACCCTCAGCACCAACACCAGCGCCGGCACGATAACGATGGCGAACGGGATCGTCACGGCCGTCATCAGCATGAATTCCTCGCAGATTCTTGAGCTTACCTATCTGGGGCATCAGGTGACGGCCGGCGGCACGGGCGGCACCGACGCGTTTTACTGGCAGGGACAAAGTTCCGCCGGGGAGGAAACTCCCATCAACGGCATCGTGACGGTGGTGGTCAATCCCGCGACCAACAGCGGCGATTCCGCCGAGATCAGCATCGCCAACCTCTACACCAATCAAGGCACCAACAGCCCCTTCGTGGCCGACGCCTATTATCATTTCAGCATGTTCCGCGGATCGCCGGGGATTTATGCGGCCGAGATCATGAGCCGGACCACCAACACGCCGGGAGGCGGGGCGGACATCCCCAGTTTCACCTGCAAGCTGAATGGGGATTTTTTCGCCTGGCTGGCCCAGGACAATGGGCGCAGTTTGCTGCGGGAGACTCCGACGGAGTCCGACAACGCGACCTCGGGCATCAACAACGCGCCCAAGGAGGTGACCTTGTTGAACCAGGGACTTTTGGCCGGTCAGTTTGAATGCAAATATGATTATGCGGGCGACCTGGGATTGTTGCATTTTATTGGCTGGTGCAGCACCAACCAGACCACCAATTTTGGTTTGTGGATGGTCCACCCAACCCGCGAGTACTGGTCCGGCGGCCCGGGCCATCCGGAGATCGTCGGCCAGATTGACATGCTCAACTGCACCTTCAAGGGGGTTCATTTTGGTTTTGGCAGTGATCTGAATTTTACCAACGGGGAGACCTGGTCCCGGGTTTGCGGGCCGGTGTTTTTGTATTTCAACCAGGTTCCCCCGGGCACGGCCAACCCCTGGGTTCCGCTGTATGCGGATGTCTATGCCCAAGCCGCCGCCGAAAGCGGCGCGTGGCCTTATGGCTGGTTCACCCCCACCAATTACGCGGGGGCTTCGAGCCGGGGCGCGGTTTCCGGGAAGCTGGTCATCCGCGACAGCGGCAATCCCAACGCCTCGGCCGCCGGAATGTGGGTGGGGGTCTTGCAGCGGCTGCCTTCCTCGCTGGATCCGCCCACGACCGATTTTCAGAACATGGACAAAGGATACCAGTTCTGGGTCAAAACCGACACGAGTGGGAATTTCACGATTTCCAACGTCGTTGCCGGGGCCAACTACACGCTGTTGTCGTACGGGCCGGGAGCCATCGGGCTGTATCAGTCGCAATCCTTTGGGACGGCTCCGCCGGTGTCGCTCTACATTCCACCCACGCCCTTCTCCATCACCGTCACCGGGGGGCAGACCAACAACTTGGGCAACCTCACCTGGGCGCCGGCGCGGGTGGGCCAGACGGTGTGGGAAATTGGAGTACCCGACCGCGACACGCGGGAATTCCGCCACGGAGCGGACTACTGGCATGGCGATTTTGGCGACGCGACCAACTTCGCCGCCAATTGGGCGCCGTGGCAGGATTACACTCTGGATTTCCCAAACGGGGTCAATTACACCAACGGGCGGAGCCGTTGGTCGGCGGACTGGCCCAACGCCCAACCCAATTCCCTGTCGCAGGCGAGCGGCAATTTGAACAACACAACGCAGAATATTTTCTTCAACCTTGCGAGCGCGCCCGCCAGCGGCGCCAATGCGTCCCTGTATTTCGCCTTTGCGGCCGACTACCAAACGCCGGTGCAGGTCACCATCAACGGGGTGAACGCGGGCACCGTGACCCCCGCCTATTCCACCGATGCGATGATCCGCATGGAATCCCACGGCATCTTCTGCGATAGCCGTCTGAGCTTCTCCAGCAGTGATTTGAAAGCAGGACAGAATGAAATCCAGTTGACGACGCAGAAGAGCGGCTATCTTGCCGACAGTGTTTTGTATGACTACATCCGGCTGGAATTGACGGGCTACGTTCCGCCCGCCCCGGCGGGATTGACGGCCATCGCCGGCAACGGCCTGGTGGTGCTGGATTGGCCGGCCAGCTCCGGGGCGACCAGTTACAATGTGCTGCGCTCGACGACTTCCGGGAGCGGTTACTCGACCCTCGTCACAAATGTGACCGGCCCGGTGGTGGGGAGTGATGTCCCCGACGCCACTTACACGGACAATTCCGCGCTCAACGACACGCCATATTATTATGTGGCGCAGGCCGTGAACCCGAATGGAGCCAGCGCCGATTCTGTGGAAGCCGGCGCCACGCCCTCGGCGGCGACCCCCTCGGCGCCCGCCGCTCCGACGGGCTTGACGCTGACTCCGGGGAACATGCAAGCCACGCTCAACTGGAACGCCTCGCCCGGCGCGGCGACTTATGCCATCCAGCGCACTGTGATCACCGGGGGCGCTGTCCCCAATGATCCCGGGGCGGAAGTCTTCACCAATCCGGACGGCAGCGCGCCCACCAACACGGTCAACGGCTTTGTCACCGGCACCAATTACACCGACACCGGGCTGGCCAACGGTGTGGTTTACTCGTATGTCGTCAGCGCGGCCAACGCGAACGGACAGAGCGCGAATTCCGCCGCGGTGAGCGGCACCCCGGAACCGCTCATTCCCGCGACGCCCACCGGTCTTGTGGCGACTTTGGGTGTCTCCAACCTCGTGAGCCTTTCCTGGAATCCCGTCGCCAGCGCCTCCAGTTATGTCCTCCAGCGCGCCACCTCCGTTTCTGGTCCATACACGCGGGTGGATTATCCGGCGTGGCTGAGCTTTCTCACCGACGGGCCGCTGTCGAACAACACGACTTATTACTACGAAGTCGCGTCGGCCAGTCTCGCGGGCGTCAGCACCAATTCCGCGCCGGTGAGCGTGAGCATCGGGGTGGCCGCGCCCAGCCTGACTGCCGTGGCCGGCAACGCGCAGGTTTCCCTCACTTGGACCGTTTCGGCGGGCGCGACCAATTATGTGTTGGAGAGTTCCACCACCAACGGCGGGCCGTACACGACGATCCTCACCACGACGAACACCAATTATCTGAACACCGGGCTGGTCAATGGCACCACTTACTACTACGTCGTCCATGCCCTCGGCCCGGATGGACAAAGTCCGCTCTCGGCGCAGGCGAATGCGACGCCGTCCGCCGCCCCCGCGGGGAGTTGGATCAACACGATCACCACGTCGCCACAAGGCTGGAACGTCAACAGCAATTGGGGCGGCGGCGGGGCGTTTCCCAACAGCACCCAGGCCGTCGTTTCCATCAATTCGGCCATTGCCGCCAACCAGACGATCACCCTCAACCAGGCCGTCACCATTGGCGCGATGAACATCGGTTCTCCGTCGGACGCGGCGTCGTTCAATGTCACCGGCAACGGGGGAACCCTCCTCCTGGACAACACGCCCGCCACGGCTTCGCTCCTGCAGTTGTCCACGAGCAAGGGCGACACAATTTCCGCGCCGATGGCCGTCAACGGGGGCTTGCTGGTCACCAATGCTTCCACCAGCACGTTCACCCTGTCGGGCGGCATCTCCGGCGCGACCAATGGCGTCACGCTCAACGGCCCCGTGATCCTGGGCGGCTCCAACACATACACCGGCAACACCACCGTTCTTGGCGGGAACGTGACGGTTTCCGGCGGAACGATCAATTCTCCCGGCGGCGCCATTACAGTTGGCAACGGGGTGACGGGGGTTTCTTTCAATGTCACCGGCGGCACGGTGACGGCCAACACTCTGAACGTCGCCCCGGTTGCGAACTCCACCGGCGACAGCGCCTCCATCACCGGGTCGGGATCGGCGGTCTTCACGAACGTGAATCTCGGAGGCGGGGGCGACACGTCCGGGCCTTTGACCATCAACACCACCGGCTCGGTGGCGTTGGGTGCTTTGATTGACTACAAGGATTTGCAAGGCACCGGGCCAAGCGCGACAAGTGGTCTGATCATCAACAATGGCGCAGTCACCGCCACCAGTGTCATAATTCAGAACACTGGTTCCGGCGCCAATATGAATATGACCGGAGGCTCGCTGACCATTGGCAACTCTTCCTCATCCGGCGCGTTCAAGATCGGCAACAGCACCAGCACACGCGGTGGATGGCTGACGATGACAGGCGGTTCCCTGACTTACTTGGGGACCGACGGCCTGCTGCTGAACACGGCGTCGGGGGGGGCCAACGGAGCCAACATCAGCGGCGCGGCCTCCGTTGCCTCGCTCACGGGCGTCACGCTCAACCAGGTCAACGCCGCCGGCACGACGAGCTGGCTGGTCGTCTCAGCCGGCGCGACACTCTATCTGGGCGGCGTGGGACTTGTGATCAACCAACCGGGCGCGACAGTCTATGCCTCGCTGGGAACCGCCACGGTGGGAGCCATCACCAACTGGTCGTCCTCGGCCCCCATCACCCTGGGCGGCAACACGACGTTCCAGGCGGCGGACGCTTCGATGGTGGCGCATGACATTTCGCTCGGTGGCGCTGTGTCGGGCGGCGGCGGGTTGACCAAGACCGGCGCGGGCGCGCTGACCTTGAGCGGAGGCAACACTTACACCGGCGGCACAACGATCAGCGCCGGCACCCTGCTGGCCAACAACACGGCCGGCAGCGGCACCGGCGCGGGCGCGGTGACCGTGGCCAGTGGCGGCACGCTCGGCGGCGCTGGTTTCATCTCCGGCGCGGTCACGGTCAATGCCGGCGGCGCGCTGGCGCCGGGGAGTCCGTCCGGCGTCCTGACCCTCAGCAACAGCCTGACATTGTCTTCCGGCGGCACGACGCTCATGCAAGTCGGGCATTCGCCGCCCGCCAACAACGCCGTGAATATCACGGGCGCGCTCACGGAAGGCGGCACGTTGAACGTGACGAACATCGGCGCGGGGGCGTTGGCGGCGGGGGACAGTTTCAAATTGTTCAACGCGGGGAATTACGGCGGGGCCTTTGCGAATGTGGTTCTTCCGCCCCTGCCCGCGGGACTGGGCTGGAACACCAACGCGCTGAGCACCAACGGCGCGCTGTCCGTGGTGGTGGCCGGCGCGCCGGTCATTGACGCGTTTTCCGTGTTGACAAGCGGCTTGGTTTTCACCGGCATGGGCGGCGTGGCCAACGCCAATTATTACCTGCTGACCTCGACCGACATCACCGCGCCGGTCTCCAACTGGACACGGCTGTTCACCAACCAATTTGACAACAACGGCGATTTCAACTGCACCAACCCCCCCGGCGCCGGCCAGCCGCAGGAATTCTACCTGCTCGAATTGCCGTGAGGCTGGCGAATGAATCAGTGGGAGAGGCAGCCGATTTTGGCGATGGCGAGAACAAAGCCGGCGAGGGCGAGGGCCAGGAGCCAGAAGCTCCCATTGACCGCCAGCACAACGCCGCCCACCAAGATGAGCGCCATGAGCATCCAAACGAACATCACCACGAAGATCTTCATGCGGCCTCATAATACGTGATTTGCGCCGCGCAATCAAGTTCCAAAATCCCAGGTGAGTGATCATGGCGCGGGAGGGGGTTCGGACTTCCTGCCGAACCGCCGGTCCAGTTTGAGCCTCAGAACGACGAACAAACCCGGCAGCGCCGAGAAGAACACCACGATGAAAAAGCGCTGATAGCCCAAGTGGGAGGCCAGCCAGCCGCTCCCCATGCCGGGAACCATCATACCGAGGGCCATGAAGCCGGTGCAGATGGCGTAATGCGCGGTGCGCCGCGGACCGTCGGAAAAATAGAGCAGGTAGAGCATAAAGGCCGTGAATCCCAACCCGTAGCCAAATTGTTCAACTGTGATGGCGCCGCAAACCAGGCCGAAATTCTCCGGCTGCGAAACGGCCAGGTAGATGAAGGCGAATTTGGGCAGATACATGCCGGCGACCATAAATGGGAGAATTCGTTGCAGCCCATGTCTGGCCGCCAGAAACCCTCCCGTCAGCCCGCCCAAGATCAACGCCAGCACGCCATAGATTCCATAAGCCAGCCCTTCTTGGATTGTGGCCACTCCCAGCCCTCCTTTCTCCGGCGGATCCAACAGGAAGAGCGGAACCACCTTGGCCAGCAGCGCCTCATCCAGGCGATACAACAGGATAAAGGCCAGCGCCATTCCAACACCCGGCTTCTCGAAGAAAGAGGCGAAGGTGGCGAGAAAATCCGAACCCAAACGCCGCACCGTTCTCACCGGGGCGTCGTTCGCGGGGCGGGGCAGGACGAAGATGTGCCACACGTTGAAAAGAAGAAATATGATTGTCGCTGTGAGAAGAGTCATGGACCAGGCGGCGGGGATGGAGCCAAGTCGTTTCTCAAGAGACCCGGCGAGCAGGACCAACGAGCCGCCGCCACACGTCGTGGCCAAGCGGAAGAAAGTGTTGCGAACGCCCACCCACCACGCCTGCTCATGCCGCGTCAACCCGAGCATGTAGAACCCATCGGCCGCAATGTCGTGCGTGGCCGAAAAAAATGCCAGGACAAGGAACAGCCCGAGGGAAATCCGGAAAAAGTTGGGCGCCAAAAGGCATGAGGCCAGCAGGCCCAGGGCCGCGGTGACCAGCAACTGCATCGTCACAATCCAAGATCGTTTTGTCCGGCTGATTTCCACCCACGGACTCCACAACGGTTTGAGAACCCACGGAAGCGCGAACCAGCTTGTGTATGCGGTGATGTCCGAGTTGGAAACGCCCAGTCGTTTGTACATCACGACCGTCATCCCCGTCACAATCACATAGGGGACGCCCTCGGCGAAATAGAGGCTTGGCACCCAAAGCCACGGAGGGCGGCGGTTTCCCTTTGGCGTTGTTTCCACGTCAGACAAGTTTGAATTTGCGCTTGAGGTTTTGCACGCGCTGGAAGGATTCGTCAATCCGCGCCTCCGGGACCTTCCCCGACTCCACCAGGCGGCATATCATCCCGGCCACCTTCGAGGCGATGTCCGGGTCGAAGCTCAGGTTGTTGCCGAAGCAAAGCATGTCCAGGCCCGCCTCAATGCCGTACTGGACCGCCTGTTCCAAACCGTAGCGGCCAGCGATGGCCTTCATTTCCATGTCGTCGCTCAGAATCACGCCCTCAAAGCCAAGCCTCCGGCGCAGCAAGCCGTGGAGCACGGGCCGGGAAAGTGTGGCCGGGCGCGCGGGATCCAGACGGGCGTTGAAGACATGAGCGGTCATAATCACGTCACAAAGCCCCGCCTCGATCAATCGTTGGAAGGGAACCAGTTCCCGCTCCGTCCAATGCTCCGTCACATCCACCCATCCCAAATGTGTGTCGCCGCGCGCGCCGCCGTGGCCGGGAAAATGTTTGGCGCAGGTGATAATGCCATGCTTGTGGTGCGCCCGGACAAATTCCATCGCGTGCCGCGCCACGATCCGCGGGTCGGCGGAGAAGCTGCGCTGTTTTCCTTTGATGACCGGGTTGCGGGAGCAGGCGTCCAAATCCACCACGGGCGCGAGATTCAGATTGACGCCCAAATCCGAGAGCGTGGCGGCCATTTTCTCCGCGTGGGCGAAGGTCTGGGCCGGAAGGTTGATCGTCCCCAACTCCTCATGCGAAAGGGTCGGGGGAAAGCCATAAGCGGGCTGGAGGCGGCTGACTTGGCCCCCTTCCTGATCCACTGCGATGAACAGAGGCGCGCGCGCCCGCCGTTGCAACGAGGCCACCAAACGCCTGACCTGCCCGGGCGATTGGATGTTGCGGCCGGACCGCGAGCCGTCCGCCATCTCCTGGTCGTACAAAATGACGCCGCCCAGATCGCCTGCGGCCAAGTCGCGGGCGACGGGGTGGTCGTCGGAAATCTCATAGCCGCGAAAGCCGACGAGCAGCATCTGGCCCGCTTTCTCCCGCAGGGTGGGTTGGCCGGAGCGTGGCTTCATCGCCGCAGAGAGTAATTTTCCAAATTCATCAAGCAACCCTTGATTTTTGCGGAAGCGGTCCGCTAACCGCCGCCCCGCAGGCGGGCCTCGAGCTTCCGCCGGGCCTCCTCCGACAGGGGCAGTTCGCCGTGTTCCCGCAGCCAATTCAGGGCCTGGGGCAAATCGAAGAACACCCCCTCCAACTGCGCCTCGTAAGCGTGGTGGAGAATGACCCCGAAGTCTTTGCCGGGGGGCAGTCCCAGTTCGACCAAATGCCGTCCTTTGAGGATGGGTTCGGGCGGCTTTTGCTGGACGCTTAATTCGCGCGCCCGCGCCAGGAGCACCCGCGCGCCTTCCGGTTGAGCCGCCGGTTTTGGCGGACGGCCCATGCTGTCGGCGGTGATGACCAGGCACAAACTCTCGATGCTTTCCGGCTCCAGGCGCCGCGCCAGACGGCGGAGGGCGCGGTCGGTGAGCGGTTGGAAATGGATGAGATGATTGACCACAAGCGGGACCACCCTGGCCTGAACGGCGGGAGGCGCGTGGATGCGCTCCAGAAACACCCGGGCCAGTTCCCCGCCCAGGGCGTCGTGACCGGGGGAGACGACTCTGGGCCGCCCGTCCCGGATTTCCTCCCGCGTGGTGGCCGGCTTGCCGAAATCGTGGGCCAGGATGGCCAGCATCAGCACCGCGCGCGCCTCCGGGCCAGCGGACTTCCACTCCGGCAGCCGGGCCATGGCGTCGCAACAATGGCAGGTGTGGACAAACACATCGCCTTCCGGGTGCCATTCCGCGTCCTGGGGCGTGCCGATCAGCGCCAGGATTTCGGGAAAATGCTCCAGCCATTGGGTGGCGGCGAGAAACTTGAGACCGGCGGAGGGCAGGACGCTTTTTTCCGCCCACTTGAACCATTCGTCGCGGACGCGCTGGCCTGCCAGCTCCGCGAATCCTCCCTTGATGTTCTGGCAAAGCGCGACTGTCTCGCCAGCCGGCTCCAAATCGAAGCGCGCGGCGAACTGCATTCCGCGCAACACCCGCAACGGGTCCTCCACAAAAGCCGGGCTGGTGTGGCGCAGCACTCGCTTCTCCAAATCCCGCGCGCCCCCAAAAAAGTCCAGCATGCGGCCCGCGCGCGGATCGAACATGAGGGAGTTGATGGTGAAATCGCGGCGCGCCGCGGCCTGTTCGGGAGTGATGGCCGGGTCCAAGTCCACCTCGAAGCCTTTGTGTCCGGCGGCGACTTTGGAATCGCGCCGAGGAATGGTGAAATCGTAACTGTGCTCCCCGCCGGTGGTTAATTTGACCACCCCGAAGGATTGCCCGACCAAATCCACCTTGCCCCAGCGCGCCAGCGCCCGCGCCAGCGCCTCGGGGCCGACGCCGAAGACCTCGACGTCGAAATCCTTGCCCGGGCTGCCGAGAAGGAAATCGCGAACACAGCCGCCGACCAGGAAGGCGCTGCGCAACTCCGGCGTCTGGCGGAGGATGCGGTCCAATTCGGGCGGAACGATGTTCATGGCGGCAATGTATCCGCAAGCCGCCGCGCTGGCACGCGGGAAAAAGGGGGCGGGCGCACAAGCGGCTTGTCGCCCGGCGGGCAGGCGGCTAGGATTGCGCCAATGTCCTTGCGCACGGAGCTTGAAGATTCGGGGTCGTGGCTGTTCCGCCATCGGAGCTATCTTCCCTTGCTCATCATTCCTATTTTCCTCCTGGGTCTGGCCTCTTTCAGCTATTTGTGCCAAAGCCATGCCATCAACGAGGTGTGGCAGGTCCTGTGCCTGATTGTCTCCCTGTCTGGATTGGCTGTGCGCGTCATCACCGTCGGGCGGGCGCCTTACGGCACCTCGGGCCGCAACACGCGCGAGCAGGTGGCCGAGACCCTGAACACGACCGGCGTCTATTCCGTGGTCCGGCACCCGCTGTATCTGGGCAATTACCTGATCATGCTCGGGTTCGCGATGTGGCCGCACATCTGGTGGCTTGTGGCGCTGACAAGCTGCATTTACGCGCTCTATTACGAGAGAATCATGCTGGCCGAGGAGGCGTTTTTGCGGCAGCGCTTTGGGGAGGCTTTTGAAAAATGGTCCGCCGAAACTCCCGCGTTCATTCCCAAATTCCGGGGCTGGAAGCCGTCCCCGGTCCCTTTCTGCTGGAGGACTGTGGCGCAGCGCGAATACAACGCGTTTTTTCTGATCATCTCGGTCTTCTTCCTGGCCGACCTGATTGGCGACTCCATAGTCGAGCAGAGGTGGCATATAAGCTGGGTCTGGTTTGGGGTTTTCATCGGGGGCTTCCTCATTTTCGCCGTCTTGCGATCCCTGAAGAAACGAACCCGCTTGTTGGACGTGGCGGGAAGGTGAACCGCATTCCGGCTTGAATTGTGGCCCGAAATAGACGATGTTCTCAATAACTATGAGTGCAGAAGATGCGACAGCGGAGGTTTTTGTGACAGCTTTCAAATCGTTGAAACGCCGCCAACGTGAGGTGGTGTTGGAACGAATGCTCGCCGACGACGAACTTGCTGAAGACTTGGC
>JBEKAN010000048.1:0-16084 GCA_050015895.1 Verrucomicrobiota bacterium
AGGGCAATTATGACGTCTTTTCCGCCCCCGTTTACATCCGCGGCTTCGTCCGCACTTACGCCATGGCCCTCAAATTGGATCCCGCCCAAATTCTGGCCCAACTCAACGTCGAACTGGCCCAAGCCGGCAGCCAGACCCAGCCCCCCTTCCAGGCTCCGGCCTCCGGCCTGCTGGACTCCGCCATGTTTCACGTCTCCACCGCCGGACGCCGGATGATCCTGCCCACCCTGGCGGTGGTCTTGCTGGTCGGCGCGGTGGCGGGCGGCGCGATGTATTGGAACCATCATCTCAAGCGCAATCCCCTCGAGGGGCTGGGGCCGGGGCTTTACAAGGCGCCCGCCGAGCCGGGGGAGACTTTGCCCATCCCCCCCGCCAGACGTTGAGGGTTTGAGCCGTTGATGAAAAAATCCAGCCATCGCCCGGTGCGCGTGGGGTTGATTTCCCTGGGCTGCGCCAAAAATCTGGTGGACGCCGAAATCATGCTCGGGTCCCTGCTCCAAGGCGGAATGGAGATCACCAACGACGCCGAGCGCGCCGATGTCCTCATTGTCAACACTTGCTCCTTCATCGAGGCCGCCCAGAAGGAAAGCGTCGAGGCGATTCTGGAGGCCGCGCAGGCCCGCGCTAAATCCAATCCCGGCCGGGGCCTGATTGTTTCCGGCTGCCTGCCTCAGCGGTTTCGCGACGATCTGCCCAAACTCCTGCCGGAGGTGGACGCCTTCATGGGCATTGACCAGGTGGCGCAAGTCGCCCAAATCGTCCGTCAGGCGCTGGCCCGGCGGCGCGACCGGAAGCTTGGCGCGCCGGCGGACGCGCGCCGCCCAAAATCCGTCAAAACTATTTCCAAGCGCCTGGCCGCGATGGATGCCGCGCCGCCTCCTCCTCCGCCGCCCGCTCCCCTGGTCGAGGTCCATTCCCGCCCCACCTACATCCCCGACTTCGCCACGCCCCGCTTTCGCCTCACCCCCCGGCATTTCGCCTACCTCAAAATCGCCGAGGGGTGCAATCATCCTTGCAGCTTTTGCATCATCCCCCGCATGCGCGGCGCCTATCGCAGCCGGCCCCAGGCGGACATCCTTCAGGAGGCCCGCCAACTTCTGGCCGCCGGCGTCAGGGAGTTGAACCTCATTTCCCAGGACTCCACCTACTACGGCCTGGACCTGCGCGCCGGCCATAGCCGGACCATTTCCTCGCCGGAGAAATTCCAGGCCGCCGCGCGCGCGCTCCCCGCCGGGGCGGCCACCCTGGCCACTCTCCTGCCCGCGCTCAACGGGCTGCCGGGCGACTTTTGGATCCGCCTCCTCTATACCCACCCCGCGCATTGGACGGACGGATTGATCGCGGCCGTCGCCCAATGCCCGAAAGTCGCCCGCTACATTGACCTGCCCCTCCAGCACATCCACGAGCTTATGCTCGAACGGATGCGCCGCGAAACCTCCCGGAAACATATTATTGACTTGATCGCCAAAATCCGCGCGGGCGTCCCCGGCGTCGCCCTCCGCACCACTTTCATTGTCGGCTTTCCCGGCGAGACGGAAGCCTGTTTCCAATCCCTGCTGGAGTTCATCCGCGCGGCGAAATTTGAGCGCCTCGGCGTTTTCACCTACTCGCCCCAGGAGGGCACGCGCGCCGGCAAAATGGAGGCGCAAATCCCGGAGCGCGTCAAAAAGCGGCGCCAGGCGCTGGCCATGGCCGAGCAGCTCAAGGTCGCGCGCCAGATTTCCGCCTCCTTCGTCGGACGCGAGATCACGGTGCTGGTCGAGGCCCCGGCCCGCCCCGCCGATTTGCGCGCCGCCGAGGTCAGTTCCTGGGAGCACGGTCTCATCCGCTCCCCCGCCGCGCCCGCGGGGCTGAAGGACGCCGGCTCCGGCGGCCGGGGCGATTTTTTGATCGCGCGCGGCCAGGCCGACGCGCCGGACATTGACGGCCGGGTTTACGTTCGCGGCAAACTGCCGCTGGGCGAGTTTGCCCGCGTGAAAATCATCGGCCACACCGATTACGATTTGATCGCCGAACCTGTCGCCCAAATCCTCGCCTAACGATGGCGGACGTCACCGGAGACCGCGAAAAAGATGGAGATTCAATAACCATGCCAATATAGAAAACAAGGCGATCCGCAAATTATGCGAATTAGACGAAGGGAAGCTCTCTTTCGCGTAATTCGCGTAATTCGCGGATAAAGAAGTTTTCTCAGGCGGGGATTTGGGGATCGGCTGAAGGCTTGCGGAGATCCGATAGTTCTTGTTTATGAAATCACAACGCTGGCGGCGCATCATTCCTGTCGCGCTGATCATGTACACCATCGCGTACGTGGATCGCACCAACGTCACCCTGGCTCTCACCCCCAAGGTCTCCACAATGATGAAGGACCTGTTCATGGACGACCAGATGAAGGGGCAGGCGGTCGGCCTTTTCTTCTTCGGCTACGTCCTGTTGCAGATTCCCTGCGGCCATTGGGCGACGCGCTGGAGCGCCAGAAAGGTCATCAGCCTTTGTCTGGTCGGCTGGGGCGTCTGCGCGGTCGCCTGCGGCCTGTCGCGGACTTTCAGACAGTTCGAGGCCGGGAGATTTCTCCTGGGGGTCGCGGAGAGCGGCGTCTTTCCCTCCATGCTGGTGCTCCTGGCCAACTGGTTCCCGCGCTCCGAACGGGCGCGCGCCAACGCCTACTGGAATCTCTGCCAGCCTCTGGCCGTGGTCGCTTCGGCGCTCCTGACCGGCGCGCTGCTGGACCATTGGGGCTGGCGCACGGTGATCGTTCTGGAGGGGGCGCTGCCTTTTCTCTGGCTGCCCATCTGGTGGTTCTGCATCCGGGACCGTCCGCGGGAGGCGAACTGGATTTCGGCGGAGGAACGGGACCATCTGGAAACCACCCTGCGCAAGGAAGCGGAGGAATTGGAGCCGCCCGGGGCCGTCCCGTTGTGGAAAAAGTTTTGCCAACCCGGAATTGCGCCCGTGATTCTCCTCATGATCGTCATCAACTTCCTGCATAATTCCCTGGCCTACGGCTGCATGACTTTCTTCACCAGCCGCCTGGAGAACCGGGGTTACAGCGCCCTGCAAAACGGCATGTTGTTCGCCCTGCCTTACGCCTTCACCGCCCTGCTCATGGTGCTGGTCTCCCGCCACTCCGACAAAGTCAATGAGCGCAAAATGCACGTGGCTCTGACCTATGTCGTCAGCGGCGTGAGCCTGATCCTGAGCGTGAGTTTGAAGGGGCATTTCTGGCTCTCCTACGTCTTGCTCTGTCTGTCCATCCCCGGCCCGTCCGTCGCCCTGGCCCCCTTCTGGGCCATCCCAACCGAGACCCTGCCCCGCGGCGCTGCGGGGCCGGCGATCGGGCTGATCAACGCCTTCGGCAATTTGGGCGGCTTTGCGGGAAATTTCATCGTCGGCTCGCTCATGCGGGCCACGGGCAGCCTGGAGCTTCCTTTCGACGACCTGGGCCTCGGAATCCTCATCGCCGCCGCCCTCGCCTGGTGGCTCCCCAAGCCCCCCCCGCGCCGGTAGTCTCCTAATTTGGAGAATTATGTAAAATCTTACACCCGCCGCAGGCGCAAATGGTTCTTCGCTCTTTTCGGTGGAATAGAGATGGTCTGCTCCTCAATGTGTCGCCAAGTCACCATCGGCAATCCCGAAGGGATTGAATCTCATAGCCCAGGGTTGGCCCGATTCTGGGAGGGCCTACCCTGGGTCAGTGCATTTGAGTTCGACAACCCTGAAAGGGTTGAATATCAATGACTTAGAAAACGGATGCAACTCTTTCAGAGTTGTGGATTTCTTTCTGTGTTGACCCAGGATGGTGGACCGGTTTTCCTACAGCCACATGCAGGGTTCAGCGACGAGGGCGTTGCTGAGGACAAGCGAGACCGGCGCTGGTTCGGACGGAGGAAAAATCGTCGTTGACACATCAGGTTCCATCTGAGAGAGTCGGGGCGTCGCGCGAAACAGAAGCGGGTTCTGCTGAAGAGCAACCCGCCGAGGGATAACGGGATGTGTGGACGAAATAAAGACGACTCCACTTGTTCGGGAGGCCAAAAACCTGCCCGAAAACTCTTTGGAGACCTTTATTTTAGATCCTCCACATGCCTAATCAAACTTGGGCTTGGGGGGAGGACTCCCAAGCCTTTTTAGTACTTAAACGTGAACTCGAAAAGTCCATTTCACGCTGAACGAAGACACGATGACTACGCACAGTAAAGTTAGGATCTGGAAAATGGCATACGATGGCCTACCTTGCCAGAATGCTGTGTCCCGCACCGAGTTCATCCAAGCCATAAGCGAGCTTGAGGACGAGATAGCTGAGAGGTTCCAAGAACACCTTACGGGGGATCAGAAAGAGCGAGGTGATGCGGTCATTAGAGAAGCAAAAGACCACACGGAAAAGACGTTCAAGAACCGACATGACCCGCAAAGTGGCTTGGTTGAAATATGGGGAAAACTAAAAGAGTCCGCGAGCCACATTCGAGAGGAGGACTAGAGCGAATATGGGAGTGCTCAATTTCTTTGCGAAGATCTCGCGGCCGTGGGAAGTGCATTTCTTGAAGATGGATGGTTCGCGGGAATCATCGGCAACTCAAGACCGGCCCGGAGCCATGGCCTGCATCATGCTTGCCATAACGGAGCCTGGCTTGAAAATAGAAAGGGTTACGTATGCCGGGAAACCCGTTTCGCGAACTGAGTTTGAGGATTTGGTCGCTGATGCACACCTGTTGAGTTTTCTCCTGGAGACTGCCCAAAAACAAGGCCTTCCCCTTGTCACTGCGTTTGAACGGATAGATAAGGCGCAGGGAAAAGTAATTTTCCTCGAAGTGTCGCGCCGAGCATCAAGAACGTTAGCCATTGCCGAGACCCATGCATATGACGTCCTGATGAGACGTTTAGCACGCGGATTAGCCGCAATCGGGAAACAGCAGACTCCCTGAACCTGGTGACTTTATAGCAGAAAGGGAGTCAAGGGCTCAAACTATAGTTTTGTCACAAGTCAAACGCAACCTGTTGCACGCCAAGTATTTAACTAATAATATCAGCCCGGACGAACGGCACATTCTCCTTTCCCTCCAGCATTGCGCAGAAGGGTCCTGGTCCCCATTTTGGAATCAAGGCAGAGCTTCTTGGCGTGATAATTCCGCCCCTCCGTGTTTGGAATCCAGCCAAAGCAATATCTCACGCAAAGTCGCATATTTGGCGCCCAGGATTTGGAATCAAGCCAGATTATTCGCGGCATTCGCCGGCATTCCGCGCCTGCGGGGATGGCGCCTTGGCGGGGCCATTTCGAATTTCTGCTTTCTGTTTTCCCAATTTTGCCTTTTCCGCCTCTTTGCGGCAAATTAATTAGTAAAGAACTTGACATTCCTTACAAAACGTGATACAGTCTTCCGCATGAATGGAGAAATGGCCAGTCCATCAAATTGCCGGTCACCACGGGCGGTCCCCAAAGAACCGCCCCCGCAAACCCTCCTTTTCGCATGGTTCGCATGGTTCGCGGTTCAAAACCCTCCAGGCCCGGACAGTCCCCCTCAATCCAGCCCAAGACGCCCCCCCCACAGTCGTTGGCCGAAGCAGCCCCCAATGAAGGTAAATGAAGGCTAATGAAGCCTAATGAAGGTGAATGAAGGTAAAAAATAAAGTTTTTTAATTTCAAATGGCAAAAAATGGTCAGTTCGCGCGCTTCCTCCCGCTCGCCTCTTGCCACAGGCGGCGGTCTGCCCCTACACTCCCCAATCGAGTCCAATAGCCCAATACAACCAGCCATGAATGCTCTGGTTCTCGAAAAATACAAAAAGTTCGCATATCGGAACATGCCGACGCCGAAACCCGGCCCGGAGGAAGTCCTCATCGCCGTGCGCGCCTGTGGAATATGCGGCAGCGATGTGCATGGCATGGACGGCAGCACCGGCCGCCGCCGTCCGCCCATCATCATGGGACACGAGGCGGCGGGCGTCATCGCCAAACTGGGCCTTGGGGTCGCCGGTTGGGCGGTGGGCGACCGCGTGACATTCGACTCCACCATTTACTGCGGCCAATGTGAGTTTTGCCGGCGCGGCGAGATCAACCTCTGCGATCAGCGCCGGGTGCTGGGCGTCTCCTGCGGGGAGTACCGGCGGCACGGCGCGTTTGCCGAATTTGTGGCCGTGCCGCGGCGCGTTCTCTACCGTCTGCCCGACGGGCTGCCCTTCGAGCACGCCGCGCTGGCCGAGCCGTTTGCCATCGCCCTCCACGCGGTCCGCCGCGCCCCTCCGGCGCTCAACGACTCGGCGGTGGTGGTGGGCGCGGGGCTGATCGGTCTGGCGCTGGTGCAAGTTTTGAGCCGCGCGGGGTGCGGGCGGTTGGTCGCCGTGGACGTGGCGGACGGACGGCTGGCTCTCGCCAAGAAATTCGGCGCGACGGACTGCGTCAACTCCGCCGACGAAAACGCGGCGGAAAGGATCCTGCGCCTGACGGGCGGGCGCGGCGCGGACGCGGCCTTCGAAGCGGTGGGTCTGACCGCGACAGTGGACTTGGCGCTCAGATGCTTGCGCAAAGGCGGCGCGCTGACCCTGGTGGGCAACGTGTCGCCCGGCATCGAGTTTCCGCTGCAATTGGCGGTGACGCGGGAGTTGACGATTTACGGGTCCTGCGCGTCGCGCGGCGAGTACCCGGCGGTTCTGGACATGCTGGCCCGCGGCGCGTTGCAACCAGCCCCGCTCCTCAGCGCCCTGGCCCCGCTGGCGGAAGGGGCGGCGTGGTTTCAGCGGCTCTACGCCAAAGAACCCGGGTTGCTCAAAGTCGTGCTCCGGCCATGACTCATCCCGCTTCGCGCATCACTCTTTTCCATGAACACTAATCCAAATCCAAATCCTAATCTTACTCCTAATCCTAATCCTAATCCTAATCCCTTCGATCTCACCGGCAAAATCGCCCTCGTCACCGGCGCAAGCCGCGGCTTGGGCCAGTGCTTTGGCCGCGCTCTGGCCCGCGCCGGCGCGGACTTGGTCATCACCAGCCGCGACCCCGCCACGCTGGGCCGCTTTCAGGGCGAAATCGAATCGTTGGGCCGCGGGGCCTTTCCGCTGGCCCTGGATGTGCGCGACCACCAGAGCATCGAGAAAATGGTGAAGGCCGCCGTGGCGCATTACGGAAAGATAGACGTCCTGGTCAACAACGCCGGCTGCAATGTCCGCAAACCCGCGTTGGAAGTCACCTGGGACGACTGGAATCTTGTGCTTGACACAAATCTCCGCGGCACGTTCTTCGTCGCCCAGGCGGTGGCCCGCCACATGATTCCCCGCAAGCGCGGTCGCGTCATCAACATCGGTTCCGTCACCTGCGTGGCCGGTTACGCCGGCCTGGGACCCTACGGCGCGAGCCGCGGCGGCGTCAAACAACTCACCATGAGCCTGGCCGACGATTGGGGCGTCCACGGCATCACCGTCAATTGTCTCGCGCCGGGCTGGTTCAAGACCCGCCAAAACGCCGCCTTGTATGAAAACCGCGAATGGGTCGAATACCTCTGCGACCGCATCCCTCTCAAACGACCGGGCGCGCCGGAGGACTTGGAGGGCGCGGTCGTCTTTCTGGCGTCGGACGCCAGCGCCTACATCACGGGCCAGACGCTTCTGGTGGATGGCGGCATCTCAACCGGCGCCACCCGCGCGCTGCCCGTGAAGCGGCAGCCACCGGTGCCCGCGTCATCGCCCGGCTAGAGCATTTTCATGAAAACTGTAGCCGCGAAAAAGTCAGCATTGGGAGCGCGGGCGTCCTCGCCCGCCGTGTTCGGCGTCTCGCCGAACACATTCTCCATCAAGGATCGGATTCACTATCTCTTGAGCCGCTCTAAATGACAACAACCATGAACAATCCCCTCCCGAATTTCTTCCGCTTGAGACAGAAATTCGACGCGCCGACCCTCCCCGACCCGGCGGCCGGCGCCCGCGCCGCGCTGGCGGAATTGCCGGCGGCAAATTTCATCCGGCCCGGCATGGCCGTGGCGGTGGCGGCGGGCAGCCGCGGGATTTCCAATTACGACGTCATCGTGCGGACCGTTTGCGAGGAGTTGAAAACATTGGGCGCCCATCCCTTCATTGTCCCGGCTATGGGCAGTCATGGCGGCGCCAACGACCTCGGGCAGTTGGAGGTGCTGGCGCACTATGGCATCACGGAGGAGAAAATAGGTGTCCCTGTCCGCGCCAGCATGGACACGGTCCAACTTGGCCGCACTGGCGAGTTCATCGTCTATCAGGACCGTCTGGCCGCGGGCGCGGACGCGGTCGTGCTGGTCAACCGGATCAAGCCGCACACGGCTTTCCACGGGCCGATTGAGAGCGGCTTGATGAAAATGGCCGCCATCGGCCTGGGCAAACAGAAAGGCGCCCTCCAGTTTCATCAGGCCGCGGCCCGGATCGGCCACGCGACGGCGTTGCTGGCGGTGGCGCGGGCGGCGCTCAAGTTGGCGAAAATTCCCTTCGGAGTCGCCATCATTGAGAACCAGTTCCATCAGACCGCCCGCGTGGTGGCGGTGCCCGCGGCGAAGATGGAGACGGAGGAAATGAGCCTGCTGGAGCAGGCCCGCTCGCTCGCGCCGCGCCTTCCCTTCGCCGTCGTGGACCTTTTGATCGTGGATGAGATGGGGAAAAACCTCAGCGGCTCGGGATTGGACACCAACGTCATCCGCCGCATGACCGAGGGCGGCTTGATCAGCGCCAGTCCCGACGCGGTCCGCCGCATTTATGTGCGCTCGCTCCATCCGGACAGTTTTGGCAACGCTTATGGAATCGGCCTGGCGGACTTCACCCACGACCGTCTGGTGCGCGCCCTGGACGCCAAAGCCACCTGGGTGAACGTCCTGACCGCCTCGGCGCCGGGAAACGCGCGGGTGCCCATGCACTTCCCGACCGACCGCGAGGCGCTGGAGGCGGCCCTCCAAACCACCGGCCACACCGACCTCCGGGATTTGCGGGTCCTCTGGATAAAGAACACCTTGAGCTGCCAGACATTGCTGGCATCCGAGGCCTTCCTCCCGGAAGCGCGCTCCCGTGCCGATCTGACGCCGGAGAGCCAACCGGCCCCCGTGAGATTCGATGCCCGCGGCGATCTGGAGCCGGTCTTCTGAAATGCGCGCATCTCTATGACTGGATCAATGGAGTTTCAATTGAACAAACAAAGCACTATGAAGAAGATTACCAAAAGCTGGGAATGCCTCGCTGTTTCGTTGATGCTTGCTTGCCCGGCTACAGCGCAGGTCTCTGATGGGGGTCTGGGGAGTCAAGACACGGAACTCATTGTCGCACATAAGGCTCAACTTGGACAAGCGTGCGGGATCGCGATGACCAATGTTTTGCGTGAGTTTGAGAAACTGGCGCAACGGTATCCTTCACTAAGTGACATTGGCTCGGCATCAATCGTCAAATTGGGTTCGCCGGATTCAGGCATTGTTAGGTTGGACTACTGGAAAAATGTTTCTTATGTACAATTACCAGCGTTCCATGTCGCCCCCGGGCAACCATATCCCCCTGGAACTGAGGCAATCACTGTAGTCGCTATGGACGGAACGGTGCTACACAGCGGTGGTCATTACGTTGTGGATAAGGGCGGAGCGGGGCTGGGGGTCAGTATTCAAAACGCTGACGAGCCGCAGGAAGTCATCATGGTTGCCAAGCCAGGGCAGACTATTTATCCATTGCTTCTGGTTGGGCGCAATTGGAAGTTGCGCCTTGTTTATAGTTTGGAGTTGAACCCGTCAGATTCCTTGCTGGACAAGGCCTTGCGCGACATCGTAGAAAAGCAAGTTAGTCTCTTAAGATCAGCTTTACAGGACATTGTGGGAATCGATCCCATATTAGAGAGAGCGATAGCTTGCGGTACAGCGATGAGCAACATAAAAACTGAATTGAAAGGGCTGTCGCAACGCTTTCCTGCCTGGAGCGATATTGGCTCGGCAAGCGTTGAGAATAGAGGGGGGCGTTTTCTATATAATCATTTGCGATATTGGAAGGATGTTCAATCCGAGGCTGCAACCAATTCTGCGGTAAGTCAGGCGGCGTCGTTTGGCGAGAGTCCCGTGGTGCTAAAAGGCGGTGTGGCTTTGGATGTGTATATCCTGAATGAGGACGAGCCGTTTGGGGTCGTTGGTGATTTTGGTGACAGTTATCATGTCTTTTCATCGCCAGATGGCCGGCATGAAGTCGTGCTTTCTTATGAGTTGCATTTCAATAGACGAGATCAATTCTATGATTCAGTGCAGATTTGTCGGGACACTGCGCGGGCTGTCCAGGCCATTTTCGAAAAGCAGGCGCTTATATTGAGAAAGAAGATGGATAATCGTGTTGACTTCTCAAACTTTAAGTGAACTCTTATGGTGGTGTCCTGATGAAGATGGTGCCGATTGGTTGTAATCCGTTGGATGCATTCAATCTGGTCGCGGGTGTCGTGGCGCCAATGTCACGTTCCAGACACACTTTGGTCGGAGCCGGGTCGTTTGTCCTCGGCCAGCAATCCAGCCAGACGCCGCCGAAGACCGGGGTTTGTGCCGGGCCAACCGCGAGTAAAGCCGCCAGAAGGGATGGGCCGCCGTCATGCGGCGTGGAGACCAGAGGAAGGCCATCGCCGGTTGGCCCGTGGCGGGCCGGGCTGACCGCGCTCCCCGGAAAGCGGCGGATGACTCCGGGCGGGGGCGGCGACGGGCGCGGGGCGCGTCACGAAGAAGGTTTGCGAACAAGGTTTACTTGTCGGGGGAAACCTGTCTTTATAGGCGCGGTCAATGAACGTGCCCAATCAACTGACGGTCTCCCGTTTTGTCCTGACCCTCGCCTTCCTGGTGGTGGTCTTCGCCGGTTTTCGATTCCACGAAACCATCGCCCTGCTCCTCTTCGGCGCCGCCAGCCTCACCGATTACTTCGACGGCCGGATTGCCCGCCGCGACAACCTCATCACCAATTTTGGAATCCTCATGGACCCGCTGGCCGACAAAATCCTGGTCTGCTCCGCCTTCATCGCGTTTGTGGGTCTGGGTTGGATGCAGGCCTGGATGGTGGTGATCGTCGTCGCGCGGGAGTTGACCATCACCGGGTTGCGCCTGCTGGCCGCCTCCAAAAACCTGGTGCTCGCGGCCGAACGGTTCGGCAAACACAAAACCATTTCCCAAATCGTCGCCATCCTCTCCATCCTCGTCCTCCACTGCTACATCCAGGTGGGTCCGGTTGGGAAGTTCCTCTTTGGCTTTCATCTCTTTGGCGGGCCGTGGGTGGAATGGTTCACCGAGATTTCCCTCTGGGTGGCGGTCGTCCTGACTTTCTCCTCCGGCCTGATTTATCTCTGGCGCAACCGCTCCCTCTACTTGTCCGATCTATGAAACTCTGGATCGCCCAAGGATTTGGCTTGGGCCGGATTCCCTTCGCCCAGGGGACTTTTGGCTCCCTGCTCGGTTTGGGCTGGTTCGCCCTGCTGCTCTGCGGACGCTCGTGGCTGCTCTTCGCCGCGGGCGCGGCGTTCGGAATCGCCGTTTCCATCTGGCTCTGCAGCGAGGGGGAAAAACAGCTCCACCACAGAGACCCCGGCCCGGTGGTCTTGGATGAAATCACCGCCATGCCTCTGTGCTTTGTGGCGGCGATGGTTCTGGCCGGTTCGGAGCAACCACAATGGCCCGGGCCGGAACACTTCTTCTCCCGGGCCGGCGGCCTTCAAACCGCCGCCATCTTCCTGCTCTTCCGCCTCTTCGACATCTGGAAACCCTGGCCCGTGCGCCAGAGCCAGTCCTTGTCCGGCGGTTTGGGCATCACGATTGATGACGTGCTGGCGGCGGTTTACGTCAACCTCGTCGTTTGGGCGGCCAGCCCGTTTGTGCGCTTTTGAGCCGGGTCGTTCCGCCTCTTCCCAATCAGCAAGCCCGCCGCATTCGACTTCTTTGGGTGGTGTATTCCAAATCCAAATCCTAATCTTAATCCTAATCCGTTTTTTTCTTCCAAAGCCGCGCGTTTTCAATGGCAAAATGGCGAATCCTGCGCCAGACTATGCTCCGAAATGAGTAATGTGAGAAAAGCCGGTGGCAAGCCCGCCATGCAACGGGAGTTTGTGGTGCTCAACAAGCTGGGCATTCATGCCCGGCCCGCAGCCATGTTTGTCCGCGTCGCCAACCGCTTCACCTGCAGCATCCTCGTCGAAAAGGACGGCGAAAAGGTCAACGGCAAGAGCATCATGGGCCTCATGATGCTGGCCGCCGGGCCGGGCTGCAAAATCATCGTCTATTGCGAGGGCGACGATTGCCAGCAGGCCCTCACCGAAATCGAAGCCCTCATCAAACGCAAGTTTGACGAGGACTGAGCCGCGCCATGTCCCCGGACTTCAACATCCAATACGTCGCCCATCTCGCCCGCCTCTCCCTGACGCCCGCCGAGGAGGAGCAGTTCGGCGCCCAACTGGCCGGCATTCTGGGTTACATCGAGAAACTCAAGCAACTGGACGTCAGCGGCATCGAGCCGACCGCCCACGCCGTGCCGATGGTCAACGTCGCCCGCGCCGACCTCCTGCGGCCCTCGCTCAGCAACCAGGAGGCCCTGCGCAACGCCCCGGCCAAAGCCAACGGCCTTTTCATCGTCCCCAAAATCGTGGAATGACCGCCCGGCCTCATGCTCAACCAACTCACCATCTGGCAACTGGCCGCCAAACTCGCCCGCCGCGAAGTCTCCGCCCGCCAGGCCATGCAGGACTGCCTGGATCAAATCCAGCGCGTGGACGGGCGGCTTCACGCCTTCCTGAGTTTCGACGCGGACGACGCCCTGGCCCAGGCCGACCAGGCCGACAAAGCGCTGGCCTCCGGCCCGGCCGACAAGCCGCTGCTCGGCGTCCCCATCGCCATCAAGGATGTCATCGCCGTGCGCGGCCAGCCGCTGACTTGCGCCTCCAAAATCCTCGGCCATTTCATTTCCCCCTACAGCGCGACCGTGATTGAAAAATTGAGGCAAGCCGGCGCCGTGGTGTTCGGGCGTTTGAACATGGACGAATTCGCCATGGGCAGCTCCACCGAGAATTCCGCTTTCGGCGCGACCCGCAATCCCTGGGACATCTCGCGCATTCCCGGCGGCTCCTCCGGCGGCTCGGCCGCCGCCGTGGCCGCCGATGAGTGCCTGGCCGCCCTCGGCTCGGACACCGGCGGCTCCATTCGCCAGCCCGCCGCGCTGTGCGGCTGCGTGGGCCTCAAGCCCACTTACGGCAGGGTGTCCCGTTACGGTTTGGTCGCCTTCGCCTCCTCTTTGGATCAAATCGGTACCTTCACCAAGGACGTCCGCGACGCCGCTCTGCTGCTGCGCGCCATCAGCGGGCCGGATCCGCTCGACTCCACCAGCGTTCCGCAGCCCGTGCCGGACTACGCCGCCGCCCTGAACCGGGACATCAAGGGCCTGAAAATTGGCCTCGCCAAAGAATACATGATCGGCGGACTGGACCCCCAAGTCAGCGCCGCCGTGCAGGCCGCCGTCCGGCAACTGGAGAAACTCGGCGCGCAAATCGTCGAAATCTCCCTGCCCCACACCGATTTCGCCGTCGCCACCTACTATATCATCGCCACCGCCGAGGCCAGCGCCAACCTGGCCCGCTTCGACGGCATCCGCTACGGCGCGCGCGTGGAGGGCGCCGACCCGATTGACCTCTACGGCAAGACCCGTGGCGCCGGATTCGGCCCGGAGGTCAAGCGGCGGATCATCCTGGGCACCTATGTGCTCAGCAGCGGCTATTACGACGCCTACTATCTGCGCGCCCAGAAAGTCCGCACCCTGGTCCGGCGCGATTTCCTGGAGGCCTTCGCCAAAGTGGACGCCATCGCCACCCCGACCACCCCGACGGCGGCGTTCCGGGTTGGGGAAAAGTCGGGGGACCCGCTGCAAATGTACCTGTCCGACATCTTCACCATCTCGTGCAATCTGGCCGGCGTCTGCGGCGTGAGCGTTCCCTGCGGTTTCACCGGGAATCCAAAACTCCCCATCGGCCTGCAGCTCTTGGGAAAACCCTTCGGCGAGGAGACCATCTTGAATTTGGCCTCCGCCCACGAGCAGAGCACCCATTGGCATGAGGAGAAGCCGCCGCTGGATTCATGATTTTCCACGCGACCGTCGCAGCCTCTGATGACGCAAGGTTTCCAATTCCGCTTTTAGCGGAAGCCAATAAAGGCGGTCCCTCTCCCGCAGCGCCTGTTCTTCCTGGGCCAGAAGCCGCACCACCTCGGCGCGGTCGTTTGCGAGAGCAGGGAGGAGAAGGGGCCGCTCGCTGGCAAGCTCCCGCGAAAGTTCCGGCTGCGCCGCCGCCGCTTCCAGCAGCAGTTCCGGTGTGCGCAGATCTTTTAGCCAAAAGCGGATTTTGTCCGGCGTCTTCGATCTGCGATTCTGGAAATAGTAAACTTCTGTCAGTCGTCTCAACATCAACCAATCCTTGTCCCGCTGGGTTTTCTTGGCCTGAACCAGATCGGCGGGGGAAAGTAACTCATAAGGTGTCCCATCGCCGCTTACCAGCGTGGTGCGCCGTTTCCAAAGTTCCGCGAAATCGTCCATGTCGCGCAGACAGGCCATGACGTCCACCCGGATTTCCTCCGCGTCGGGATGGTGGCAGCGAAAGTGAACCGCATGGCCGCGCAATAGGTAATCCACCGCAAATGGAGGCACCGCAATGCAGCGCGCCTTCAACTCCCTCATCGCCCTTTTGAGGCGCTTCATGTTTGCCGCATCGGGCAAAATCGAGAAAATCCACATCCCGGCTAAATTCGGCCGCGCCGTACAAGACGCAGGCCTGACCGCCCATCAGCAGGGCTTGGACCCGGTGCGCGGCCATCGTGGAAAGGACTTTGTGTATCCGGCTCGGGATCAAGGGAACCTCCAATCGAAAGGTAATGCGCCCAAAGTTCGCCGCTTTGGCTCCAGCGCTCCAGTGGCTTCATCCGATACCAATCGGCCCACTCGCTCTCGGTCACATCTTCGGGCACGAGCATGCCACACCAATAACCCCCCTATGGGGAATTTGCAATTCAGGATCAGGTTTGCAAACGCGCGCCGATAGGCGTATCACAGAACCCGCTAAAAATGGACTACGAACCTGTCATCGGCCTGGAAACCCACGTCCAGCTTAAAACCAAATCGAAAATGTGGTGCGGCTGCGCCAATGAATTCGGCGCGCCTCCAAACACCCACGTCTGCCCCGTCTGCCTGGGCCTGCCCGGCGTCCTGCCCGTCGCCAACGAGGAGGCCCTCCAATTGACCGTTCTCACCGGCCTCCTCCTCCATTGCCAAATCCCACCCTTCGCCAAATTCGACCGCAAGAACTATTTCTATCCCGACATGCCCAAGAATTACCAGATCACCCAATACGACAAGCCCTCCACCCGCAACGGCTGGCTGGACTTCGAGTTCGCCGGCGCGATCTCCCGCGTTCGCGTCACCCGCGCCCACCTGGAGGAGGATGTCGGGAAAAACCTCCACTTCGACCGCCACAGCGGCGTGGATTTCAACCGCGCCGGAGTCCCGCTCCTGGAAATCGTCTCCGAGCCGGACATCACCAGCGCCGACATGGCCTACGAGTACCTCAAGGCGCTCAAGGATGTTCTGATCTACGGTCGCGTCAGCGACGCCGACATGGAAAAAGGCATGGTGCGCTGCGATGTCAACGTCAGCGTCCGCCCGCGCGGCGCGACGGAACTGGGCAAGAAGATCGAAATCAAGAACATGAACAGTTTCAGCGGCGTCCGGCGCGCGCTGGAATATGAAATCCCCCGCCAAATCGGAGTTCTCGACAAGGGCGGCCAACTCTTCCAGGAAACCCGGCGCTGGGACGACGCCGCCGGCGTCACCGAACCGATGCGGACCAAGGAAATGGCCCACGATTACCGCTACTTTCCCGACCCGGACCTCATGCCCTTCGAGCCAACTCCCGCCTGGCTGGAACAGGTTTCCCGCCGCGTCGTCGAACTGCCGCTGGCCAAAAAACAGCGCCTCATGCGCGACTACCACCTGCCCGCCGCCGACGCCCAGACCTTTGTCTGGGACGCCCCGCTGGGGGACTATTTCGAGTCGCTGGCGCGCCAGACCCGGAATCCCAAGGCCCTGGCCAACTGGGTCATCAACAATCTCCG
>JBEKAN010000049.1:0-16051 GCA_050015895.1 Verrucomicrobiota bacterium
TGTCGAGGGTTCGAATCCCTTCGCTCGCTCCATCTCCGCGGTTCCACCTGAACCCGCGTCAGAGGAGCGCTGAAAAAAGTGCGTGCTTTTGTTGACGGACACGCGGAACTGATAAGCTCGCCGGAAGCCGGTTTCGTGGCGTTGGAGAAGCAGCGCGGGTTCGTGGCGCAACCCGCCAAGCAATGAAGGAGATTCGGACGGCTAAAAAGTCGGCGCGGCGTTGTTGCTCAGGGTGCCAAATTCCCAGGGCACGCCTTGGACATGGCCGTCGGCGAAAGTGACATCGCCGTTGCCGTTGTGCCGGATGGTCAGATAGTTGTCAATCGTCGTCGGGGTGTGGTAGGGGTTGCCTTGGAAAGGCTCCCAGCGGCCGGAGGTCAGAACGGGCGTCCAGCCCGCCACGTGATTCGTGAAGGAGGGCGCGGGCGCCTCGTTGGTCTGCATCGAGGTGACCCCTTCGGCGGTCATGATCTTGTTGGCCGGGGAGACGATCTGGCTGAACTTGAATGGATAGAAGGTTTTGGAGTCCCGGGACATCATGCTGGTCATGCCCAAATTGGCGCCATGGTCCAAATCGAAACTGGTGAAGGCGTAGCTGTAAAAATAAGGGGGTCTTCCGGCGTTCTGCAGGGCGATTCTCTGGGTGTTGTCCATGTCCGCCGGGCATCGAAACATGTTGGTGTTGCCCTTGGTGCCCAGATCGGCCACCAGCGGGCTGTCCTCCAGAGTGGCCGTCGTGCCGTCGCTGAACGTGGTCTCGGGCCACCGCCAATAGATCCAATCCGGCTTCTGCGGCCCGTACATTATGCCGGAGGCGCAGCCCGCAAAAACATTGTTGTTGTCGTTCAGATACATTTGCATGCCCAGCCCCAGTTGTTTGATGTTGTTGATGCAATATGCCTGCGTGCCCCGGATTTTGGCCCTGGAGAGCGCCGGCAGCAACAGCGCCGCCAGGATGGCGATGATGGCGATGACCACCATCAGTTCAATCAAACTGAAGGCCCGCCTGGATTTTGTGTTCATATATTCAATAGAAACCCCCGCCGGCGTTTTGTTTCAAGTCATTTCTCTTTACAAATATATGTCCGCCAAAGGGCAAAATGGGACAAAGTCCTCGCGCGCCCGACGGGCGCCCGGCGCGGGGTTGCCGGTCGGGGCGTGGAATGAGGCTTGTGAGCGGGGCCGCCCGTTTGTATGTTTTCCCTGTGAACACGGTTTTGGAGATCAAAGATCTGCGGGTGGAGTTTCCCAGCCGGGAGTTGGGGGAGCGCGCGAAACTCGCGGTGGATGGCTTGAATTTGCAGGTCGAGTCGGGGGAGGTCTTCGGGTTTCTGGGCCCCAACGGGGCGGGCAAGACGACGACCATGAATGTCTTGCTGGGGTTCGTCAACGCCACCGGCGGAACGGCCTCGATTTTTGGGGTGGATGTGCGGCAGCCCATTGCGCGGCGGCGGATCGGTTATCTGCCGGAGATGACCTATTATTACAAGTTCCTCAGCACCGAGGAGCTGCTGCGCTTTTATTCGCGGATATTCCGGATTCCCGCCGGGGAGCGGGACCGGCGGATTGACGCGGTGCTCAAATTGGTCGAGTTGGAGTCCGCGCGCAAACGGCTCATCAAGACTTACTCCAAGGGCATGCAGCAGCGGGTGGGGCTGGCCCAGGCGCTGATCAACGACCCCGACCTGCTCATCCTGGACGAGCCAACCAGCGGCCTGGATCCTTTGGGGCGGATGAAGGTCCGGGAAATCATTCAACGTTTGAAGGAGCAGGGCAAAACGGTCTTCTTCTCCTCGCACGAGCTGGGGGAAGTGGAAACCGTGTGCGACCGGGTGGCAATTTTGCACGAGGGGCGGCTCCGGGTGGTGGGGCGCGTGGACGATCTGGTGCGCCAATACCAATGTCATCTGGAACAAATTTTCCTCAAAATCATCGGCTACCAGGCCCAATCGTGAGATGAACAATGCTTTTGCCCTTTCCGGGGTGGTGATCAAGGAGATGTACCGGCGGAAGGATTTTTATGTCCTGTTTGTCATGACGGCCGTGGTGACCCTGCTGCTGGGGTCGGCGCGGTTTTTTGACGACGACAAAATCGTCCGGTACATCAAGGATACTTGCCTGCTGCTAATCTGGATTTCGACGCTGGTCATGGCCATCACGACCGCCGCGCGGCAGATTCCGGCGGAGCGGGAAAGCCGGACGATCTTTCCGCTACTGGCCAAGCCGGTGAGCCGGTGGGAGCTGATTCTGGGGAAATTCCTGGGCTGCTGGCTGGCCTGCGGAATCACGCTTGTGGTTTTCTACCTATTCTTCGGACTGCTGACTTCCTCCTACGAGCACACGTGGCCCGTGCTGACTTTTTTCCAGGGGCTTTGGCTGCACTGGATATTTCTGGCGGTCGTCATCGCTCTGGTTTTGCTGGGTTCGGTGGTGTTCACGGCGCCTTCCTCCAACGCGACGATTTGTTTCATTGTGGTGTTGGGGATTTTGTTTGTGGGCCAGCATCTCCACTATGTGGCCCTCGGCATCCGGGGGATTGTCGGCCAGATTGTCACCGCCCTCTACTTTGCCATTCCGCACCTGGAGTGGTACTTCGAGATGCGTAATCTGGTGATCCACGACTGGGGCAGAATCGGCTGGATGTTCGTGGCGGGGGCCACTCTTTACGGAGCCCTTTACACGGGGATGCTGCTCGGCATCACTTGGCTGGTCTTTCGGCGCAAGACGCTGACACTATGACAAAGCTCGCGCTAATCCTGGTTTTTGTGGCGTCCTTCTCTCTGGCGACGGTTCTGGATTCGCGCCTCCCTGGAATGCAGTCCCAAACCGACGCCTCCACGGGGGTCATGGCGGCGCTCTTGGGCGAAAGCCGCCGCATGTTCGCCAATCAGTTCTTTGTCGAGGCCGACGTTTATTTTCACAGCGGTTATTACCCGACCATTTTCGACAAGCAGGAGACAGACATGGACGTAAAAGGCGAACCGGAGGGGGGGCAAAATCAACAGGGAAAGGACGGCGGAAAGGCCGACGTGGAGGAGAGTTTTCTGGGGGAGCCGCGGGATTGGATCGAGCGGTTTGGGCGGCATTTCTTTCCGACGGTTCACACGCACTTGGACGACGAGAGGGCGCGGGAGGTGCTTCCCTGGCTGCGCATGGCCGCCGACTTGGACCCGCACCAGATTGAAACTTACTTGACCGCCTCTTACTGGTTGCGCAGGACGCTCAACAAGCCCGACGAAGCGGAGCAGTTCCTCCGGGAAGGATTGCGCGCCAATCCCGACAGCTTCGAAATCTACCTCGAACTGGGCTACGTGGACGATTACAACCGACACGATCCCCGCGACGCCCGCCAACTCTACGCGCTGGCGCTGAAAATGTGGGACAAGCAGCAGGCCGCCGGCCTGAAGCCCGCCCCGAAAGCCCAAGCGGAAATCCTCGACGGGTTGGTGCGCGCGGATCAGGAACAAAACGACTACCAACAGATGCTGCTGGACTTGGCAGCCCTGAAGGCCGTCGCCCCAAACCCGGAGGCCATCGAGAAGCACATTCAGGAGACGCGGGCCAAACTGGCCGCCCCCGGCGGCGCGCCTCCGCCCAAATAGTGAACTTTGGCTTTGTGTTGGGGCGGGTTTTGCCCTACGTTCGAAGCGCGCAAGGCGATGAAAATTTTCATTGACGGAAAGTATTACAACGAGATAAACGCGAAGGTGTCCGTGCTGGATCACGGGCTGCTTTACGGGGACGGGGTATTCGAGGGCATCCGCGCTTACCACGGGCGCGTCTTCAAGTTGGTGGAGCACGTTGACCGCCTGTTTTGCTCGGCCAAGGCGATTCTCCTCACCCTCCCGATGTCCCACCGCGAGATCATGGCGGCCGTGGTGGCCGTGTGCCGGCGGAACAAAATCAGGGACGGCTACATCCGCCTGGTGGTCACGCGGGGTGTGGGATTGCTGGGCTTGAATCCGTACCGCTGCAAACGGCCCTCGGTCATCATCATCGCGGACAAAATCCAGCTTTATCCCCCGGAGCTTTACCAGCGGGGGTTGGAGATCATCACCGTGCCGACGACGCGCAATTTGCACAGCGCGCTCAATCCGGCGATCAAATCACTCAATTACCTCAACAACATCCTGGCGAAAATCGAGGCGCTCAACGGCGGGTGCGAGGAGGCCGTCTTGCTCAACTCGGAGGGGTACGTGGCCGAATGCACGGGGGACAACATCTTTATCGTCAAAGGCGGCCAGTTGCTCACGCCGCCGCTCTCGGCCGGGGCCTTGCACGGCATCACCCGCGAAGTGGTCATGGAACTGGCCCGCGGCAACGGCATGACAGTCAGCGAGCCGAACCTGACGCGCTACGACCTGTTCAACGCCGACGAGTGCTTTCTGACCGGGACCGGGGCGGAGATCATCCCGGTGGTGAAGATTGACGGCCGGGTGGTGGGGGCCGGCAAGCCCGGGGAGGTGACGGCCAGACTGACCGGGCAATATCACGAGTTAACGAAAAGCTCCGGCGAGCCGATATATGGTTAGGCGGAAGGCCGGCCTCCAGGCGGCGGGTGGCGGAGGCGCGGAGGCGAAAAAATCGTTCTCGTTTCAGCGTGAATCGTGGTATATGTGTAGTATGAGAGTAGTGATCGGTTGGTGGCTTCAATTTCAGATTGGATCTCTATGCTTTGCATGATTTGTAAACAGAACGCCGCCCACGTTCACCTGACCCAGATTGATGGGGACAAGATGAAGAAGGTGGACGTGTGCGAGGAATGCGCCAAACACAAGGGGCTGAATGACTCGGCCGGGTTTGCCATCGCGGATCTGTTGCTGGGTCTGGGGGCGTCCCAGGAGATCGCCGGCCCCGCCGCCGGGGAGGAGATCAAATGCCCCGCCTGCGGTTTCACCCAGGCGGATTTCAAGAAGGCGGGGCGGCTGGGCTGCGCCCAGTGCTACACCAGTTTCGCCGAGGGACTGGAGAGCCTGCTCAAAACGATGCACAAGGGCACCAGGCACGTGGGCAAAGCCCCGCACTCCTTCAAACAGAGCCGCGATTTGAGCGACCGGCTCAAGAATTTGCAGAAAAAACTCGACAAGGCCGTCGAGGAGGAGGATTTCGAGCAAGCGGCCGGCTTGCGCGACGAAATCAAGAGCACGAAGGATCAGATGAACAATCTCGAACCGGGGCTGAAATCATGACCATTCACGAGTTCCTCAGTCCCCCCGCCGAAACGGCCCGCCGCCCCGGGCCGCACGACCGCATTGTTCTTTCCAGCCGGGTGCGCCTGGCTCGAAATCTGCGCGGCCTGGCCTTTCCCGGCTGGGCCAAAAAGTCGGAACGGGTCAAGGCTCTGGACGTGATCCGTCCCGCGGTGGAAAGTTTGCCGCAACTGGCCGGCGCGTTCTCGGAGACGATGGACAACCTGGGGCCGCTGGACAAACAAATCCTGGTCGAGCGGCACCTCATCAGCCGCGAGCACGCGACCAAGAGCGCGGGGAGCGGACTGGTGCTCAACAAAGAAGAATCCCTGTGCGTGATGATCAATGAGGAGGATCATTTGCGCATGCAGGCCCTGCGACCCGGATTGCAGATCCGCCAGGCCTGGATGGCCATTGACCAGGTGGACAGCGAGCTGGAGAAGAAGCTGGATTACGCCTTCAGCCCCGATCTTGGCTATTTGACCGCATGCCCGACCAACCTGGGCACCGGGATCCGGGCCAGCGCGATGTTGCATTTGCCGGGGCTGGTTTTGGACGAGCAAATCAACCAGGTCATTTCCTCCGTCAACAAACTCAGCCACGCCGTGCGCGGCCTTTACGGCGAAGGCACGGAGGCGCTGGGCAACGTTTTCCAAGTTTCCAACCAAATGACCCTGGGGGAGTTGGAAACCGACATTGTGGACCGCCTGAACAAGGTCCTCCAGCAGATCATTGAAGCCGAGCAGAATGCGCGGGCCAAGCTCCTGGAAACCAGGCCCAAGCTGGTTTACAACCACATTGGGCGCGCCTACGGCAACCTGGCCAACGCCCACATCATTTCCTCCAAGGAAACCATGAATCTGCTCTCCCTCATGCGGCTGGGGGTGGACTTGGAGATGTTCGCGGGAGTGGACCGCGCGCTGATTGACGAGTTGTTCGTGGTGACGCAGCCCGCCCATCTGCAAAAGCAATTCACCGAGAAACTGGCCGCCGAGGAACGAGACTTGCTGCGAGCAGACATGCTGCGGGAACGGTTGCGGCATGTCGCCCGCCCCAACCCCAAAGCCCCGGGCAGTGTCCCGAACATGCTGGACAAGAGAAATTAGAAAAATATGAGTGACGAGGCCACAAACAACTTCACGCCGCGCGCGCAACAAGTGCTCGCGCTGGCTCGCAAGGAGGCCGACCGGTTCAATCACAACTTCGTCGGCACCGAACACCTTTTGCTCGGTCTGATCAAATTGGGACAGGGCGTCGCCGTCAATGTCCTCCAAAAACTCGGCCTCGACCTGGAAACTGTCCGCATGGCGGTCGAAAAGGCCGTCGGCACCGGGCCGGATCAGAAAATGATCGGCAACATCCCCTACACCCCCCGCGTCAAGAAAGTCCTCGCCCTAGCCGCCAAAGAGGCAAAAAACCTCAACCACACCTACGTGGGCACCGAACACATCCTGCTGGGCCTGCTCCGCGAGGGCGATGGAGTCGCCGCCCGGGTTTTGAAAGACTTGGATGTGGACATCGAACAGACCCGCCAGGAGATCCTCAAGGAGTTGGACCCCAATTTCGCCTCGCCCGACGAACCCCAGTCCGCCGGAGGGACGACCGAGCCGCCGCCGGACAAAACACCCGAGAAAAAAGGCGAAATCAAGACCCCCGCGTTGAAGGCCTTCGGACGGGACCTGACCGACATCGCCCGCAAAGGGGAAATGGACCCCGTCATCGGACGCCAGAGCGAAATCGAGCGGGTGATCCAGATCCTTTGCCGCCGCACCAAGAACAACCCGGTTTTGCTCGGGGAGGCCGGCGTCGGCAAGACAGCCATTGTGGAGGGTCTGGCCCAGGAAATCGCGCGCGGCAACGTGCCGGAAATCCTGCGCGACAAACGGGTCATCACCCTGGACCTCGCCCTCATGGTCGCTGGCACCAAATACCGCGGCCAATTTGAGGAGCGCATCAAAGCGGTGATGGACGAAATTCGCCGCGCCAAGAACATCATTCTGTTCATTGACGAATTGCACACCATCGTCGGCGCCGGCTCGGCGGAGGGCACCATGGACGCCTCCAACATCATCAAACCCGCCCTGAGCCGGGGCGAGATGCAGTGCATCGGCGCCACCACCCTCAACGAATATCGAAAATACATCGAGAAGGACGCCGCCCTGGAACGCCGCTTCCAGGTCGTCAAAGTCGAAGCCCCCTCGGTCGAGGAGGCGGTGCTCATTTTGAAGGGACTCCGGCCCAAGTACGAGGAGCATCACAAAGCCGAGATCACCGACCAGGCGCTCGAAACCGCTGTCAGAATGGCCGATCGCTACATCACCGACCGTTATTTGCCCGACAAGGCAATTGACGTCATGGACGAAGCTGGCTCGCGCGCGCGCATCGGGACTATGACCCGCCCGCCCGAGGTCAAGGAACTGGAGGGGGAGATCGAAATCATCAAGACCAAAAAGGAGCGGGCGATCAAAGACCAAGATTTTGAGGGCGCGGCCGCCATGCGCGACAAGGAGAAGCACACCAAGGAGAAACTGGATTCCGTCCTCGCCGCCTGGCGCGCCAGCCGGGAGGACAAGCGCGTGGTGGTGGGCGAGGAGGACATTTTGCAAGTCGTCGCCCGATGGACAGGCATCCCGTTGAAACGGATGGAGGAGGGCGAGGCCCAGCGGTTGCTCGAGCTGGAAACGGAAATGTCCCGCATCATCATCGGCCAGAAGGAGGCCGTCTCCGCCCTCTGCAAGGCCCTGCGCCGCTCCCGGGCCGACTTGAAGGACCCGCGCCGGCCCATCGGCACTTTTGCCCTGCTCGGCCCCACCGGCGTGGGCAAGACGCTCCTGGCCAAAACGCTGGCCGAGGTTTTGTTCGGCGACCCCAAGGCCCTCATCCAACTGGACATGAGCGAATACATGGAGCGCCACAACGCCTCCCGCATGGTCGGCTCCCCGCCGGGATATGTCGGCTTCGAGGAAGGCGGCCAGCTCACCGAACAAGTCCGCCGCCGCCCCTATTCAGTCGTGCTGTTCGACGAAATCGAGAAAGCCCACCCCGACGTGATGAACATGCTCCTGCAGATTTTGGAGGAGGGCAAACTCACCGACAACGTGGGCCGCGTGATCAGCTTCCGCAACACCATCATCCTCCTCACCTCCAACGTCGGCGCCGACCTCATCCGCCGCCAGACCACCATGGGGTTCTCCCCCGTCTCCGACGAGCACAGCTACGACAAGATGAAGGAAAAAATCATGGAGGAGGCCAAGCGAATCTTCCGTCCGGAGTTCCTCAACCGTCTCGACGACGCCATCGTCTTCCGCTCCCTGACCAAGCCGGAGCTGGTGGAAATCCTGGAGTTGGAGATTTCCAAAGTCATTCATCGCCTCAAAGGCCGGCAATTGGTCCTGACCCTGGACGACGGGGCGCGAGATTTTCTCTTGGAGAAGGGTTACGATCCGACCTACGGCGCGCGTCCGATGCGCCGCGCGGTGGAGCGCAATCTGGAGGACCCGCTGGCCGAGGAGATCTTGAGAGGCGGCCTGCATCCCAACGAGCCAATCGTGGTTTCCCTGCAGGACGGCAAGCTGGTCTTCAAGCAGAAAGCATCCGCCGCCCCCGCCGCGCCGCTCTCCAGTTGAACCGTCAACCGGTCTGTTATTCCACCCAGGAATAATCCTGAATGGCGTGCCACGGCAGATAGGTCACACCGTTGCGCCCCTGCTTTTCGTTTCCGCCATAGACCACAACGGATGACACCGCCCGCTTCGTCTTGGCAAACAGTTCCGTGATCTTCCGCGAACTGGCGGCCCAATCGGAGGCAATGGTCTGCCCGGCCTTGACCTCGACAATTTTCAAGCTCCCGCCCCCCTGGACCAGCGCATCACTTTCCAAGCCCGCCTTGTCGCGGAAGAAATAAACGCCATTGGACTCACCCCGGTTGAACCGTTGCTTGATGATTTCAGAAACCACCCAGCTTTCAAAAATCGCCCCCCGCAGCGGATGCGTGTCCAATTGCGCCGTGTCGCGGATGCCCAGCAGCCAGCAGGCCAGCCCGGTGTCGTAGAAATGCAGCTTTGGCATTTTAATCAGCCGCTTTGAGATGTTTCCGTGATAGCTCGGCAGCCGAAACGCAATGAAGCTCGCCTCCAACACTGAGGACCACGCTTTGGCCGTCGGTTGCGACACCCCGCAGTCGGCGGCCAATGACGAAAAATTGAGCAGTTGCGCCAGCCGGCCCGCGCTCAATTGCACAAATCGCTGGAATGCCGCCAGATCCCCCACATTCGAGATCGAGCGGACATCCCGCTCCAAATACGTCGCCACATACGAGGCCAGCCAGTCCGCCGGTCTCAACTTGCGGTCCAAAATACGCGGGTAGCCCCCGGTCAAAAGCGTTTCATTCAGGGTCTTTGGATGGTGGAAAAATCCAACCACTTCATGCCGGGACAGCGGCAGCAAATACACCACCGCCACACGTCCCGCCAGCGACTGGCTGGTGGATTGCATCACAGTCAGATTATGGGAGCCGGTCAAAATCCACCGACCCGAAGCTGGCTCCCGGTCAATGACCTCCTGCAAATAGGAGGCAAGCTGTGGAGTGTTTTGTATTTCATCCAAAACCGCGCCTTTGGGAAATTGCTTGAGGAAGCCTCTCGGATCTTCGGAGGCAAACGCCCGAACGTCCGGCGACTCCAGCGTTGCATAAGGCAAATTGGCGAAAACCTTTTTACAAACGGTGGATTTCCCGCTCTGGCGCGGCCCGGTCAAAACGATGGCCGGGAACTGCCTGGCCAGCGCCTTAAGCCGCGGTTCGACATCACGATCAATCATACCAGTCCCCAATATAGACCCTGCCTAATTCAAAGTCAAACCTTGAAATGGACCTGACACCGCGAATTTCAGGCCCACATACTCTCAGGACTCCTCACAGGTCATCCCGGCCTTTATTATCAGGCCTTTGCAGCGTTTTGCCTCTTCCTGAATCATCGCAAATTCGCCTGAAAAACACCAAACACTATCAGATTGCACTCGCAGAATCTTGCTGCAACAAAAAAGGCGGCGCAGCCGTTGAGGTCAAAGGTGGGCCGTAAACTCGTCCACCGTGATTCCCGCCGCCCGAATTAAACTGCGCAACGTCCCTTTGGCAACCTCCTTGTGGTCGGGAATGGAGAGCGTCGTGACTTCGCCTTCTTTGACCAGGATGATGTGACTGCCGTGTTGACGGACGACCTGCCAGCCGAGTTTTTCAAATACCCGGATCGCCTTGCGTCCGCTTAATACAGGAAGAGCAGGCATCAGACCAGCACTTCGACCTGGCGTGTTTCCACCGTGAGCGGCAGACCCCGCTCGGCCCGGACCTCCAAGCAAAGCGCAATCGCCTCTTCAATATTCTTGATCGCTTGTTCCTTCGTCTTGCCTTGGCTGACACAGCCCGGAATTGCCGGGCATTCAACCACCCAAACACCGTCCTCGTCGCGGTCTATGGTCACTGAAAGCTTCATGTTTCAAGTTTAACACCCAACGGCCCTTTTTCAAGATATTCTCCACCTTGTCCGCCGTAGCCGCCTCTCCTCCAAAGCTTCAGCGACGGAAGATGGCGACGGCGGATGCGCCTTCCCGTGTCGCCTGTCCCGCCGACTTGTGCCGCCATCCTGTCCGCCATAGATGGCAACTTGGCGGCGGAAGCCCTCACGCGAGGGCGCAATTGAGCGCGCCAATGGCGGTTGGCTCGGGCGACTTGTTAGGCCTTCCGCCTTTCACAAACATCTATGTATTGGAAAGCGGTATAATCGAGAGCGGTCTTGTGCAGGAGGTCGCGCCGCATGGAAAGAACGATCTCACCAACAGCTCTACGCCCAGCCTCCGGGTCTGGTGCCGATCCCTCGCCCTTGATGACAAGCTGGGCCATCGCATTCAAGGACACAACAACCTCATCAGAAGCATAAAGCCACGCCTGATACTGTTCCTCAAAAAACTCTCTCTTCAACTGACCAGAGGTGGTTGTGCCTACAAAACCCTGAAGCTTGACGAGCAGTTTGGCATACTTCTCCTCTTTGAAACGAGCAATCGACTCATCGCGTCTAACGCGCGATGTGAACAGGTAGGTCAAAAAAGCACCTATCGCTGCGCTTAGTAGCGGAATCAGAGCAATCATCCACTCATTCATACTGAGAACACTCCACTGAATTGAATCGTCAAAGTCATTGGGGGCAAGTTATGCTACAGCACAAAACGCAGGTCAACTTTGGCCGCCGCCTGCCGCCCATTCGATGCTTTCAGTGTGATGGATTGGTTGTCCGCTCCCGGCGCGATGGACGCCACCCGGTCAAAGCCGGGCGGGATCGCCGTCACTCCCATGATGTAGTTGACCACCAGCGGCCGGGCCGGATTCAGTGTCATGCTGGTCGGCCAGCCTTTCCGCGAAATGGGATTTGGCTTGGCTGATTCGGCCAGTCCGAAATGGAAATACGCTGTCACATCCTCGATTCCCATCACATTCAGATGGCGGCTGCTCCACGGCGGATAATGGCGGCCGCGGTTGGAGAGCCAAAACACGGTTTCCCGCAACACCTTCGGGTCCTTCAAGGCGAACCACACAAAACGCTCCTTGGGAAACGTCACCGCCGTCCACGCGAACGGCAGGTCCGCGTCGCTGACCATCATCACCAAATCCTCAAAGCCGCGCCGCGCCGGATAGCGGGTCAGGTCCGCCGTCCCTCCCGTCGCCAGCGGGACGGCTTGCAACGACTTGAACTCCGCGCCGACTTTCAACGCCTGATAGCCGCCCTCCTCCGGTTTCTCGAAGGCCTTTGGAAACACCTGCCCATGGACAAACCGGCTCGTGGAAATTCTTCCGCTCCCCGCCCGGTCGGGAAACTTCAACATCGCGTGATGCCCGAAGTCCATCGGCCCCAGCATCCCGTGAAGGGTGTGCCGGCAATAGACCACGTTCTCGCCGTCCGCCAGCGTGATCTCCTTGTCCACGCGTCCCGGCCGCACTTTGGTTTTGAGGCTCAAACGCAGGCGGCTCCGGCCCTCCGCGCGCGTTTCCCCCTCCAGGCGCCACTTGGCGTTGGCGGTCTCGCCGTGCATTGGATGCCGCTCCCCGCGAAACGCCTCCGCGTTGCCGCCGAATGGCAGGCAGAAAAAATCCCCGCGCAAAACCTGCAACATCGCGCACGTGCGCGGGTCAATCTTTTCCTCCGCCCAGGGGGCCACCGAATACGGGGCAATTTTCCGCCCCTGCCGGTCAAAAACAACCGGCCCGAGCTGCCCCCCCAATTCCGTCACATAAGCTTCCACATCTCTGGACGCAATGCGCCAGGAGAGTTGTCCGCGGATGAATTTCATGCCGGGCATCTTGAATCGCTCGCCCTCCTCTGGCAAGCCTTTTGGTGGGACGGGCGCTTTCAAGGGCGCATTCTGCTTTTTTGGGTTCCCCTCATAATCTCAATCATAATCCTAATCCTTCCCCACCCCCTGAGAGCCGGAAGCAAGCCCTGTGGAGGATAAAATCAGTCCTCCGCGAACAGGTATTCCAGGTCGGCGGAAGTCAGATTGTTGGCGAAGCCCTGCTCGCCCAGCACGTCGGCGATGGTTTGCGCTTTGCGCTGTTGCAACTCCCAGATTTTCTCCTCCACCGTGCCGGGGGCGATCAGGCGGAAGGCGTTGACCGTGCGCAACTGGCCGATGCGATGCGTCCGGTCTATCGCCTGGGCTTCGACGGCGGGGTTCCACCAGGGATCATACAGCACCACATTGCAGGCGGTGGTCAGGTTCAGGCCCGTGCCGGCGGCCCGCAGGCTCAGCAGGAAAATCCCGCCGCCGGGGTCGTTTTGGAACGCTTCGGTCACTTGCTGCCGGTCCCTCGTTTCGCCCGTCAGAATGTGCGTGCGGAATTGCCGGGCCGCGCACTCCCTTTCCAAAATGCGCAGCATCTGCACAAATTGGCTGAAGACCAGCACCTTCTGTCCCCCCGCCATCAGCGGCTCCATCAATTCAAACAAAGTCTCCGTTTTGCCCGACGGCGAATCATTGTGGACCAGCAGCGGATGGCAGCAAATCTGGCGCAAACGGGTCAGCGCCGCCAACACATGAATCGTGCTCCGGCCCAGCCCGCGCTCGGCCACGGTGGACATCACCTGTTCGCGGCTGCGGCGCAGCTCGGCCAGGTAGAGTTTCCGCTGGGCCTCGCCCAGTTCGCAGTCGCGCCGCTGCTCGATTCGGTCGGGCAGGTCGTCGGCCACCTCCTGTTTGAGCCGGCGCAGCAGCAGCGGGCGCAGTTTGGAGGAGAGCCGCCGCCGGGCGATGCGCTGTTCGTCGGTCGCGTTTTCCCCGCGCGGCTCGTATTTCTCGTGGAATTTTTGCTGGCTGCCAAGATAGCCCGGCTGGACAAAATCCACGATGCTCCACAGGTCCAGCAGCCGGTTTTCCAGCGGGGTGCCGGTCAGCGCCAGATGCTGGTCGGCCCGCAGTTGTTTGACCGAGTGGGTGATCTGCGCGTCGGGGTTCTTGATAAACTGCGCCTCGTCCAAAATCACCGCGCGGAACGAGAATTTTTGCAGCGCCTCCAAATCCCGCCGCAGCAGCGCGTAATTGGTCACGATCATATCGAAGGCGGGAATTTGTTTGCGCAAATTATGCCGCGCCGCCCCGCTTTCCAGCACCAGGACTTTCAGGGCGGGCGTGAACCGGCTGGCCTCCCGCCGCCAGTTGTGCAACACCGACGCCGGGCAGATTACCAGCGCCGGCCTGGCCTCTTTGGCGCCGCTCCGCAACCACTCCAGCCACACCAGCGTTTGCAGCGTCTTGCCCAGGCCCATGTCGTCGGCCAGAATCCCCCCCAACTGGTGCCGGGTGAGGTGACAGAGAAAATCGAACCCGTTGCGCTGATAGGGCCGCAACTCCGCCTGGATTCCCTCCGGCAGCGGCGTGGAGGGAATGCCCCGGAATTCGGCCAGATGCTGCCGCAAAGCCATCGCCTGCCGGGAATCCCCGAACTTCTTCAGCCCCTCCTCCTCCAGATGCGCCGCCTGCGCCAGACTCAGGCGTTGCGGCACCGGGATCAGGCCCTCCACTCCCAAATCCGCCATCTCCTCGTGGGCGTTTTGGACGCTCTGGGCGTCCAGTTCCAGCCATCCGGCGTCGGGCAGCTTGAGGAACCGGCCCGAGGCGGTTTGCAGGCGCTGCAAGTCGGCGGGTGTCAATTTCAGCCCTTCGGCCTCCCATTCGGCGGAAACGGAAAACCAATCAATGCCGCTGCTCTTGATCACCAGCTTTGGCCGCAGCGGGCGCGAATTCAGGAACAGCCGGTGAAACGCCGCGTTGCCCAGATATTCGGCCTCCGACGGACGATCCGGCCACGCCACAGCCAGGCACGCCAGAAAGTTCTCATTCGCGTCGCCGTGCCACAGCCCCGGCTCGGGCGTGAACCAGTCCAGCCGCCGCAGCCAGAGCACCGCGCTGTCCAGGCGCGGGTCGTCGAGAATCGTGGGGCGGGCGGGCGGCTGGGTGGGCGGGAAATCCATCCGCCATTCATTGCCGTCCCAATGCCACAAGCTCTTGTCGTGCTCGCTGGTGGCCAGCAGCCGCACCCGCACCACGTCCTCCGCCAGTTCAAATGTGAACCGCGGCCCCGCCCGCCGCACCTCGCACAAATTCTCCCACGCCGGGCCGTTGGCCGCCTGGCTTTTGTGGAGCTGGGTGATGAGCCGGTGGCTCAGTTTGTTGACTGGCAGCGACTGCTGTTGCGCCCAGGAGTTGAGCAAGTCGTCCGGCGGGGCGCTGCGCAGCAGATAAAACGTGCTTCCCACCAGCGCCATCGCCGGCCGCCCGGAAAAGAACTTCACCTCGCCCAGGGTGTGCGTCTGGCCCGACGGCAGCGCCAGCGAGTGGGTGAAGAACAGATCGCCTTTGATGTCCTCTAGCCGGGGCTTCAATTCCGCCAAGTCCCCGCGAAAAACAACCGGCTCGCCCGATGGCTCCATGAGCAGGCGCGATTTGTCCCCCCATTGCACCAGCCATTGCAGCAACTCCAGTCCCGTCAACACCATCGCCTCCCACAAGCCCTCGGGGTCCGCGTGGCTTTTCGCCAGCCACTGGATGAATTCCCAGTCCGCGAATGAAAACAACTCCTGCTCATGGGTCGCGCGGGACGTCAGGTCCACCACCTCGCTCAGCGTTTTGACCTTGTCCCCTGTCCGCTGGCGAAAGATATGGAACGACACCGCCAGCCCGTGCAGCGCCGAGGCGTCGGCCACCGGCTTGGCCTCGCAGGCCACCCGCATGATCGCCCGCGGGGTGTCCAGATGGGTCGGGGTGGTCGGGAAAAGCCAGTGTTCCAGCCCGCGCACCAGTTGCTGCTCCTTTTCCATCTGCTCGATTTCCGCGAACCGGCCCGCGTTGGCATGCGACTGCAATTCGGTGGGCAGCGGCCGGCTGGAGCGCAGAAACAGGATCGCCGTTTGTTCCAGCCGCTTTTTGCCCCGGACGGCCAGGACGCGCGGCCACCAATCCTGGCTGGTGAAATCCTTGCGCGAGAGGGAGAGCTTCTCAAAATAATCCTCCAGCAGCAGCCAGGCCCGTTGCGGGTCGTTGCATTCGGCGAATATGTTCAGGATTTCCGTCCGCTCGGCCACCGCGCTTTTGGAGTCGGCCAACTCGCGCCGCAGGTCCGCCTGGGCGCCGTAGGTCTTGGCCAGCACCCGGTGATGGGCGTCGTATTTCGTCGTCCCGCCCGAAGTGCCCCCGACCGGCGTTTTGCGCGTGATTTTTGCCATGAATGCGACGCGTTAAGAAAGAGTATGCCAGATATGGCCACAATTTCCGCCAGGAGTCAATCGAAAACGCCAAAAAAAGCGAGTGGCGTCAACCAA
>JBEKAN010000050.1:0-15851 GCA_050015895.1 Verrucomicrobiota bacterium
GGCGCAAGACCGTTTATCTCCTGGACTCCAACCGCCCCGAAAACCCCGAACACCACCGCGACCTCACCCGCCGCGTCTATGGCGGCGACAACGCCATGCGCATCATGCAGGAGGTCCTCCTGGGCGTGGGCGGGGTGCGCCTCTTGCGCGCCCTGGGCGTCCAGCCCTCCGTCTTCCACATGAACGAGGGCCACGCCGCCTTTCTCACCCTGGAGTTGATCCGGGAAAAACTGGCCGCCGGCCTCTCCTTCGCCGAAGCCGGGGCCAAGACCAAACAGCATTGCATCTTCACCACCCACACCCCGGTCGAGGCCGGCCACGACCGTTTCGGCCGCGACTTGATTTCTTACGCCCTGATGAAAATGATGGGCTACCTCAACCTCTCCCTCGAGGAACTCATGGGGCTGGGGCGCGTGGACCCCAAGGACACCGCCGAATCCTTCTGCATGACCGTGCTGGGCCTCAAATTCTCCCGCGCCGCCAACGCCGTCAGCGAGTTGCACGGCCAGGTCAGCCGCCAGATGTGGCAGTGCCTCTGGCCGGACAAAAAAGTGGAGGAGGTCCCCATCGGCCACATCACCAACGGAATTCATCTCATGAGCTGGATGAAAGGGCCGGTGCGCCGCTTCTGGCAGCGCAGACTCTCCGTGGCCGCAACCGATCACCCCGTCCAGCCCCCCTCCGGGGAGACCACCGCTTTCTGGAGGCACGAGCACGGCATGTCCCTGGAAAAAGAGGTCAATTCCCCAGAATTCTGGAAAAAAATGGGCGATCCAAAATTCATCTCCGACGAGGAGCTTTGGGCCTTGCGCTACCGGTTGCGCCGGGAGTTGATCGAATTCGCCCGCCGCCGCCTCCTCATTCAGGGCCAGCGCCTCGCGGAATCGGATTTCATCGCCTTCGACCAACTCCTCAATCCCGACGCCCTCACCATTGGTTTCGCCCGCCGCTTCGCCACCTACAAACGCGCCCCGCTGATCTTCGACCAGTTCGACAGCATCGTCAAACTGGCCCACGACCGCCAGCGCCCGGTCCAATTCATCTTTTCCGGCAAAGCCCATCCGCGCGACGACGACGGCAAGCGCTTCATCCAGCGCATCATTCACCTGAGCAAGTTCAGCGAGCTGAAGGGCAACTTGGTCTTCATCGAGAATTACGATGTCCACGTCGCCCGCCAGATGGTCTCCGGCTGCGACGTCTGGCTCAACAACCCCCGCCGACCCCTGGAGGCTTCCGGCACCAGCGGCCAAAAGGCCGGCTGCCACGGCTGCCTGAACTTGAGCATCATGGACGGCTGGTGGCGCGAAGGCTACGACGGCGCCAACGGCTTTGCCATCGGCGGGGATTCCAACCCCAAGTCCGTCGGGGAACAGGACCGTCAGGACAGCGCCAACCTCTACCAAGTGTTGACCACGCAGGTGATCCCCGCCTTTTTCGACCGCGACGAGCAGGGGATTCCCCGCCGCTGGCTGGCCCGCATCCGCCGGGCCATGGTCACGCTGGTGCCCCAATACAACACCTGGCGCATGGTGCAGGAATACACCCGCAAATACTACCTCGCCAAGTAAGCCCGGCGGGGCGGACATTTTGCTCCAACCATCCCTTCGTGGATGGAAACAAGCGCACAGCTTGAGTTGTTTCTCCTTCTCAATTCCCTATTCCCAATTCCCTCTTTCCCCGCTGAGTTAAACCTTGAGTTTCCTCCCCGCGCCGCGTACACCAGTCGCGCCATGCGATTTATCGCCACCATCATCGAAAAACTGCAGCGCCATCCCAAGCGGATGGTCTTCCCGGAGGGCACGGAGCCGCGCGTCCTCCAGGCCGCCCGCCAATACCACTCCCTGCGGCTCGGCGCGCCCATCCTCCTCGGCGACCGCACCCAGATCAAGGAAGCCGCCGCCCAATGGAATGTCTCCCTGGAAGGTGTCCGCATTATTGATCCCAGCCAGAGCGCCGAACTCCCCTCCTTCGTCAAGCGCTACGAACTGCTCCGCCGTGTCAAAGGCGTCCAGGAAAAAGAGGCCCGCGAGGCCATGCTCAACCCCAATTACTTCGGCGCCATGATGCTCGCCATGCACCAGGCCGACGGCTTCGTCTCCGGCACCAGCCAAATCTCCGGCAGCGTCCTGCGCCCCCTCTTTCAAATCGTCAAGGTCGCCCCGGAACGCACCACCGCCTCCAGTTGCATGGTCATGGAGGTCGAGGACTCCGGCTTCGGTCACAAGGGCGTCCTCTTCATGGCCGATTGCGGCGTCATTCCCGAACCCGATGTCGAGCAACTTTCTGACATCGCCGTTTCCACCGCCCAACTGGCCCATCTGCTCCTGGGCACCCGGCCCCGCGTCGCCCTCTTGTCCTTCTCCACCAAAGGCAGCGCCACCCACCCCTCCATCGGCAAAGTCCAGGCCGCCACCGCCCTCGCGCAAAAAAAGGCCCGCGACACCCAATTGGAGGCCGATTTCGACGGCGAACTCCAGGTGGACGCCGCCCTCGTCCCCGAAATCGCCGCCCGCAAACTTCCCGAGAGCCTGGTCGCCGGCCATGCCAACGTCCTGATTTTCCCCGACCTCAACGCCGGCAACATCGGCAGCAAATTGCTCCAACACGTCGCCAAGGCCCACGCCTACGGCCAAATCCTCCTGGGGCTGGACCGCCCCGCCGCCGATGTCTCCCGCGGCTCCAACGCCCATGACATTCTGGGCGTCGCCGCCATCGTCGGCGTCCAATCCATCCGCTACGGCGACCTCCATCCCGATTCGCGGCAATTGGAAAACAACCTCTAGCGATGGAATGAACACCGTCACTCCCCGGCTTTTCATCGCCGCCACCGGCCAGCACGACGGCAAAACCACCGCCTCCATCGGCCTGCTCTCCGCCTTGCAGGGCGTCTATCCCCGCATCGGCTACATCAAACCGGTCGGCCAGCGCTTTGTCCAAATCGAGGAGGAGAAGATTGACGAGGACAGTGTGCTCATGGACAAGGTTTACAGCCTCAACTGTCCCCTCGTGGACATGAGCCCCATCGCTGTCGAGCCGGATTTCACACGCAAATACTTGCAGTCCTCCAACAACGAGGCCCTCGTCAAGAAAATCACCAAAGCCTTCGACCGCGTCGCCTGGGAAAAGGACTTCGTCCTCTGCGAAGGCTCCGGCCACGCCGGCGTCGGTTCGGTCTTCGATCTCTCCAACGCCCAGGTCGCCAAAATCCTCGGCGCCAAGGTCGTCATTGTCAGCAAGGGCGGCATCGGCAAACCCATTGACAAGATCTATCTCAACCAGGCCGTCTTCGATCGCGAGGGCGTCGAAATCATCGGCGTCATCCTCAACAAGGTCCTCCCCGACAAACTGGATTACATCACCGAGTTCGCCCGCCGCGGCCTCAAACGCAAGGGCCTCGAGCTTCTCGGCGTCGTCCCCTACTGCGGCATCCTTTCCCGCCCCACCATGGACCTCATCCGCGAGGATTTGCGCGCCGATTTGTTGAACCCCCTGGCCCCATTGCAGGACTTGGTGGACAGCGTGGTCGTCGGCGCCATGGGCGTCGAGAATTCCATCCGCCTCTTCAAGCGCGGCGTCCTCCTCATCACCCCCGGCGACCGCGTGGATATTGTTCTGGCCGCCGCCACCTCCGCCTCCAACCCCGGCCAGCAACTCGCCGGCATGGTCCTCACCGGCGACTTCAAGCACCAGCCCGCCATCACCCAGATCATCGAAAAACTCCCCTTCCCCGTCCTCCGCGCCAATGATGAGATTTACGAAGTCGCCTCCACCGTCCATAATCTCATCGTCAAAACCCGCGCCGCCGACACCGAAAAAATCTCCGTCATCCGCGACATCATCGCCACCCATGTGGATGTGGACAAAATTCTGAGCGCCCTGTAAAATCCGCCTCACACAAAATGAGCCTTCCCTTTGCCCTGAACCCCGCACTGGAAAACCTGCCCGTCTATCAACCCGGACGTCCCATTGAGGAAGTCGCCCGCGAACTGGGCCTCGACGAGCGCCGCGTCATCAAACTGGCCTCCAATGAAAACCCCCTCGGCCCCTCCCCGGCCGCCCTGGCCGTCCTCAAACTCGCCGCTAAAAAGCTGAACCTCTACCCCGACGGAAACGCCTTCTACCTCAAACAAAAACTCGCCGCCAAGCTCCAGGTTGCGCCCGCCAACCTCATCCTGGGCAACGGCTCCAACGAAATCCTGGAATTCCTCGCCCACGCCTTGCTCCGTCCCGGCGTGGACGCCGTCATGTCCGAGTTTTGCTTTGTCGTTTACCCGCTGGTCACCCGGCTCCTGGGCGCTAATCCCGTCACCGTTCCCGCCCGCCAATACGCCCACGACCTGCCCGCCATGCTCAAAGCCGTCACCCCCGTCACCAAGGCCGTTTTCATCGCCAACCCCAACAATCCCACCGGCACACTGGCCCCCGCCCGCGAAATCTTGGAATTCCTGGACCAGGTCCCGCCCGGCGTCGTGGTCATCATGGACGAGGCCTACATCGAATTTCTCGAAGAACCCCTCGACCTCGTCCCTCTGGTCCTGAGCGGGGATAAACCCAATCTCATTCTGCTCCGTACCTTCTCCAAAGTTTACGGTCTGGCCGGATTGCGTTTGGGCTACGGCATCGGCCATCCCGATCTCATCGCCGCCCTGGAAAAAATCCGCCAACCCTTCAACGTCAACTCCCTCGCCCAAGTCGCCGGCCTCGCCGCCCTGGACGACACCGCCCACGTCCAAAAAACCCGTGAAAACAACTCCGCCGGCCGCAAATTCTTCGAGGAGACCCTTCGCCGGATGGGAATCGAATTCATACCCACCCACGCCAACTTCATCCTCGCCCGCGTTGGGCCCCCCTCGACGCCACCACCCTCCGCTTCCTCAATTCCCTCGCCCCACGAAGTGGGGAGAGGGCCAGGGAGAGGGGATCCTTCCATCCAAGGGTCGCAGGGTCAAAATGCCCCCCCGGGCGCTGTAGAAGGCAAGCGCGTCTTCGAGGAACTACAATCCCGCGGCGTCATCGTCCGTCCCATGGCCGCCTACGGCCTTCCCGAGTGGATCCGAATCAGCATTGGCAGCCCGCGTGAAAACCACCGCTGCGCCCGCGCCCTGAAAACCGTCCTCCACAAGAAGACTTGATTTGCCATTCGGAAAAGCGTGAGGGAAAAACAGGAGAGGCAGGGCGAGACCTGTAGCGGCGGTCTGCGACCGCCGCACAACATCGGCCATCCCCAACCAATCCCAAAGGGATTGAATCTCGCAGCCCTGGGTTGCGAAGAATGAGCTACCCAGGGTGAAAACAGAGAGAATTCACAACTCTGAGAGAGTTGCATCCATTTCGTAAGTCTTGGGTATTCAACTCTTTCAGGGTTGTGGAACCTAAATGCTCCTACCCAGGGGAGTCCCTCTCGGAATCGGGCCGACAATAGGCTAAAAGATAATCTGGTTAAGGACGCGCCTGATGATCCCGGCATGAGTGGATTTATGCCGCTGCCAAAATCATTTTGGAGGTGGACGCCGCAGGCAATAATCACACCCTGGCCCGTTCGTGGTTCAAGCGCGTTTCCGCCTTTGCGACCTGCCCGGGGTGGTGATTTTTAATTGTCGTTCGACGAATCCTAATCCTAATCGGTAAAAGAGACCCGAAAGGAGTCGGTTCGTGGTATTCCCACATGTCTGCTTGCCAGTGCAGAGGGTGCGCTAATCACCTCCACTGACCGCGCAGCCAGCGCGAAACTTCGTCTCGGAAGTGAAAAATCATAGCTTGCCAGCCAGCGTGGCAAGCCTGCCCCCTTTGGGCGACAGCGCGATTTCCGCCAGTGCTGCATCCTCCGCCGACGTCACCTGCGCCAGCGTCACACCATGCAGGAAAGTAGCTGTGGATTTTCCGCCCGCGACTAATCCTGGCGGATTGGGGAGCGCGACCAGCCCGCAAGCATGCGGGCCAGCCTGCTGTTGTTCTAACCTCTCGGTCGCTGCAACCGGCGTCCCGCCGGCTGCTTTCAGAGGGGAGGGTTTTCGGCCAGAGGCCGAAAACGGCGGGCCAGACGCCCGCGCTACCCGAAGAACCGGAAAGGGGTCGGTTCCTCATCCTGTTCATCCTGTCTCCTGTCCCCCTCACAAACCTCTTCCCCGTCTTCCAGAACCAAGTCAGGCCCGTAGCGGCGCTCTGGCGGGCGCCGGTGACTCTTTTGCTCCCGCGCATTCCGAACGACACGCGAGCCTCTTTTGTGGGCTTTGTGTTCTTTTGCCGCTTATTTCTTAACAAAGAGCTTGACAAAAATTAGCAAATGTGATACGGTCTCTTGCATGAAAGAAAATGGGCCAGTCAAACGCCAGGCAAAGCGGCAAGCCGCCGCGCACCCGCGGAAAACAACATGGGCTGCTTTAACGTTAAAGCCCGCCTCCTCCGGACCACACCCAATCAAGGTCAATCAAGCCTAATCAAGGTTAATCAAGGCTAATTTAACCAAAAAAAATACACCGTATGCCTCGAAACGACAAAACCAGCTTCCTGTCGCACCCCGGCAAATTCGAGCCTGGCAACGCGGAAATGCAGCCTCAGAACCCCACAACGTCAAACCCTGTCAAAGCCAGTCAAACCATAATGGGGAGGTTTGACGGCAACACCAGCCCCTCACAACATTTGCTTTCCGCCCGCAACGTGATATGAATTGTCCCCGCGTCAAATGAGCCTGGCTCCGAACACCAAACATTGATATTGTGAAACTGACCGATTTGCGGGGCATCCTGCAATACATCCCGAGATTCCGCGAAAAAATCTTCGTCATCAGCATTGATGGCGAGATCGTCACCAGCGAGAATTTCGCCAACATCCTCCTCGACGTCGCCGTCCTCCGCTCCCTCAACATTCGCGTCGTCCTCGTCCACGGCGCCGCCGCCCAAATCCGCGCCCTGGGCGCCGAGCAGAACATCCCGCCCTCCAACCTCGACGGCTCCGGCATCACCGACGACCCCACCCTCAAGCTCGCACTCACCGCCGCCAACCGCCTGACCCATGAGATCCTCGAGGGTCTTAATGCCAACGACCTCCGCGCCGCCTGCTCCAACGCCATCATCGCCCATCCCCTGGGCATCATTCACGGCGTGGACCACCTCTTCACCGGCAAGGTCGAACGCGTGGACGTGGAGATGCTCCAAGCCCTCCTGTCCCAGGGCATCATCCCCGTCGTCCCGCCGCTCGGCTTCGACGGCGACGGCAAGACCTACCGCGTCAACTCCGATTCGGTCGCGCTGGAGCTGGCCAAGGCCTTGAACGCCACCAAACTCCTTTTCATGGCCGCCCAGGACGGCCTTCTCTGCCACGGCAAGCTCATCCAGCAGATGCTCGTGGCCGATCTGGACGCCCTTCTGTCCCGCGAGAAAAACAATTTCGACCCCAAAATCCTCTCCAAGGCCCAGCACGCCTCCGCCGCCTGCCGCGCCGGCGTGCCGCGCGTCCACATCATCAACGGCCGCGTGGACGAGGCCCTGCTGGCGGAGGTCTTTTCCAACGAGGGCATCGGCACCCTCATCTACGCCAACGAATACCAGCAAATCCGCCGCGCCCTCAAGAAGGACATCCGCGCAATAATGTTATTGACAAAGGACTCCGTCGCCACCGAGGAGCTGGCCCGCCGCACCCGCGCCGACATCGAAAAGACCCTCGCCGACTTCTATATTTTTGAGACCGACAAGAACCCCGTCGCCTGCGTCGCCCTGCATCCCCTGGACCCGCGCAAGGCCGAGCTGGCCTGCCTTTACGTCAGTCCGTCGCACGAGAACCAGGGCATCGGCCAGAAACTGATCCAATTCGCCGAGAGCAAGGCCCGCGAGATGGGCATGTCCGATCTCCTCGTCCTTTCCACCCAGGCCTTCGCCTATTTCCAGTCCAAGGGCGGTTTCGCCGAAGGCTCCCCCGACGACCTCCCGCCCTCGCGCCGGGAAAAATACGACCAAAGCGGCCGAAACTCCAAAGTCCTCGTCAAAAAACTCGCCCCCAAATGACGAAGGCGCATCCCGACACCGCCACCATGATATCCGCCCATTCCCCCGCCCCACAAAATGGGAATGGTAGGGCGAGACTCCTGTCGAGCCGTGAAATCTCCCCCGCCCGGGTGCATTTCACTTTTATGGGTTCCCCTCTTAATCCTAATCTTAATCCTAATCTTAATCCTCCCCCGCCCCGCACCCTCCCGTCCGCCTTCCTGCGCGCCTGCGCCCGCCACGGTATGCCACCGACGCGCTTCGTTCTGGTAGTCAGCATCCCCCGCCAATCCGTCGCGCTTTTTGAGAAACACCCCTCCTGCGCGCCAGGCGTATTCCGCCTCACAACGCGCATCTCGGCGCTGCCACCATGCGGTTGGCCGCTTCCCTCGCCCCGCGAAGCGGGGAGAGGGCCAGGGAGAGGGGCCTGTTCCATCCAAACGCCGATGTGTCAATACGCCCCCCGCCACACCCTGGCAAAAACCTTTCGCTGCTCCACCTCCAAATTCGGCGTCGGCGAGACCGCCGGCTCCAACATGACCCCCCGCGGCCTGCATCGCGTCGCCCAAAAAATCGGCGGCGGCTGGCCCGTCGGCGCCGCCTTTCAGGGCCGCAAACCGGTCGGCTTCACCTGGCGCGGCAAACCCGCTGCCACCATCACCAGCCGCATTTTCTGGCTGGAGGGGTTGGAGCCGGGCTTCAACCGCGGCGGTCGCGTGGACTCCCATTCCCGCCACATCTACATTCACGGCACCGGCAACGAACCCGCGCTGGGCCGGCCCGATTCCCACGGCTGTGTGCATCTGGCCGCCGATGATTTGATTCCCCTCTACGACAAACTGCCGGCGGGCACGCTGGTTTGGATGGCCCCATGAGTGTGCGCGTTCGTTTCGCCCCCAGTCCCACCGGCTTCCTCCACATCGGCGGCGCCCGCACCGCCCTGTTCAATTGGCTCTACGCCCGCCACACCGGCGGCGTGTTCATCCTCCGCATCGAGGACACCGACGCCGCCCGCAACACCCAGGAGGCCACCGATGTCATTCTCAACGGGTTGCGCTGGCTCGGTTTGAACTGGGACGAGGGGCCTTTCTTTCAATCCCAGCGCGCCGACATCTACCGCCGCCGCGTCCAGCAACTCAAGGACACCGGCATGGCCTACGAGTCCGAAGGCGCTGTCAAGTTCAAAATGCCCCGCGACCCCGTCGTCATCCCCGACCTCGTCGTCGGAAATGTCACCCGCGCCCTGACCGACCGCGAGATGGCGGACCCGGATTTTGTCATCGTCCGCTCCGACGGCCAGCCCGTTTTTCATCTCGTCAACGTCGTGGACGATTTGGAGATGGGCGTCACCCACGTCATCCGCGGCGAGGATCATCTTTCCAACACGCCCAAGCACATCGCCCTGTTCTGCGCCTTCGGGGTCGCCCCGCCGCAGTACGCCCACATCCCCCTCATCCTCAATCCCGACGGCGCGAAGATGAGCAAGCGCGACAAGGGCGCATCCCTCCTTGCCTACATGGACGAGGGCTGCGTGCCGGAGGCCGTGGTCAACTACCTCTGCCTCCTGGGCTGGTCCCCCAAGGAAAACCGCGAAAAAATGTCCCTGGAGGAGACCATCCGCCTTTTCGACCTCCCGCAAATCCTCCGCCACAACGCCCGTTTCGACCTCACCAAACTTTACTGGCTGGACGGCGAATACATCCGCGAAATGGGCGAAGAGCGATTCCTCGAATTGGGGACGCGGGCGCTCCTGCGCGCCGGCCTTGCTGTCAACACTTATTCTTCCGATTACACCCGCGCCGCCCTCGCCACCTGCCGCGGCAAAATCAAGCGCTTCGCCGACCTCCCCGCCTACGCCGGCTTCTATTTCACCGAGGAAGTCAAAGTTGACCCCGCCCTGGCCGAAAAGGAATTCACGCCGGAGGCCAGAGCGCGTCTGGAGAAACTCCGCGACGCCATGGAAAAACTGACCGATTTCCAAGCCCCCGCCATCGAGCAAACCCTCAAGGCTGTCGCCGCCGAATTGGGCCTTAAAGCCGGCCCCCTCGTGCACCCCACCCGTCTCGCCTGCGCCGGTGCCCCCGCCGGCCCCAGCCTCTACCACCTCATGGAAGTCCTCGGCAAAGACCGCGTCCTCAGTCGCCTCGCCGCATGGACAGGCGAAATCAAATGAAAGCAATCGAGCTGAACATGCCGGATGACGTTTACGAGAAGATAGGCCCATTTCAGTTGACTGTGGCGTGATTTTGCCCAAGGATTTCGCTATGAGCTTCTATATTAGACCTGCCCTTGGTCTTCGATTCATCATTCTCTTTCTCCTGCAGGTTCTTTTCGCCGCCGCCTTCGCTTACGGCCAACCCTACGATCTGGTCGCCGTTAAAGACATTGAGGTTTTTGGTGGCTCGCCCGCGGCGAAAGAACTTCTCGGGAAAAACGGCTTCGTCGTCGCCGCACCCGCGTTCAAACAGATTTTTGAAGCTTACATCAAAAGCCCGCTGACCAAAGAGCGGTCTGATGCCGAGTTCGATGAGGGAACATTGCCGTGCTTCATCACGACTGATTCGGCTTGGGATGGCTACCATTTCCTGCTGGAAGAAGGCGTCAAGGGATTGGAGGAAATTCAGAGTCCCAGATTACTTGATTTCTCGCGCCGACTTCTGACTGCGGCCACCGATCCGAAAACCGGAAACAGCGATCTGATCTTGTTCGCTTCGGTCGGGCTCGCCTTGCAGGACGAACAGTACCGGCAATCCCTCCCTCCGAAGACGAAAGGCATCGTGGATGGCTTGCGCATAGGCTCCACGACGGTCAAAACGCCCATCGGGTTTCCTCTCTCGCCCCTCCAGTTTCGCGCGCAGAGCTTTTACGTCCAGTCGCCGGAATTGAGCGATTACTTCGCCGCGCGGCAATGGTATGCCAGTGTCGTTTTCCGCTTGACCGATGTGCGCGAGACGAAATCCGCCGTCGCGCTTGCCGAATTGGTCAACGCCAATGCGGAACTCCTGGCATTGTGGAAGCAATTGTCGGACCCCATTGACGCGCTCCTTGCTCCCGCGGAAGACGGGACGATTCGCGAATATGGGGACGCCGCAAGAGAAGTTTTGGGAACCAATCGCTCGGCTGGCGCCATGACGGATAGCCAGATCGCCGCCATCCAAGAAAGGCTGGAAGCGCAATTGCCTTTGCCGCGCGTGAACGATCAGTTGCTAACGCCGGAGCAATTCGCCGAATTCGCCAGACTAACCCGGGGATTTCGTTTGTTGCCGCCGCGGCAATTGCCCTGCGCGGTTTGTTTTGGCGCCACTGTGGATCCGAAGATCCCCGGCCGCAAGTATCCTTCCGGCTTGGATTTTCTGGCGGCTTCGCCGATCCTGCGTTCGCCCGCCGCAGTGCGCGCGCTGCAATACGAGTTCGGGAAAAGCGTCAGCGGGCAAATCCTCAAGGCGGACTGCGGGCCGATGCCCAATTCGCTCTATGGCGAGGCGATGCAATTATTGGCCGAGCTTCAGATACCGCTGCCCGCCTCGGCGCCGGCGCCAATGCGGACCGAAGCCTGGTTGGACTTGCAACTTTGGACACAACTTGGCGCCTGGGCGCAAGAGCGGCACACATGGGCATTGCATACCAAATCGAACGTCGAGTATTTGGGGCTAATCTCTCCGCCCGAGGGCATGGTGGCGCCCTACCCGAAGTTCTTCTCCGGCCTGGCGATGCTGACGCGCCGGACGGCGGAGGCGTTGGACAAGGTCGTGCCTGACCAACGATTTGATGTCAAAGCCGTCGCGAGCCAGTTGTTGGAAGATCTCGCGCTCTATGAGAAATCTCTGCAAGCGGAAGACTTCCAAGGAATTTATAACTTGGTGCAACTCGATGAATTTAAGGGTCGTTATTACGAGAAACATCGCGCCGAATTCCACAATGCCGGATCGGAAGGGGGTTGGGAAAAAGCCCAAAAGGACTTGGCGGACTTGGCGCGGCGGTGCGCCGAGAGCGGATCGGCCAACAAGTCGGAGACAGAAACGCTCCAGTTGTTCTTTGGATGCAGACAGAACGTGGGCCGTATGCTCAACGATTTTGCCCCGGTCTGCGACCGACTGGCTGAGTTGGCCAAGAAATCACTGGCCGGGGAAACTCTGACGCAGGATGACGGCAAATGGATTCAAACCTATGGTGTGACGCTGGCGGGCTTGCATTTGTATTACGGAAATTCTTACGAGGTGCCACGGGATGATTTCCCAATTGTGACGCGCGTTTACTCCAGCCCGCTGACCAGTTCCATGCTCTATGCCGGGCTTGTCCGGCCGCAGGCGCTCTACGTGATTGCCCGGCATGGAGACTCCTTGCAGCTCTATCGCGGCGCGGTGATGGCATACCGGGAATTTGTCCGCCCAAACAATCAACTGCTCGACGACCAATCGTGGCGTCAATTAATTGGCAGCGGCCAGGAGCCGCCTGCCACGCTTTTCACCCGCAGCTTCGAGGCGGAAACCAACGGCAGCAAACTGGCCAAATGAGACATCGCGAAAGAGTTGTGTTTCTGCACCAGCGACGGTTTAACAGTATCCGCGCGACCGCGTTAATGAATCCATGCGCGCGACCGTCACGATCAACGACGCAAGAGGGGGCCAAAGTGCCGAATGTCCCACCGATGCCGGGCGATGAACTTTAGTGGTCGCTCCAAGGGCCTGACTTTCCAAAGCGGCTCCGCACGGACCCTGCGCGAAGTTCCTGATGGAAGTCCTCGGCAAAGAGCGGGTCCTCAAGCGAATCGAGCCATGGACGGATGATAAATAGTATTTACACAACTTGTGCAAACTTCTTTGACGTCAAAGAATACACAGGCCGGCCAAGCCCAGAAAAAACAATAACGCTTGCCTAATCCACGCTTGGAAATGAATGCGCCTTTGCCAACTCGTTCTGCGAGGAAAACACAGCTAAGCCCAAACACGTTAACACAAGATCCGATAAAACCGAAAATCTCTGATGAAGGCTCACTCGCGATGGCATAGATCGCCGCCAAGAGCAGAACCACAAACGAAGCAATGAAAGCAATACGGCAGAGTTGCAAGACACCCCAAATCAACAAGAACTCGGCCGCTACGAACGGAAGAACGCGAAGCAGAATCTCCATTCTCAGGTGTTCGGCTGGCGCCGAGTTATGGGTCGCCCATCAGTCTCAACAAACGGGCTGGTTTTCTTGACACGGTGTTCGCCTCATGGCTTTCGTCTGCACTCAGAGATGAACTGAAGGATCACACCGAAACATCCCAGGCCGCCGCCGAGCACAACGCCCGCGGTGGCTCCGCAGAAGATGGCGAAGCCGACCGGCTCGACATCGTGCCAGGGAACGATGTGCCGAAAAAACTCCGGCGCGATTTCGCCCGCGCCAAGCCCAAACAAACCCCCAATCACCAAACCAACGAGCGCTGCGACTGTCACCACAATGAATGTCTTCTTAATGCTCATCGGAACGAGACACTCCCGGCACTCTACTTGACATGACTCTCGGCCTTCCGCTTCTTCGCCTCCTCGATCACTTTCAACTCCTGGTCGCGCTGCATTTCCTCGTAGTGGTCGAAGTTCTCGGCGTGAACGCCCCGGCCGGCCGTGAGCGAGCGAAGCTGGCTCGAGTACTTGTAAAGTTCGCGCGCCGGCACCAGCGCCTTGATCACCTGGAACGGACCCTCCGCGTCCACCCCCAGGATGCGCCCGCGCCGGCTGGAAATGTCGCCCATCACTTTGCCCAGGCAGTCCTCCGGAATCCGCACCTCGATCTGGTGGATCGGCTCCAGCAGACAGGGCCGCGCCTTCATGAACGCCTCCTTGAACGCGAAATACCCGGCGATCTGGAACGCGATGTCCTTCGAGTCCACCGGGTGCATCTTCCCGTCGTAGAAATCAATCTTCACGTCCACCACCTTGTATCCCGCCAGGATGCCCTCGCGGCACGCGTTCTGCACTCCCTCCTCCACGGACGGCACGAAGACGCGGTCCACGTTCTGCCCGCTCAGCGTCTCCGTGAATTCCACCCCCGAATCGCGCGCCAGCGGCTCGATCTTCATCCACACCTCGGCGAACTGCCCGGCTCCGCCCGTCTGCTTCTTGTGCCGGTAGCGCGAATCCGCCGGGGCGGCGATGGTTTCCCGGAACGGCACACGCGGCTCGCCCAGTTCCACATGCACATTGAAACGCCGCCGCAACCGGTCAATCACCACCTCCAAGTGCAGCTCGCCCTGCGCCGAAATAATGGTCTGGTGCAGTTCGGAATCCACCCCGTGGACAAAAGTCGGGTCCTCCTCGTGCAGCGCCGCAAGGCCGGCGGCCACCTTGTCCTCCTCGCCCTTGACACTGAAGACCAAAGCGGCGTGGATGGTGGGCCGCGGATATTGCACCTTGTTCAACCGCACCGGGCGCGCGGACGTGCAGAGCGTGTTGCCCGTGTGCGTGTCCTTCAATTTCACCACCGCTCCGATGTCGCCCCCGCCCAATTCCTCCATCGCCGCCCGCTCGCGCCCGTTGAGAATATAGATCTGGCCGATCCGTTCGCTCTTCCCACGGTCCGCGTTGAACAACTCCATCCCGGAGCGCACCGTGCCCGAATAGACCCGGAAGAAAGACAACTCGCCAAAATGCTCCTCCGCCATCGTCTTAAAAATGTGGACCACCGGCGCCGCGTCGCCCAGCCGGACCTCCACCGCCGCGTCGTTGGCGTCCATCGCCGGCTGGCTCGGGCGGTCGGCGGGCGAGGGCGCGTACTTGGCGATGAAATCCATCAGGCGGGCGACACCCACCCCCGTTTCCGCGGCCGTGCAGAACAGCGGGATGACATGCTGCTTCCGCACGGCGTCGTGTATGCCGGCTCGAAACTCCTCCTCCGACAATCCGCCCTGGTCGAAAAACTTGGTCAGCAGCGTGTCATCCGACTCGGCGATGTGTTCGATCAGCTCGCTGTGCAGCCGTGTGACCTCGTCCTTCCAAATCCCCTCCGGCGCCTCCTCCCGGAACCGCCCCCGCCCGTCGGACGTGTCATAAGTGACCACCTCGTTGCGCATCACATCCAGCGTCTGGTTGAAACCGGCCCCCGCGTTGATGGGCAGATTCAACGGGAAAACCCCGGCCCCGTAATGCTCCCGCAACGCCGCCAGCGTCTCCTCGAAGCTCCCGGCCAGTTTGTCCACAAAATTGACCACGATGATTTTGGGAATGCCCAGTTCGGTGGCGCAGTTCCAGACCCGCTCCGTGCCGACCCCCACGCCGTCGCGCGCATGGACGACGACCACGGCGAAGTCCGCCACGCGCAGCGCGCTGAGCGCCTCCCCCACGAAGTCCAGATACCCGGGGGCGTCAATCATATTGAATTTCTTCCCCAGCCACGTGGTGTGGAGGAGCGAGGCCTGGGTGGAGATTTGGCGCTGTTTCTCGCTCGGGTGGTAGTCGGACACCGTCGTGCCGTCGGCGATCCGGCCCATGCGGCCGATCGCGCCGCTGGCGGCGAGCATCGCCTCGCACAAGAGGGTCTTCCCGCACGAGGCGTGTCCCACGACGGCAAAATTGCGCAAGTCCTTTGGTGAATAAATTTGCATGAGTGTGAGACTAAACCGGGAAGGGAGGCGGTGGAAAGTTTAATTTTTGCCCCTGCGCGAATCCGTTGGCCGGGACCACGGGGCCGTCATGTGGTGACGCACTATGCTCGACGAATCATATTCCCTCGGGTCCAAGTTTGGTCCTCAATAGGGCTTGGAACCATTGGAACTCCTCCGTTGAAGGAAAAGCCCTTCTTGGAAAAATGTGAAACAACGCATCGGAGTGGTAAACAAGAATGAGTTGCTTGTCCGCCTTCCATTTGTGGAAAATTTCCCAAGGCAGAACGCC
>JBEKAN010000051.1:0-15822 GCA_050015895.1 Verrucomicrobiota bacterium
CATGTACCGACGCGAAGCCGCCCGCCTCTTCAAAAACCTCGACGGCATCCGCTCCATGGACAAATACCCCGCCGCCATGTTCGTCGTGGACATCAAGCGCGAGCACAACGCCGTCGCCGAGGGCCGCCGCCTCAACATCCCCATCGTCGCGCTGGTGGACACCAACTGCGACCCTAACCTCGTCACCCACCCCATCGCCGGCAACGACGACGCCATCCGCTCCATCCGCCTCATCCTCCAGACCGTCGTCCAAGTCGTCATGCAGGCCCGCGGCGAATACGAGGCCAAATACGGCCGCCGCAGAGCCGAGCAGACCGAACCCACCGCCCCCGCTCCCGATGCCGCCGCCGCCCCGGCCCCTGAACCTCCCGCCCAGACCCCCGTTGCGGCCCCACTCCCCACCCTGGCCCCAGTCGCGGCCCCGGTTCCAACGCCGGCCCCGGCCCAAGCCCCGGCCTGACATCTCAACCACTCACAACCCACCCTTACACCCATGTCTGATTTCACTGCCGCCGATGTTGGCAAACTGCGCGAAATGACCGGCGCCGGCCTGATGGATTGCAAACGCGCTCTCACCGAAACCAAGGGCAACCTGGACGCCGCCATTGACCACCTCCGCAAAAAAGGCGTCGCCTCCGCCGCCAAAAAGGCCTCCCGCGAGGCCAAGGAGGGCCTCATCGCCCAGAGCATCCAGCCCGGCGCAAAAGTCGGCGTCCTCCTCGAGGTCAACTGCGAGACCGATTTCGTCGCCCGCAACGATACCTTCCGCGCCTTCTCCGACGAAACCGCCCGCAAACTCGCCTCCGGCGCAACCCTGGACGCCCTGGAGCCGGACCGCGTCGCCGCCGTCGCCAAAATCGGCGAGAACATCCGCCTGCCCCGCTCCATCCGCTACCAGGTCGCCGGCAACGGCATGGTCGCCGCCTACATCCACACCGGCGCCAAAGTCGGCGTCCTGGTCGAAGTCGGCGCCGGCAAAGAGGAGACCGTCGCCCACGAGGACTTCAAACAACTGGTCCGCGACATCACCCTCCAAATCGCCGCCGGCAACCCCTCCGTCGTTTCCCGCGACCAAATCCCCGCCGCCCTCATCGCCAAAGAGCGCGAAATCGCCGCCGAGCAGGTCAAGAACAAGCCGCCCCAGGCCCTCGCCAAGATCGTCGAGGGCAAGCTCGAAAAATACTACACCACTTGTTGCCTGGTGGACCAGGGCTTTGTCAAGCGCAACTCCGAGGTCTCCGTCAAGGAGCACCTCGGCGGCGTTGCCAAGCAGCTCGCCGACGAAATCCTCATCCGTCGTTTCGCCCGCTTCCAAGTCGGCGATTCCCCCCAGTAAGTGGGGCCGCGTTTGGCTTTTCCCGCCAACATGACCGCCATTCCAAGAGATTTTTCCGATGCCCTGAAAGAAGCGGGGCTGGACCAGTTCTTTTCGGCCTGCGCGCCTTCGCACCAGCGGGAATATCTGAAGTGGATTACTGAGGCAAAACGGACCGAGACAAGAAAGGCGAGAATCAACAAAGCAGTGGGGATGCTTTCCGAAAAGCGCGCTGAAAAGACCTCCACTTCCAAGAAAAAAGCCTGACAATAAAATGGATCTGGCGCAACGTCGCCGCCTCATTTTTCCGACTTCGCCCCCCCTGCATCCTTCGCCAGGCATGGGGGCGGAGCAGTCCTTGCCAAAGCAAGAGTAACCTCCGATCCGTCCTATCCGTCCAATACGTCAGATTCCAGCACGGGCCTTGCCAGGCGGTGCGCAACCCGTTGCTTTGCTTGACCTATGATGACATCCCTCGCCAAGCCACCCGCCGCGGGCCTTTCGAGCCTGCCGAGAACGCGCCGCGCGGCCTGGGCGGTGTGGGTTTTTGTTTTGCTCCTCCACCCCCCGTCCAGCAACGCCCAGCCAGTCACAAACCCACCAGGTCTTTCACTCGAAATCCGTTGCACAAACACCGAATTGAAAGTCGGCGACGAGATCCCCATCCAGTTCATCATCAGCAATCATGGGACGGCGGACTTCCAGTTTGAGGACCAAACGGAAGAGCGATTCGGACGCAACGGTCAATGCTTGCTGAGCGCCAAAACTGCCTCTGGCGACATCGTTCCTCCATACCCGCAGAGCAAGCAGCGCAGCCAGGACGGGTTGCAAAACGCTTTTCATAGCCGTTTCATTAACTATGTTCTGCATCCCGGCGAATCCTTCACGAGAATCCAGGCGCTGAACCTGCCTGCCTTCATCAAGGAACCTGGACGATACGAGGTGGCGGGCACTTGGTATCTCGGCGCTTCTGGAGGAACCACAGTCCTCTCGCGGCTGATTCTGCGGCGCGCCGGGGCGGAGCTTGCCGGGAATGTCGGCGCTTCTGGCGGAACCACACTCACCTCCGCTCCAATCACTATCACCGTCTCCCCGCGCTCGAAGGAGGAGATGGACGATTACGTGACGGGCTTGACCAACCAGATTGCGGCACGCTTGGTCCCCCGGGCTGTCAACAGCGCAACGCAGTATGATCCCGATCTGGAGAGGTTGCTGCTCAAGCTCGCTTACACCGGCAGTCCCGAACTTCTTCCGGCTTTGCTCCGCAGCATCTATGGCCCCGCCAACGAGGGCGTTTGGGTGGACGAGATGCTCATGTACTACCTTCCGCGCACGGAGGAGACGGGCAAGGCCATCTTCGAGGCGGCGGCCGCGCACGGCTTGCATGACGGCATGGAGTATCTGCTCAATAATTATGATCTGCTGGACACCAACATTGACAAGAAGAAAGAGGGGAAGGAGGTCATCCAACCGTTGATCCAGCGGGCGCTGGCCTCCTCCAAACCCGCCGAATTGAGAGTGGGCGCGGAATTGGCCGCCTATGCCTGCTACGACGATTCCTTCACCCCGAGCCTCATCGCCATTGCCGTTGATTCCGAGGTGGATCCTCAATCCAGAAGCCAGGCGATCGAAGCCTTGGCACTGAACCGAACTGACGCGGGCGTAAGCACGCTGAACACGCTCCTCAACGATCCCACCCAACAATTGTGGGGCGCGCTCGCCGCGGCCATTGAGCGCGGCTACGCCACCTGGCCTGAAACGCCGACGGGAAGACATCTGCAACCCGGGGATTTTTCGTCCAAAGAGCTCTGGTCGTTCATTGAGCGATGGCTCTCATCCAACCCGCTGCCTGGGGAGAAGAGTCGGATCGAGAGCTTGGCGGGGTTGTGCGTGGATGACGCCTTGACCCCAAAACTGGCGGCGCTCGCGACCGATCCCGCCTATGATTACAGGGCTATCGCGATCTATGCTCTGGCCTTTAATCGCACCGACCTCGCGATCAGCACGCTAAAGACCCTCCTCAATGACCCCGATCCCAACGTCTCCTTCACGACCAAGAGGGCCATCTATTACGCGTACAAGTCCCGCGGCCCCTCGCGCAACTTGGCGGGCGGTGTTCCTCGGGGAAAGCCTCTGAGGCCGACTGATTTCGACGCCGATCTCCAACACCCCTGAGCGTCATTGCAGAGCGGTCCGAATCCTAATCTTAATCCTAATCCCTAATCCTAATCCCTAATCCTGACTTAAATGCGGGGCGGATCAAAAGAGGTTTTCCCGACTTCGCCCCCCCTGCATACTTCGCCAGGCGTGGGGGCGGAGCAGTCCTTGCCAAAGCAAGAGTAACCTCCGATCCGTCCAATCCGTCCAATCCGTCCGATTCCACCACGGCCCTTGGCCAGTCCCTCGACCTCTCGGGAAAATGTCACACCTCCACCGCGTCCCCCCTCCCTCCAAAACGCCCGACCCCCACTTTCCCGCCGATTCCACTTGACTTTTCCTTTGCTATGTGATACACCTTACAAAGCATGAGGTCAGAGGCAAGAAACGTCAGAACCGGCCTGGACGGCAACCCGTCCGCGGCGGCGCAAGGTGTTTTGCGCCAAAGTGGCGCACCCCCCAGCCCGATAAAGGCCATTCAAGCCGGATATGGTGTCCTTGCGACGTTGCGACTTTGGGTTCAACCTGGCAGCGATCCCAATCAAGGTGGTTCAAGCTCAATAAAGGTGGATAAAGGTGGATAAAGGTCAATAAAGGTAAAAAAAAATATTTTTTTGTGACGAAATGCAAAAAATGGCAAAAAAAGCAAAATCAGATTGCTTTGGCGCCCCATCCAATTTGGCCCGCCAATGCCGAAATAGCCCCGAAAAAGTGTGAATCGTCAAACCCAGTCAAACCCAGTCAAACCAGAAAAGGAGGTTTGACCACAAAAAGCCGAATCCGAACCGATCCCAATGATCAGTGACTCTCCGGGGGAGCGCGGTCGTCTCGACCGCCTCCGTCGGCGTCTCGCCGACGGAATCTGCCCCCCAAAGCCGGGATGGACACCGCCCGCCCTTCCCTTTATTCTGCGCCCACAAAATCTATGCAATCACATCGCGTTGGCGTCATCGGCGGCAGCGGCCTTTACCACATCGAAGGCTTCACCGGCCAAAAATGGGTGGGGGTCAAGACACCCTTCGGCCCGCCGTCGGATGATTTCCTCACCGGCCGGCTCGCCGGGCGGGAGGTGGTTTTCTTGCCGCGGCATGGGCGCGGCCATCGCATCCTGCCGGGCGAGTTGAATCATCGCGCCAATATCTGCGCCATGAAAAAGCTGGGCGTCTCCTGGATCCTCAGCGTCAGCGCCGTCGGCTCCTTGCAGAATAAATACCACCCGTGCGACATCGTTTTGCCCGACCAGTTTGTGGACCGGACCAAGCGCTCCTTCGAGCATTCTTTCTTTGGCCGCGGCATTGTGGCCCACATCGCCTTCGCCGACCCGGTTTGCCCGGAATTGCGCCAGGTGCTCTTCCAAAGCTGCCGCGCCGAGGGCGCCCGCGTCCACAATGGCGGCGCTTACGTCAACATGGAGGGGCCGGCCTTCAGCACCCGCGCCGAGTCCCTCACCAACCACAAGCTCGGTTATGACGTCATCGGCATGACCAATTTGGGCGAGGCCAAGTGCGCCCGCGAGGCCCAAATCGCCTACGCCACCTTGGCGATGGTGACCGATTACGACTGCTGGAAGGTGGACCAGGCGCACGTCACCGTCGAGATGATCATCGCCAATTTGATGAAAAACGCCAGCCAGGCCCAGGCGATCATCGCCCGCGCTCTTCCCCAAATTCCCACCGAACCGGGCTGCTCCTGTCATCGCGCCTTGCGCAATTCGATCATGACCGACAAAAAACTCTGGCCCGCCAAAACCAAGTCGGAGTTGAAATGGCTTCTCGGAGGAAAACAATGACGAATCCGTGGCTGCGCTCGCTTCTTCTCCCCCTCCTCCACACACTTGTGGAGGAGAGGGACGGCCTGCCCGCCGTAGCCTTGGCGGAGGCGGGGGAGAGCGCCCGACCAGCCAATGAGCTGGCTAATAGTATCCCAGGACCAATAGGCGAGTCTTCTCCCTCTCCGCCACGCAGTGGGGGAGAGGGCCGGGGTGAGGTGGCGCCAAGCTCGTTCATGGGCAGGAGGCTCCGGCAGGTTCCTGGGCGGGTTTCAACGAAACACCGGACCAGACAATCGTGGGGTGCCCGGGCGGTTTGTTGCCTCGGGCTGTTGGGGGGAGCTTTTTCCCCGCTCCGCGCCCAGGCTGCTCCCCCGGCCGGGTTGACCCAGGAGGCCTACGTTTGGCAGCGCGTCTGGAACCAGCCGGTCCGCGACGCGCTGGCGGAGCACGGTTCAAATTTTGACAGCATTGTGGTGCTGGCCGCGGAGGTCTCCTGGCGGGGCGCAGAGCCGCTCGTCGCCCGCCCGCCGCTGGATTTTGCCGCCTTGGTCGGCGCCCGGCGCCCCATCGGACTGGCCTTGCGCGTGGGCCCGTGGGCGGGAAGTTTTTCGGCGGACGACCCGGCCGCAATTTTTCTCGCCAGCCTGGCCGCCGGTCTGGTGGCCGAGGCGAAGGCCAACGGCCTGGATCCAGCCGAACTGCAAATGGATTTTGACTGCGCCGATTCCAAACTCGATGGCTACCGCTCCTGGCTCGCCGCCATCCGCCGCAAGATCGCTCCGACCGCCCTGACCATCACCGCGCTGCCAAGCTGGTTGAGCCAGCCGGCTTTCGCCCCGCTGGCCCGCGCGTCCGACGGCTACGTGCTCCAGGTCCATTCCCTGGAGCGGCCCGCGGGCCTGGATGCGCCATTCTCCTTGTGCGACCCGGCGGCAGCCCGGAGGGCGGTCGCGCGGGCGGGGGAAATCGGCGCGCCCTTCCGTGTCGCGCTGCCCACTTACGGCTACCTGGTCGCGTTCGACGCGGCCGGGCGCTTTGTGGGGCTTTCGGCCGAGGGGCCGGATCGGGCCTGGCCGGAGGGCGCGCAATTGCGCGAGGCGCGCGCCGACCCGGCCGCGATGGCCGGGCTGGTCCAGACCTGGACCACCAGCCATCCGGCCGCCATGCTGGGAATTATATGGTACAGACTCCCGGTGGCGGGCGACGCCTTGAATTTCCGCTGGCCGACTCTGGCCGCCGTCATGGCCGGACGCCTCCCCCGCCAGGATGTCCGCGCCGAATCCCGCCGCGTCGAGCCGGGGCTGGTGGAGATCACCGCCGCCAACCGCGGCGAATTGGATTGGTCCTCCCCGCCCGCCATCCAAGTCCGTTGGCGCGACGCCCGCCTGGTCGCGGGCGATGGCTTGCACGGATTTGATCTGGTGGACGACGGTCCGTCCGCCGCAAAATTCCAAATCAGCGCGCCGGCCTTCCGCCTGCCCGCCGGCGAGCAACTGGTCGTCGGCTGGCTGCGTCTGAGCCAGGAACGCGAGGTGCAACTTGAGATCAAATAGACTTGAGATTGGGGAGCGCGACCAGCCCGCATCGCTGCGGGCCAGCCTTCTGTTGTTCTTACCTCCCGGTCGCCGCAGCCGGCGTCCCGCCGGCTGCTTTCAGAAAGGGGTATTTTCGGCCAGAGGCCGAAAACGGCGGGCGAGACGCCCGCGCTCCCCGGAAGCGCACATCACACGGGTTGGATTTATGTCGAGCAAATATTCTTTACGGATGAGATCCAAGGGCTGGATGGCGGCGCTCCTCCTGGCCGGCCCCGCCTGCGCGGCCGTCCTGGCCTGCGGCCCCTTTTTCCCCAATCGTTTTCTGGACTCCGGCGGGGACTCCATCCTGGTCGCTCCCGCAACCTCCTTTGCCGGGGAATTGCGCCGCATGCGCCTGGAGCCGCCCGAATTCAAGGCCGTGACCAACGGCGCCACCCCGGCGGACCAGGCCCTCGAGGCCGAGCTTCGCGATCTGACCAACTCCCTGAAAAAAGCCGGCGTGCCCGACAACGAGGCCGCGCGAATTTGCGCCAGCCATCTCGCCGAGCGCGACAAACTCAGGGCCTACCTTGCGGGCGTGGCGGCCTCGGACGCCAGCCGGCCCATAGATTGGGACGAAAAGGCCCAGAAGCTTGTCCGGGGCAAGCCCACCGTCCCGCCGCCGCTGTTCCCCAAAATCACGATCACCCGCCTGTTGCCCGACGAGTTCGCGGACTATTTCAAGGGCGCGGTCGCGTGGGACAATCCGGCCCTGACGAACAAAGATGTCGCGCGCGACGCCTGGCGGGATCTTCTAAATCTTCCGGCCCCGGACCGCCATTTCAAATCCACCTGGGCCGCGTTCATGCTGGGCAAATCCTTGCAGAAGGACGACCCGGCCAGGGCCATCGCTTATTTCAAGCGTGTGCGCGATTTGTCCGCGCATGGCTTTGTGGATTCCACCGGCCTGGCGGCGGCGAGCCTGGGCCTGGAGGCCCAAACCCAATTGCAGCAGGGCAAAATCGCCGACGCCGTCGAGCTGTACCTCGATCAGTTTGCCTCCGGCGACAAGTCGGCCTATGAGTCCCTGCGTTTCGGCGCCGCGGCGGCGCTCGGCAAGGAGGACGCCGAAGGACTGGCCGCGCTGGCCGCCAACCCAAAAGTCCAGCATGTCATCACCGCTTATCTCATCTCGCATAATCGGGGGGAATACTCGTACGACGGAAACGACGCGCGAAAAAAATGGCTCGCCGCCGTGGAGGCGGCTGGCGCGCGGGATGTCGCCTCGGCGGAGGAATTCGCGCTGGCGGCCTATCAGGCCGGCGATTGGGACGCCGCCCAACGGTGGATTGACCGCGCCCCGGACGCCCCGGCCAGCCAATGGTTGCGGGCCAAGTTGCTGCTGCGCTCCGGAAAGGTGGATCAGGCCGCCGCCCTCCTCACAAAAGTCGTCGCGCTCTTTCCAATCCAACCCAGGCCCACCAATGCTCCCGCGCTATTCCAGGACGATTTGACGGTGGAAGGTTTTAACGACCACACCCGCGACTTCGACCCCTACATTCCCGGCGCCTCGCTGAATGGAATCCCCGCCTCGGAGCAGGTTCTGGGCGAGTTGGGCGCCTTGCGTCTCACTCGCCGGGAATATGTCGAGGCCCTCGACGCCTTGTGGCGCTCGGGCTTCCATGACGACGCCGCCTACATCGCAGACCGCGTGTTGACAGTGGACGAGTTGAAGGATTATGTGGACCGCAATTGGCCGGCGGAATCGAATGATGGGATTCGGGCCGACGATGGGATTCGGGATCTGCTGGCCCGCCGTCTGGCCCGCCTCCACCGGGCCGCTGAGGCGCGGACCTATTATTCGGCGTCATTGCTGCCCAAGGCCGATGCGCTCGCGCAGGCCCTCGCGCGGGGGGACAACATCTCGCTGCCCGCCCTGGACCGCGCCCGGGCGCTTTTCGCCGCCGCCCGGATCACCGCGACCAACGGCCTGGATTTGTTGGGCACAGAAACGGCTCCGGATTGGCACATCCAGGACGGCAAGTTTGAGGAGGGCGTCACCGCCGCCGGGCGCACCAATGACGCGCTGCTGCCCGCCTCCGACGACGAGTTGCGTCGCGCGGGGCAAAGCGCGCCCGATCCCGATGTCCGTTATACTTATCGCTTTCTGGCCGCCGCTCTGGCCTGGCGGGCCGCGCTCTTGATGCCCGATAATTCCGATGAAACCGCCCGCGTCCTGAGCGAGGCCGGAACTTGGATCAAGGTTCTCGACCCGAAGAAGGCGGATGTTTTTTACAAGGCCCTGGTCAACCGCTGCCGCCGCACCGCGATCGGAGCCGAGGCCGACCGCAAACGCTGGTTCCCGATCCTGGACGAGTCGGGAAATCTCGTCCCGTCGGGGGGGCCTACTGTCAAGTAGAAATTAATCCCCTCACCGTAGCGGTTGCGGCGGCCCGTTGGTCAGCGCCTTCTGGATCGCCGCCTCGATGTTCCGCGAGATTTGGTTCTTCTGCGCCAGGTAGATCCCGTTCGTCACCCCGTCCAAGTTCCGCCGCGCCTCGTCAAAGTTGGAGAGCGCCAGGCTGATGCGGGCCAGGTGGATGCGAACCCCCTCCCGGTCCCTCTCGTCCGGCGCGATCTTCAGGCACTCCGTCCACGCCTCCAGGCCCTCCTTCCACCGCGGCGGGTTGACGCCGTAGAAACACTCCGCGTAATCGGTGGCCAGGATGAAATCGTCGGGGGCCAGTTTCGTCGCCTTCCGGTAGAGCGCCAGCGACAAGTCGTACACCTCCTCTTCCGAGATCTTCCAGTGCTCCGCCGCCTCCTTTCGTTCCATGAACACAAGCTCCCCCAAATTGTGGTAGTAAACCGCATGGCTGGGGTCCAGCTCGATGGCCTTGGAAAAACACTCGAACGCCTTCTGCACGTCGTCCTCCTCGTACAGCGTGCCCAGGTCGTCCCACGCCGCGGGATTCTTGGGCGCCAGTTGCCGCGCCTTTTCCCACTGGACCCGCGCGCCCTCCGTGTCGCCGGTTTCTTTCAGGAAGCCGCCGAACGCCAGGAGCGCGCGGACATGCTCCGGATGGAGCTGGAGAAACTCCTCGTAGTTGTTCTTCACCCCGTCCAGACGCTGCCGGATGCGGAATTGCAGCGTGGCTTGCGCGTGCGTGTCGCCCGCCGCGGTGGCGGCATGGGCCGTGTCCGCCCATTTTTCGATCTCCTCCGCCGCGGTGTCGTCGTCGGTGATCAGGTTGCGATACTCCTTTTCGACCGGATCCTTGGGGTCGGGAATGGAGATGGAGATGCCGGTTTGCTCCCGCACCAGGTTGCTGGTGGCGGCGGGCGTGTTCGTCGAAATCAACGCCGCCAAGACTCCGGCCAATAAATCACTCACAATAGGCACACGATAATTCGTACGGCCTGAAAATCAAAGACCAAAACAGGCCCGGCGGGGGAACGGACGCATCGTGAAACCACCACTTGCAGTACCCCAACATCAGTCATTCTCGCGAGGATTTGAGACCACGGATTTCACGGATTTCACGGATGGAAAACCCGACTCTTCTTATCCGTGCCATCCGTGAAATCCGTGGTTGATCTTCTTTGGTTGCGGCTTGCCGCGCGGAGGTCTGTCGCTTCCCTCGCAGATCGAAGAGGGGAGGGCCAAGCTGGGGGTGAGGTTCAATCTCGGCGGAGGGACTCGAAGGTGTCATTTGGAAGAATGTTCAAGTTGCCTCTCTAATTCCCTGTACGACTCATCTCCGTATTCCAAAATCCAAGGGCCTGGCTTGCTACCGAAATCCTTGCCAGTTTTCGCGCGCAAATCATCAATTATTTCCCTCACCGACATCTCCCTCACTGAATTTACCATTTTCGCCATGCGTCCGTGCAGCGGAACAGGAGTGTATATCTGGAACCGTTCATCTCCCAATTCAAACAACGCCTTCGCTTCCTGTTCCTTATCACCTTTAAGTGCGGCACGCCGAACGGTCAAAATGAATGCAATGTACCCATTTTGATACGAAAGCTCTCGGTCCATTTGATACGAATTTCGAATATATGCGAAAACGACAAGGCAAAGAGCGCCGAATAGGATTACAGAAAGCAGCGGGAGATATTTTGAAGTCTTGTTCATTGCGCCAACGCAAGTGTCATGCTTCAGACTTGCTTGACTACGCCCCAATGCACATCCAGGCGTTTGGTCAGATAGAGGCGGACGGCTTTGACCAGCACCGCGGCTTCCAGCCTCTGGCCGGCGGCCACGATCTCCTTCAGGCTGGCGTTGGAGCGCACACGCGCCCCGGCCTGCGCGATGATCGGCCCCTCGTCCAGGTGCATGCTCACAAAATGGGCCGTCACGCCGATGATCTTCACCCCGTACTCGTAGGCCTGCCGGTAGGCTTGCGGACCGGGAAAACTGGGCAGCAGCGAGGGATGGATGTTGATGATCTTGTTCTTGTAGCGCCAGACCACATTGGGGGAGAGAATTTTCATGAACCGCGCCAGCACCATAAAATCCATCTCCAATTCCTCCAACAGCCGCAGCAGCCGCCGCTCCGCCGCCGCCCGGTCGTGCCAGGGAATGTGATAAAAGGGAAGCCCAAACTTGCCCGCCAGCGGTCGCAGGTCGCGCCGGTTGGAAATCAGGGCGGCGGGCCGCGCCCGCAGGCGTCCGGCCCGCAGGGCCTTCAAGAGCGCCTCGGCGCAATGCGGTTCGCGGGTCACCAGGATGGCGATGCGCTGCAGGCGACCGGGGTCGGTCCACCTCACTTTGATCTCCATGCCAAGCTCCTTGGCCAGCCGCGCCAGGCCGGCGGTGATGCCCGCCGGTTCCGCCGAGGAGGGCGGCCAGGAGGCCTGGAGGGTCATGCTGAACTGGCCGCGGGTGACCTGTTCCTCCAGGGCCTCGATGTTCGCGCGCCGCTGGAAGAGAAAATGGGTGATGGCCGCGACCACCCCGGTCTTGTCGCGGCCAATGACGGTGAGCGTGGCAAATTGTTTCATGGTCAACGCTGGCGGCCCCCCGCCCGCGCGGGAGGCTGGAAACACGGCGAATCAGCCGCAGTTTGTCTCATTTCCCGGGGGTCGGCGCAACAGAAATCGGCGTGAAAATAAGCTCCAGTTCTCCCCATAATTCCTTTACCTTTCCGAAACTTTTCTTATCCTTGCTTGTTTTAATGCTGGAAACAGAAACATGGCGGTTGCATCAATAAAAGGCCTGTTGGCGGAGCACAACCTGGCCAGTCCCGAGCAGTTTGAGGACTGGAGCAAGGCCTGGCGCGTCGCTGTCGAAGGCGGTTCGCAGGAGGGGTTGCTCAGTTTTATCGCCCGCGAGCGCGGCTCCTCCGACGAGGTCTTCTTGCAGGAGCTGGCCCGCGCCCTGGGCTGGCCCTTCATTGAAATCGGCAAGATGGACGTCCCGGTGGAGGCCCGCAAAAAAATCTCCACCAAGGTCGCCTTCCAATACTCCGTCCTCCCCGCCAAATTCGAGGACGGCCGCCTCCAGATGGCCGTCAGCAATCCCTTCGACTCCGCCATGCTCAGCGCCGTGCAGTTTGACGCGCGCTGCCCGGTCCATTTCGCCCTCAGCACCCGCGTCGAGCTGGAGAAGGCGCTCAAGAAGTACTACGGCGTGGGGGCCGAGACCCTCGACGAAATGGCCGGGGACGACGAGCCGCTGGAGTTGCTGGTGGAGGACAAGGAAATCACCGAGGGCGACCAGGAGGCCAGCGTCATCAAGTTTGTCAACCAGATTATTTGGGAGGCCTTCAAGGACCGCGCCACCGACATCCATTTTGAGCCTGCGGAGGACGAATTGCGCATCCGCTACCGGATTGACGGCATCCTCCATCAGACCCCGATGCCCGCGCAGTTGAAGCGCTACCAGGCCTCGCTGATCTCCCGCATCAAGGTCATGTCCGGCATGAACATCGCCGAAAAGCGCCTGCCCCAGGACGGCCGCATCAACGTGCGCATCAAAGGCGAGGAAATTGACATCCGGGTTTCCACGGTGCCGACGGTGTACGGGGAAAGCGTCTCCCTGCGGCTGCTGACGCGCGGGAAGATTTTCCTGGGCATGGAGAAGCTGGGGTTCGCGCCGGAGGAGGAGTCCCGCATCCGCGAGATCATTGTCAAACCCCACGGCATCTTCCTGGTCACCGGCCCGACCGGCTCCGGCAAATCCACCTCGCTCTACGCGTTTTTGAGCACGATCAACTCGGTCACCAAGCGCATCATCACCATCGAGGAGCCGGTCGAGTATGAGTTGAAGGGGATCAACCAGATCGCCGTCCGCAGCGACATCGGCCTGACCTTCGCCATGGGTTTGCGGCACATTCTGCGCCAGGACCCCAACGTCATCATGGTGGGGGAAATCCGCGACCTGGAGACGGCCGAGATCGCCATCCGCGCCTCCCTGACCGGCCATCTGGTCTTCAGCACTCTCCACACCAACGACGCCCCCAGCGCCTTCACGCGCTTGATTGACATGGGGATCGAGCCGTTCCTGGTGGCCTCGTCCGTGGAGGCGGTCCTCGCCCAGCGCCTGGTCCGCACCATCTGCCCAAAGTGCAAAACCGCCATCCCCGTGGACCACGCCTACTTGTTGCGCATCGGCTTCCCGGAGGAGGAAATCGCCACCACGACTTTCTGCAAGGGCGCCGGCTGCGAGGATTGCCGGATGCTCGGCTACCAGGGGCGCATGGGGATTTATGAGCTGCTCTTCATGGACGAGAGCCTGCGTCCGTTGGTCATCTCCCGCGCCACCGCCTCGGCCATCGCGCAAAAGGCCATGTCGCGCGGAATGCGCACCTTGCGCAACGACGGCTGGAAAAAGGTCAAGGCCGGCCAAACCACCATTGACGAGGTCTTGCGCGTCACGCAAACCGAGGAGCATCTCATGGCGCTGTCCGAGGACGGGAAAACAGTCCTGCGCAGGAAAGGCGAATAATGGCGCGCTGGTACTCCGCCAATGTGTTGCAGACGATGCCCGGCGGCCGGCGGCTTTGGCGCTTCTCCGCCAAAGGCGACCGCTTTGTCTTCGAAGCGGAAAAAACCCTCACCTTGAGCGAGACGGCGCCCGTCACCCTGGTCGGCAAGGACTGGCAGTCTCTGGTCTGGCCCAAGCTCAATGTCGCCTGGCTCCCGGCCGACAAGGTGTTTTTCCGCGCCGTGCAGCTCCCCGGGGCCGACGCGGCGGAAATCGCGGCCATGCTGGAGTTGCAACTGGAGAAGCTCTCGCCCCTTCCGGTCACGCACGTCGTTTGGAGCTATTATCTGGCGCCCCGCCCGGCGACCGCCAAGCCGGACGCGCTGCAAAACGTGATTGTCGTCATCGCCTCGCGCGCCTACGTGGAGGAGTACTTGGGGGAACTCCAACTCCAGGGATTCCAACCGGACCGGATCGAGTCCCCCGCGCTGGACCAGTTGCTGGCGGCGCGGATGAACGGTGACGGGGTGTGGATTTTTCCCGGCGCGCAGGGCGATCCGGTGCTGATGGTCTGGCAGTACGCCGGCTCCATCCACAACGTGACCCTCCTGCCCCTGCCGCCCGGCCCGGAGCGCGCCGCGCAGATCAAGGCGCACATCGAGCAAATCGCCTGGGCGGGCGAGTTGGAGGGCTGGCTCACGCAGCCCCCGCGAATCCATCTGGTGGCCGCCCCGGCGGAGGCCGCGGCCTGGGAGCCGCTCTTCAAACCGTGGGCCGACGCGGGGGTCGAGATCATTCCCCCGGCTTCCCCGGCGGACTTGGCCGCGCAGAGCGCCGAGCGGGCCGGGCGCGACGGGGCCACCACCAATCTGCTGCCGCCGGAATTCACCGCTCGCTACCACCAGCAATTGGTGGACCGGCTCTGGATGCGCGGCGTGCTCAGCGTGGTGGCCGTTTACCTGTTCGGCGTGCTGGTTTATTTTGGGTTCTTGTACGGATTGGGCAAACAACTGGATCATGCGCGCCAGGAGGTCGCCCGGATCAGCGCGGATTTCACCAACGCGGCGGAGGACGAGTTGCAGATCACCGTCCTCAAGAACCGGCAGAATCTCAAGTACGCCGCCCTGGATTGCTGGAAGGCCGTGGCGGAGAACCTGCCGGAGACCGTCACGTTGGAGGACATGTATTTCTCCCACGACAAGTTTGATCTGCGCGGCAGTTCCACCTCCGAGCAAATGGACGACATCACCACATTCAACGACGCGCTGCGGCACGCGCAGGACACCGCGCGCGGCGTCCCTCTTTTCACGGACGTCGGCCCCCCCACCACCTCCACCCGTCCCGGCAAGACGGACTGGAGATTCAGTTGCAAGCTCCAGAGCGGGGAGGGTCCATGAGCACTTTTATTGACAGTCTGAATTTGCGCCCGCAGGAGAAGCGGCTCATCGGGTTCGTCGGCGTGGTGGCTTTTGTGGTGCTGAACCTTCTCTTTGTGCGGCCCCATTTCAAGGATTATTCCAGCATGAAACTGCAATTGCAACGGACGCTCTTCACCAACAAACTTTATTCCGACAAGATCGCAATGGACAAGTCCTTTCAGGAGGAGCTCAAGAAGTTGCAAAAGCAGGAGGGCGGCTCGTCCACAGCCAATCTCAAAAGCGAGATTCAATTGCAGAAGACCGTCTCCGAGAAAGCCCATGAGGCGAACGTGAACGTCAAGAATTACGACCCGGTCAGCCTGATGCGCCTGGGTACCAACGTGGCCTCAGACTTCTTTGAGTCCCAGTCCATCAGGATCACTGTGGAGGCGATGGAGTCCAATTTGGTGACTTTCCTCGTCAATGTCGGCGACGACCCGGCGATGATTCGCGTGCAGGAGCTGGACCTCCATCCGCTCGCTGACGCCAATCGGGACAAACTCGCCGGCCAAATCACCTTGACGGCGGATTACAAAAAGAACAAAGAAACAGCCACCAAGCCGGCCTCAACCAAACCGGCCGCGTCGGCCCCAAAACCTGCCGCCACAGCCACCATACCGGCCGCGCCGGCCACAAAACCGGCAGCGCCAGCCGGAAAACCAGCCACGCCGGCCACAAAACCCATCCAACCCCCCTCACCCATCCCCCCAAGAACGACG
>JBEKAN010000052.1:0-15821 GCA_050015895.1 Verrucomicrobiota bacterium
CGCCGCCCGCGCCGCCTTCCAAGGCGGCTGTCTTTTTTCGGCGTCTGCTCAGTTTCACGGTGCTTTGGACGGTGGTCCTCCTCGCTTTGTTTTCGCGCCACAAATGGTTTTCGGATTACTTCTTCCTGCTCATCCTGCTCACCCTGACGGGGGCCGGCCTGGTGGAGTTTTACGGGATGGTGGCCAGACTGGACTTGCAATGTTACCCCCGCTGCGGGGTTTTCGGCGGTGTGCTGCTCCTGGTGGCCACGTTTCTGGATGTGTCCGGCGAATGGAGAGGCCACGCCGCCGGACCCTCGCGGGTGAATGATTTTGAAAGCAGCTTTTTCATCCTGTTCGTTCTGGGATTGTGCGTCCGCCAATTTCTCTCCCGCCACACCACCAAGGGAATCGTCGCCATCTCGACCACGCTCTTCGGCCTGATGTACGTGCCCTGGCTGCTGAACTTCATCCAGAAGATCAATTTCTTCGGGCCGGATGTCGAGGGGCGTTATTACGTGCTCTATTTCGTGCTGGTGACCAAGTTCAGCGACTGCGGGGCCTACGTGGTGGGATCGCTCCTTGGAAAACACAAAATGATCCCGCGCATCAGCCCCGGCAAAACCTGGGAGGGCTTCGCGGGGGCGGTCGCCGTCTCCACGGCGGCCAGCGTGGGGTTCGCCCATTTTGCGGGGGCGCATCTGGCGGGCATGACTCCGTTGCACGCGGTCATTCTGGGGGTGATCTTGAGCCTGGCGGCGGTGGTGGGGGATTTGATCGAGTCCCTCTTCAAGCGCGAGGCGGGTTTGAAGGATTCCGGCCGTCTCTTCCCCGGCATCGGCGGCATCCTGGACTTGCTGGATAGTTTGCTCTTCAACGCCCCTCTGATGTATCTCTACTTGCGTCACATTCTCACCTGATGAAAAATGTCGTCTTACTCGGTTCCACCGGCTCCATCGGGACCAGCACGATCAAGGTGGCGCAAGATTTGCCCGGCCACATCCGCCTGGTCGGCCTGGCGGCGGGCCGCAACGCCGAACTGCTCCTCCAGCAAACCCGCCAACATCGTCCGGCGGCAATCTGCATCGGCGACCCCGCCAGGGCGGCGGAATTGGAGTCCGCACTGGGCGCGACCACCAAAGTCCTGTCGGGCGCCGCGGGCCTGATCGAACTGGCCACCATGCGGGGGGCGGACATTGTCTTGATCGCCATTGTCGGCACCGCCGGGTTGCAGCCCGCGCTGGCGGCCATCCGCGCCGGCAAGGACATCGCCGTGGCGTCGAAGGAAATCCTCGTCATGGCCGGGGAAATCGTCATGCGCGAGGCCAAACGAAACGGCGTGCGCGTTCTGGCGGTGGACAGCGAGCATTCCGCCATTTTCCAATGTCTGGACGGCAAGCCGCGGGAATCGGTCCGCGCCCTCTGGCTGACGGCCTCCGGCGGGCCGTTTCGCGCGACGCCCAAGAAGGAGTTTGCCGCCATCACGGTGGAGCGCGCCCTCAAGCATCCCTCGTGGGTGATGGGCCGGAAGATCACGATTGACTCCGCGACCCTGTTCAACAAGGGCCTGGAAATGATCGAGGCGCGCTGGCTCTTCGACATCGAAATGGGCCGCGTTCAAGTCGTCGTCCATCCGCAAAGCGTGATCCATTCCATGGTGGAGTTTGTGGACGGTTCCCTGCTGGCGCAAGTCTCCACGCCGGACATGTGTCTGCCCATTCAATACGCGCTGACCTGGCCCGAGCGGGTTTGCAGCGACCGGGTGCGAACCGATCTGGCGGAAGTTGGGAAATTGACCTTTGAGCGGCCCGACCCGGATCGTTTTCCCTCGCTGCAATTGGCGCGGCGGGCGGGCGAAATCGGGGGCACCCTGCCCGCGGTGTTGAACGCCGCCAACGAGGTCGCCGTCGAGGCCTTCCTCAACCGCCGCATCAATTTCCCCCAAATCAGCGAAGTGGTGGCGCGCGCGATGTCCCGCCACACCGTCGTCGAGCACCCCGACCTGCCCCAGGTCCTGGAAGCCGACCAATGGGCGCGCGGCGAGGCGGCGCGCTGATCCCCGACAGCCCCGTCAATCTGAGTCGGTTGGGCGGAGTCGCCGGGGATGAGTTTGTTGACCAGGACCCCCCGTTAAAGCTTGCTTGCCAAGATGTCCAGGCCGGCTTGGGACACCTTCACATCGTCCTCGGAAGGGCCTCCGCTGAAGGAAGCGATGAGAATTCCGGTTTTCCCCCTGGCCACCTTCCCGCCCTGAAAACCGTACTCTCCTGTCTTGGGAGGGCGGACCTTGCTGCCGCTGTCCTTCAGGGTGTCCGCCATTTCGGAGGCTTTGGTGTAGGCGATGCCCAGCAAATTACTTCCCTGGTTGGTTCCCGAGGCGGGGGTGGTCATCTGGCCCACCACCACCATTTTCGATGTCCAGGAATTGACGGTGTCCCCGGGGGCGTAGGCGACCAGGGCGACGCCTTTGATCTTGAGTTCTTCGGCGCGCTTCTTCATGGCCAGCAGGGCGGTGTCGGCCAGGTCGTCGAAACTTGCGGCCGTCGCGGCGGCGGTTTGGGCCGCGGGAACTTGCGGTTTGTCTTGGGCTTTCATAGTTGGTGCGATCAGGAGCGCGGCCATCGTCTGCAATGTCAGCCATCCTGTCAAACGGTATGTGTTCAATTTCATATTCTGTCTCTTTGAGTGGCGGTGCGCGGGCCGGTGGTTTGCCTGCTCAATAGTAGCCCATGGAATCCACGGCGGAGGAGGTGGTGGTCGGGTTTCTGGGACGGTCGCTGTCCGAGCCGAGCGGGATCCGGGGGAAGGCCTTGAGGGAGAGGTTGATGCCGACGGTGAAATCGCTGCGCTGGCCGATTCCTTGGGTCAAACGGAAAGTCAAGGCCGCCGTCCAACTGCGCAGGTCCCGGTAAATGGAATAGTCCTGCTCCTGCAGGACGCCGTCCTGCGCCTCGTACCGCTCCACGACGTGAAAGCCCCAGTTCTCATTGATCCGATAATGGAAACTGGCGCTGAAGAGATTGTGGCCGGGCAGGAACTCGCCGGGAAAGGTCTGGAATTCGGGGTCGTTGTTCATCAGGTAGCGGTAGCCCAGGCTGGCGCTCCAGACGCTGTTGGGGGCGATGGAAATACTGCTGACTGCGTCGCGCCAGCAATGGTCGGCCAGGTCGTAGCGCAGGGAGGAATCCACGGTGATCCAGGTGCGGGGCCGCAGGATCAGGTCGGAGTAAAGGTCGGCAAAAGTGTGGTTGGTTCCGGGGGTCAGATTCCAATCGGTGTAAACCGCCCAGTTGACGAGGTCTTCGATCCCGTCGGCGCGCTTGGTCTGGAGCTTGTTGCGCAGCGTCAGGCGCAGGAGGTTCTGCCGCGGGATGTCGTCAATCGAGTTGTAATCCGGAAACTCCAGGGGCAGCAGGCGCAGCGAGGGCAGCGCCGTGTCGAATTGCGGCAGTTGCGAGGGTCCTCGCGAGGGGGCCGGGATGTAGGAGTAATTGACGTCCGGTTCCAGGATGTGCCGCAATCCGTCCGTGTCCCAAAACGAGCTTTCCACATTCGGGTAAACGCGCGAGGCCTTGAGCGAGAAATCCACGCCGGTGTTGAACACGCCGCGGATTTGGGCGTTGGTGGCCGCGTTGACGCCCTCCACATCGCTGTAGTAGGTCAGCCGTCCGCCCGCCCGCGGAGTCACGTTCAGCCAGCCGAAGAAGGTCTCCGGCAGGGTGAATTGTTGGACGGTGTCCGCCCGCATGGCCGAATAGTTGGTCTGGAGCGGCAGGTTGGTGTCGGAAAAATCCCGGCGGAAATAACCCAGCGAGGACTCGCTTTGGTAATAGACCGGGGTGACCCCCACTTGCTGGCGCAAGCCGGTCAGCTTGATGTCCGGCAGACGTTCGACTGTCTCGAAAAAGCTGACCAGGCGCGGCTGGGCCATCGCGTCCAGGGTGAAGTTGGGCCAGAACTGATTGACCTCGGCGAAAGAGGCGGGCTCGATATTCCGCCGGTATTCGTTTTCAAAAAAGTCGCGGATGATGGTGGGGTCGTTCTGGTAATTGGCGACGACCTTTGCGCTGAAATTGGTCGAGGGCGCGCTTTGGTAGTAAAGGCTCGCGCGCTCCCGGTTTTCCCCCACGTTGGGCAGATTCAGCCCGTCGGCGTTCGGGTCGTGGTCGCGGGCGTAGTAGTAGCGAATGGCGGCCTGGCCGTAGTCTCCCAGGTGGAGCAGAAAATCCGGGCCGGCGGCCGGGCCGCGTTTCTCCCGCTCGTCCAGATGGATGGTGCCGTCCAGGAGCCCGTTTCCGTACCAGGTGTAGGAGCCCAACAAATACGGCCCGTACTCACTGCGGAAACCGGGAACGAAGTCGAAATAGGCGGGGTGCGGCCCCAGCGAGTGCCGCAAATAGGGAAGATAGAAAACGGGCACCCCTCCCACAAAGAGCGTCGCCTGGCGGGCCTCAATGTACTTGCCGGGCACGATCGTAATACTGCGGGCGCGGATTCGATAGACCGGCCTGGCAAAGTCGTCGGTTGTCATCCAACTGTTCGTGGCGGTGAAGACGCGGTTGCTGTCGCCGGCCAGATGCTCGCCGGAGACATTATAAGGCATCTGGACGGACTTGAAGGCCGCGGCGCGAACCTCGCCGGTCTTGAAATTGTAAACCGCGTTGGTGCCGCGCCAGATATGGCCGTGGTCCAGGATGACGATGTCGCCCTCGGCCCCGATCTCCCCGGTGAGATTGTCCAACACGGCCTGGTCGGCGGAGACGGTGGCGTTTTGATTGCTGGCCAGCACCCCGCCGGTGAAGTAGTTGGTGCCGCCCACGGAGCGCAGGACCGAGTTGGAGGTGGTTCCGAACACGTCGGGGGCCGGCGGCTGTTGTGCTTGACAGGCGAGGGCCGCCGCCAGCAAAACCGCCGCGTTCAGTGCGTGAAACTTCATTGGGCGCGACAAGCCTAATCAAAAGCGCGACAGGCTGACAAGGGCGGTTTGCGGAAATTCTTCCGGGGAGCGCCGGTTCAGCGCGTCCGCACCTCCACGTCCGCGAACCCCAATTGATGAAAGAGGCTCTCCACTTGCGCCTTGGCCCGGTCCTGGGCGTCTTTCAAGATGCCGTGCTCCTCCGCCAGGAGGCGGATCTCCTCCACGGCCTGGGCGCGGGTCTTTTGTTCCAGGTCCTTGTCGAATTTGCGCATGAAGCCGGTGGTTCGTTCGATCACTTGGGTGTTCTTGTCGTCCAGATAGGCGTCCATGATGTCGGGATGGGGCAGCGTGATCGTGATCTTCTTGTCGGACACCTCCAGGTCGGCGGGCTGCAGGTTGTCCAGGTTGATGCCGGCTTTGACGACGCCCTGGGCCACCAGCAGCACATTGTTGTCCCCGTACCACTTGGAATCCCGCACATCCACAAATTTTTCCATGACATACTTGACAGTCACCAATTGGGAAAGCGACTGCACCTGGCGCAGGAGGGTGGCGCCGCCGGCGCGCGAGCCGCTCCAAAAGCCCAGGTTTTGCGGGCGGAGGGCGAAGAACAGGCACAGGGCAAAAGCCACCGCCACCGGCACAATGACCATGACTGCTTTCTTGAACATGGCGGAAGACTACCTCTCCCGCCGCGGCGACGAAAGCCAAAAGCGGCCGGGGGTGGGGCACCAACCGCTTCTTGTTGGGTCTTCAACACATTTTGCCATTGGGGGTGTGCGCCGGTATTGGCAATTATGGTTTGACTGGCTTTGACTGGGTTTGACGATCGGGGTTGTTTCGGGGTTTTTCGGCATTGGCCGGTCAAATCGCCAGGTTGCCGCAGCGGTCCGATTTTGCCATTTGGATGCACAAAATTTATTTTTTGGGGGCTGAATTTGGTTGAATTCACTTGAATTTGGCCGAATTTCCCGCCTCCGCCCGGCATGGAGGAATCCTCCTCCTCCGCTTCCTCCTTCGCCAAAGCTACTGAGGACAGCGATGCTCTGGCGCGACAAGATGGCGCGACACGTCCGCCTCCGTCGGCACTTCCGCGGCCCCGTTGGCGCCGCAAGCCCGCATGTCACTTTTCGCCTCACGCCCAGCACCGTAGCATAATATGCTTACAAGTCAAGCTTTTATTTCTCTGTTTAGCGCAATCGTCGCATTTCGCCCGCTGAGTGGCGCTTTTCTGATCTTTGTCGTGATCTCAGGGGGTGGGGCGGGATCAAGGTCTCAGAATTTCAATGATGCCACCGCCCTGGATTAATCCCAATGCCGCGACGCGCGTCCTTCAAGCCTCACGGCGATCTGGAAAGCCCCCGCGCCTGGTCCTTCCTGAATCCAAAAGTGTCAAATATCCAAGCGTGCCCGGTACCCCCTGATGGCGACCGTGTCCTCCACCCCGACATTTTGCGAGTTTGACACTCCTATATAACTGCTTGCAGTGCAAGCTGTTGCAGTTCTTATGGGACGAAACTATAGTTTGCCTCCACCGCGACCGAATTGCGCAGACTCAAAGTCAGATCGGTCGCGACTTCCACCGGCACCTTGTAAAAGCCTGTGAGCGTGGCGAAAGTTTCGGCAATCGCGTGGGCGTTCGTGAACGGCCGCACGGAATCATCAAACGCCGCGAGGCAGGCGAAGTGCTCCGGGTGCGACTTCAAGACCGCCCCGACCAAGATTCCGCCAACGGCCAGCAGGTATTGGGCGCGGCTGACGTAGTGGCCGCAAGATTTTTGACGCGCTTCGCCATGACAAATCTGATGACTTTAACCACGAGCCAACTCAACCGCATCATTGCCATCAAGGAACAGATCGAGGGCGGCCGGAGCTGGTTTCATAATCAGGGAGTTGGATTTTGCCCTGTTGACGGTCGAGAGGGAATTGGATCGGCTTGAACACACAAAGGAGAAATAACTATTATTGGAAGTGGAGCGCCGGACACCAATTGGTTCCAGTTGATCTGCCGAAAGGAGGGCGAGAGGTGTCCCCAAAAACGCCGGGCTATGATGTCAGTGTGGAGAAAATGGCTTGTCCGTGAACCCTCGAGAAAGGCCGCGCCCAATCACAACGCTATGATCCCATCGTGCTTTTTTGGATGCAAAAACAGACAACAGTCGGGCCAACTTCCCCAAAACGCTATGGCGCCACTTTGGTCAAAGTTATGACGTTTAAAAAGTTCGCAACAATTGCGGCGCTAAGTGTATTTATCTATTACTCGTGACGTTGGTCATTTTCTCGCTTCCCGGGATTAATACACCAGTGAATCGTAGTATAGCGTGTAAAAAGGAAGGAATCTATAGAATCCCGTTTGTGCTCGATCAAGTCTTATGTTGAATGCAAAGGTGCATAAAAAGAGCAGGATAAATGTGATCTTCAATCGAAACCGAAAATTACATCTCAATAAAGTCCCCGCCATGCAGGCCAGGAAAACAAAAAGGATGACAGGCCAAATAATAAATCCAAACAGGAACCATGGCCGTTCCAGGGCATTATCACCAAACACCAAATAGCTGAGTCCAAAACCGATTCCGTAAAGAGAATCCCAGATCACATTAATACGTATAGCCCCATCCTTGGAAGTTTGCAATAGTGACATTATAGGCCCGAAGCGGAACGTTAGCACAGCGAATATGAATGCCACCAAGTATCGAAGTATGGTATTAGCTGCGCCAGGTTTCATTTGTAGAATTAATTTGTGGTGCAAAGTTAATTATGAGACCAATTTTTGGGAAAATTGGTTGACACTTTTGGGTTTTTGTTGAGCCGGATCGAGATCAGTCCGTGGCAGACGAGCCACGATTCCACCGTCAGCCGCCAGGCGGCTTCCATTTGGTGGTGAGTTCGGTTCGGCATATATCCGATTGTCCTCCAGAACGCCTGGGAAAGCAAGCGGAAAATCTGGGTTCTCTCCCTTTTGGTCAGCCGCAGCCGGCGGCGCTGGTCGTGGAAGAGGTCGCAGGAGGTGCGGCCTTGCAGCAGTCTTTTGGGACGGTGATTGAGGTCGTGGACCACGGCTTCGACTTGGGCCCGGAGGTTCCGGTATCCAGGAAAGTCATCGGGTGTAATGGCGGGATTGTTCCACCGCCTCCTCAATTGGCGTGGGCGGAACGGCTCCCGTCCAGACCTTGAGTTTGCCGCGTTTGATGACGCGCCCGGAAGTGTTGGGCTCCATTTCCAAAACGACGCGCCCCGGCGTCGCGGATGCCAGCAGTTTTTGCCTCCGGGGAATCCCGGCCGCCCGCCGCAGTTCGCGCGAAAGCACGATCCGGTTGGAGGCATCGAGTGCGATTGTCGTCTTCATGGCATTACTATGGCGTGGTCATGGCGTATTTGCAAGTTCACCGGTCCGAAATTTGCATACTCATCGCCGAGGTGTTCGCGGCCCGCCGCGAGGATCGGGCTGGACAATTCAAGGCTTGGCTTGAAACGGGACAACGGCAGCCCCTTCAACCATGAAGCCGTCGACCAAGTTCTGGAGCGCCACGGTGTGCTCCCGCTCAACAGCCCGCCCCGCTCCCGGCCTTACAACGGCGCCATGGAAAAGGGCATCGGCGACCTCAAACGCCAACTCGACCAGCGCCTGCACCCGCACGCCCCGGTTTTCCCCAACCTCCGGGCCCAAGTCGAAGCCGTGGTCCACGACCTCAATCAGCGACCCAAAAGACTGCTGCAAGGCCGCACCTCCTGCGACCACTTCCACGACCAGCGCCGCCGGCTGCGGCTGTCCAAAAGGGGGAGAACTCAGATGTTCCGCTGGCTCTACCAGGCGTTCTGGAAGACAATCGGATATATGCCGAACCGAACTCACCACCAAATGGAAGCCGCCTGGCGGCTGACGGTGGAATCGTGGCTTGTCTGCCACGGGCTGATCTCGATCCGGCTCAACCAACACCCAAAACTGTCAACCAATTTTCCCAAGAATTGGTCTCATAATTCACTTTGCACCACACTTGGCAGGCTGGGCATGGAAATCAGCAGACTACCACAACTGCTGTGCAATCCGCAGGAGCGCAAAAAACAAATTCACCGAAGCAATAATCAGGGCGCAAGTTCCGACCGTATCAGAGGGTGAACAATCTAATTGAGCATCACCGTTCCAACGCCCTTTCCAGGACATCAATTGCGCTTTCCCCCCGTTCGCCGACATAACGCCGAGCTGCCTCTTTAAAGCAAGGCGAACTCTCAACAAGACGGTCCAACCTTCGTTCGCACGATTTACGCGCCTTCGCACTGGATGCGTTGCTGGCGCACTCCCGAAGCTCGCCCTACTGCAATCGAGCTGTATTCGGAGTGGTGGAATTTAACTGCCGCTCCAAGCTGTCAATCGAGCTAACAATAAGGTCCTTCCACTTTGCTGATGGAATGTTCATGTTCGTCTGGAGCAACGGTTAAGCACAATGTTCTGCCTTTAAACGACGCCGGTAATCTTTGACGTCTGCATCGAGCAGCAGAAAATAACCGCCAATGAAGGCGCCCACTGCCGACGCCGAAACCCAGAGCACCTCTGAGCCTGGGACAAATCCAAGAAGTAAGAAGGTGATCAGCATAGGCCCAGTGAATGCCAAACCCCAGCCCCATAAAAGCTGATGCTGGGCGTTACGGAAGACGCCCCAAAAGGCGAGAGAAACCCCAAAGATGAAGCATCCCATCCTGAAGAGGATGTCCCCGTTGCCGCGACCCGCCATCTGGTGAAACAAGGCGAAGCCAAACGGCACCAAGAGCGATCCTGCCGCCGCGATGAGCTTTGCGCGAATTGGAAGTGGCGCGTTCATAATATCAGTTGCTACTGTACAGCCGCCGGTTTGTATCTTGCAAGCGAAACGTCCTCAGCCCTCGTCGCCGGAAAGGGGCGCTGACGGCCAATCCCGCGCCCGAACTAGCCACACCCTCCCTCGTCAGAGGGGTCACCGTACATCTGCCCAATTCTAATTGCAACGGATTGCGCTGCAATGGGTTATGCGGGATTGTCAAACCGGCAAACCGTCGCGGAAGGGACGTCCTGTTTGCCGACAGAGCAGTCTTGGAATTATTCTCAGGGCTGCGGTCGCGGCCTCAGTTGGCGCTGGGCTGTCATATTTCGCACCTTTGGGGCGGCAAAGAAGCGAGATGGGCCTTCTGAAAGGTCGTGCCGCAGGGGAAAGCGGCGCTGGCGCGCCCGCACTCCAAGACGCTTCGCGCTGATGGTGCGCCGTTACACAGGGCTTGGCGAAGGCGTGCGCCGTTCCCAGTTTGGCATGGGTCCGCCTCCTTACGTCGGCGGCTACATCGCAGACTCGCTCTGCCCTGGGCTGTCATATTCTGGGCTTTCAGCCTTGCTCGATTCCACGGCTCTGCAGGAGCATCGCCCTACCACGAACGCTGCTTTTTGGCGCGGCGGGGGGGCTTGTAGCTAACGGGCGGACGACCGGGCTTGTCGCCTCCAACCATGCCGACCTCCAATTTCGGCTTTCCCTGTCCGCCATAGCCTGGGCGACGGGGGATGCTTTCTGCTTTCTCAATTTCTCCCGCAACCTCGCCGGACAGGGCGCGCTTGAGTTCGCGGATTTGATCGCGCAGGAGGGCGGCTTTTTCGAATTGGAGGTTGTTCGCGGCGTCCAGCATCTCGCCCTGCAAGTCGAGCAGGGTCTGGCCGATGTCGAGATTGCCTCCGACCTCGCGCAGCACCATTTCGGCCTTGTGGTGGGTGTCGTGATAGACGGCCAGGCTCTCCTCCACGGCGCGGCTGACGCTGCGCGGGGTGATGTTGTGCTCCTGGTTGTAGGCGATCTGCCTCTGGCGGCGGTATTCGGTGACAGCCAGGAATTTCTGGATGCTCCGGGTCATCACGTCGGCGTAAAGAATGACTTCGCCGTTGATGTGGCGGGCGGCGCGGCCGGCGGTTTGGATGAGGCTGGTGGCGCTGCGCAGGTAGCCCTCCTTGTCGGCGTCCAGGATGGCGACCAGGGAAACCTCAGGCAGGTCCAGCCCCTCGCGCAGCAAATTGATCCCGATCAGCACATCAAACTCGCCTTTGCGCAAGGCGCGCAGGACCTCGACCCGCTCGATGGCGTCAATCTCGCTGTGCAGATAGCGCACGTTGATCCCCAGTTCGCGCAGGTAATCGGTCAGTTCCTCCGCCGAGCGTTTGGTCAGCGTGGTGACCAGTGTGCGCTCCTTTTTGTCCGCGCGGCGGCGGATTTCCTCCATCAAGTCGTCAATCTGCCCCCGCAGCGGCTTGACGGTGACCTTGGGGTCCACCAAACCGGTCGGGCGCACGATCTGCTCGACCACCCGGCCCTGCGACCACGCCAGCTCCTGTTCGGAGGGCGTGGCGCTGAGGTAGATGGTCTGGTTCTGAAGCGCCTGGAATTCCGGGAATTCCAACGGGCGGTTGTCCAGCGCGCTGGGGAGGCGGAAGCCGTGCTCGACCAGCACCGTTTTGCGCGAGCGGTCGCCCGCGTGCATCCCGCCGAGTTGCGGCACGGTGGCGTGCGACTCGTCCACAATGAGCAGATAATCGCTTGGGAAAAAATCCAGCAGCGTCCCCGGACGCGAGCCGGGCGGGCGGCCCGCCAGATGGCGGGAATAATTCTCGATGCCGGAGCAGAACCCCATTTCCTCCATCATTTCCAGGTCGTATTCGGTGCGCATTTTGATGCGCTGGGCCTCCAGGAGTTTGCCGCGCGCCTCGAACCACGCGATGCGCCCGCACATCTCCTCGCGGATCGCCAGCAGCGCGCTTTTGATCTTGGCCTCGGTGGTGACAAATTGTTTGGCCGGAAAAATGATGAAATCGCGCGGGGTCTCCGAAACTTTGCCCGTGAGCGGATCGAAGCGGCTGATGCGCTCGATTTGCTCGCCGAAAAACTCGACGCGCAAGCCGTCCTCCGCGCCGGCGGGGCGCACCTCGACCACGTCGCCGCGGGCGCGGAACTGGCCGCGCTCGAAAGCGATGTCGTTGCGGGAGTATTGCAAATCCACCAGGCGGCTGAGGACCAGTTCGCGGGACATTTCCATGCCGGTGTGGAGCGGCAGGAGAAGCGCCAGGTAATCCTCCTTGCTGCCGATGCCGTAAATGCAGGAGACGCTGGCGACCACAATGACATCGCGGCGGGTGAGCAGGGAGCTCATGGTGGAGAGGCGCATGCGCTCGATCTCCTCGTTGACGCTGGAATCCTTCTCGATGAACGTGTCGGTGCGGGGGATGTAGGCCTCGGGCTGGTAATAATCAAAGTAACTGACGAAATACTCCACGGCGCTGTCGGGGAAGAAGCTCTTGAACTCGGCGTAGAGCTGTGCGGCGAGCGTTTTATTGTGGGAGATGACCAGCGTGGGCCGCCGCGCGGCGCGGATGACGTTGGCGATGGAAAAAGTTTTTCCCGATCCGGTCACCCCGACCAAAGTCTGGTGCCTGGCGCCGGAGAGCAGCCCCTCGGTGAGCTTGGCGATGGCTTGCGGCTGGTCACCGGCGGGCTGGTAAGGCGCGGCCAAATCGAACATGCGGGCAAGGTAGAGAAGGAATGGCCCGGTGTCAAACTTTCTTGTAAAGAGAAATAGTTTGAATGAAATCGCCAGCGGGAGAGTCTGATTGAATATATGATCACAAGAGCCAAGCGGGCCTTCACCCTGATTGAACTGCTGGTGGTCATCGCCATCCTCGCCATTTTGGCGGCGCTGCTGCTGCCCGCGCTCTCCAAAGCCAAAGCCCGGGGCGCGCAGACTTATTGCATGAACAACATCAAACAACTGGGGCTGGGGATGCAGATGTATCTCAATGACAACAACTCCGTGTTTGCCGGGTGCGCGTCGGGCGACGTGTATGGGCCGCAGAAGCTGGATTGGATTTATTGGCGGTGGCCCGAGACCACATTCCCCGACGGCTCGACCGCGATTTTGGAGGACAGCCCGTTGGTCGCCGATCTGGGGACCAAAGGAACGACCAATATGTTCCACTGTCCGATGGACACCGACAACAGCCAAAGAGCGGCCCGGCAGGCCGGAGGAAGAGCGGCCTATTATTACAGCTATTCGTTCACCAGTTCTGATGTGACCCCACCCGTCGCCAATATGGGCATGACCACCGTGGTAACCCGGTCCGGGACAGTGTATCCTTACAAGTTCAGTCAAATCGTCGCGCCCGCCAACAAGATCATGACCGCCGAAGGCGTCACCTCGCTGCTGCCAACCGAGGCGCCCCCGCCGGCCCTGGCCCATGCCGCCGAGGGCTGGAGTCCCTGCCTGACCTCCGGCCGCTGGCAGCCATTCATTCCCACCCGCCCGGGGGAGATCAACAACTTTGTGGCGATCCGGCACAACGGCAACGGCAACGTGACCTTTGCCGACGGGCATGCGCAGGGCGTCCCGTGGGAATTCGGCACCCTGAGCAACAACGCGGCCCCCAGCTTTTAGGCGTCCTCGTTTTTCAGGTTTTCTGGGGCGGGGATTTGGGACCGCACAAAGGGCTTGAACGCAAGATCATCCCTCCCTACATTCCCCTCCACTTTATGGAACGGGCTTATTGAATATATGAGGAGAAGATCCAGGCACGCCTTCACTTTGATTGAACTGCTGGTGGTCATCGCCATCCTCGCCATTTTGGCGGCGCTGTTGCTGCCCGCGCTGGCCAACGCCAAAAGGAAGGCCTCGCAGACAAAGTGTCTCAGCAACCAAAGGCAGTTGGGCCTGGGCACGATAATGTATGCGAATGACTACCGCGAGGAGTTTCCGGGCATCGCGTCGGAACACGCCGGATTCAATGTGTATGATTGGATTTATTGGCGGACGAACACGGCTCTCTATCCGCCGGTTGAGAAAAGCCCCATCGTCGCCCAGGTGGCCAGCGCCAGCAGCGGGCTTTTCCGCTGCCCACTGGACACCAGCGACGCCGCCCGGCTGGCCCAGGCCGGCTCCGATGGCCCGTATCTTTACAGCTACAGCATGACCGGCTACGGCATAAACGATCATCCCAGCAGTTTGGGGACCGGGAATCTGGGGATGTCATCGGTGTTCACGGCTGGCGCGAATTACATCTTCAGACAGTCTTCCGTCCTCAATCCCGCCCTGAAAATCATGCTCGCGGAGGAACCGGGCGGCCCCGGCGACAATCCCGACGGCAGCCTCGCCATCAACGACGGACGGTGGGAGCCTCTCTCGAATCCCCTGACCAACCGGCACCAGGGCAACGCGAACGTGACTTTCGCCGACGGCCACGCGCAGGTGGAGGACTGGAAATTTGGCATCAACTACTCCAACTCGCTGCCCAGCCTGTGAACCGCGCCAGCCGCGAGAAACTGACACCACGATCACCGATGAGCCGCGGCGGTTTTATCGCGTCGTTTCGCCGTGGCGAGTCCGGGCTTGAAATCAAAATCCTCCCTCCCTATATTCCCCTCCAATTTATGGAACGAACTCGCGGAGAAATCATCCTGTTCGCAGCCGCCGTCTTTGGCATTTGGGTCTCGGTCTGGGCCATCATCTTTGTGAGCAAGTGGCTCGAAGCCGCCTCCCTGGTCATCACCCTGGGCGCCCTGGCGGGTTTCGCGTTGCGGGACGAGAATTGACGCCAGTTCGCCCGGTATCAACCGCCGGTTTTCATGCGCACACTTCTGCTCGGCATTGACAGCGGCACGCAGTCCACCAAAGTCCTGGTGCTCGACGCGCGCCGCGGCGCGGTCCTGGGCCAGGCGGCCCGCGATTACGGCCTGATCCCCGGTCTGCCGCCCGGCGCCAGGGAGCAGCATCCCCGCGTCTGGCGCGCCGCCGCCGCCGCCGCCGTCAAACTCGCCCTGCGCGCCGCCGGCGCCTCCCCCTCCGAGGTGGTCGCCATCGGCGTCAGCGCGCAACAGCACGGCTTTGTCCCCTTGGACCGCGACGGCGCGGTCATCCGCCCCGCCAAACTCTGGTGCGACACCGCCACCGCCGCCGAATGCGACGCGCTGACCCGCGAGCTTGGCGGGCCGGACGGGGCGGTTTCGGAATTGGGCAACGCCATCCTGCCCGGCTTCACCGCCTCAAAAATTCTGTGGCTCAAACGAAAGGAGCCGAAGAATTTCGCGCGTTTGGCGACCGTGCTGCTCCCGCACGATTATCTGAATTTCTGGCTCACCGGCGAGCGGGTGATGGAGATGGGCGACGCCAGCGGCACGGCGCTGCTCAACGTGAGGACCCGGGCTTGGTCGCAGAAGACTTTGCGCGCCATTGATCCCCGGCTCCCCGCCGCGCTGCCGCCGTTGATTCCGAGCGACCACCCTTGCGGCGTTTTGCAGCCGTCCGCCGCGCGCGAATTGGGCCTGCGGCCCGGTGTGCTGGTCAGCGCCGGCGGCGGCGACAACATGATGGGCGCCATCGGCACCGGCAACACCCGCGCCGGGGTGGTCACGGCCAGCTTCGGCACCAGCGGCGCCATTTACGCCTGCTCGGAAAAACCGGTGATTGATCCGCGCGGGGAAATCGCCGCCTTTTGCGACTCCACCAACCGCTGGCTTCCCCTGCTCTGCACCATGAACGTCACCCTGGCCACCGAGATGGTGCGCCGGGATTTTGGTTTGACACACGCCCAATTCGACGCCCGCGCCGCGCAGGCCCCGCCGGGCTGCGGCGGCCTGTTTTTGCTGCCTTATTTGCAGGGCGAGCGCACCCCCAGCGTCCCAGACGGCACGGGTGTCTGGGTCGGGGCCAGTCAAACCACTTTCACCGCCGCCCATTTTGCGCGCGCGGCCCTGGAGGGGGTGACGCTGGGAATGAACTACGGTTTGCGCCGCCTGCGGGAGTTGGGGGTCCGGCCCCGGCAAATCCGCGCCACCGGCGGCGGGGCCAATTCCAGGCTCTGGCGGCAGATCATGGCCGACGTGTTCGAGGCCGAAGTGGTGACGCTCAAAGTGGCTGAGGGGGCCGCTTATGG
>JBEKAN010000053.1:0-15624 GCA_050015895.1 Verrucomicrobiota bacterium
ATCAAAAAGGCGTTTGGCTATCGGAACAAAGAACGATTCAAAAACGACATCTTTTTCCACTTGGGTGGCTTGGACCTCTATCCGGCCCAATGAAAAAACACCGGAACATTCCCGAAGAGGCCCTTTTCAAAGGGTGACTTTTCGCTTTGAGTTTTGGGGGGGGCGGCGGTTATGCTGGTGCGATGAAACATGAGGGGATCGCGCGGCGCGCCGCCGTGAAGCTGATTATGGCCAGCCTGCTGTTGGCGGCGGGCGTGGGCGCGACCGGGCTGGTCTTTTATGTGGTTGGCACTCTGGCGCATTTGATCGGGATCATCCTCCTGGACGCGGCGCTTTTTATCGGGGTGGTTTGGGTGCTCTTCGCGGTGTTCACGATTTATTTTTTCCGCGACCCCACCGCGCACACGCCGGCCGGACCCAAGTTGGTGGTGTCGCCCGGCCACGGGAAAGTGGATGCCATCGAGCAGGTCATCGAGACGGAATTCATGGGCGGGCCTTGCCGCCGCATCTCCACTTTTTTGTCGGTCATCAACGTGCATGTGCAAAACGCGCCGGTGGGCGGCAAAGTGGCCTTTGTCAAACGAACCAGCGGGCAGTTCGTCAGCGCGCTCAGGCCGGAGTCGGGCCTGCGCAACGAGAATGTGCTGATCGGTTTTGAGTCCTCGGAGTCGCCCGGCGAAAAAATCGGCGCGCGGCTCATCGCCGGCGTGCTGGCGCGGCGGATCGTGCCCTTCGTGGAACTGGGGGACGAGGTGCGGCGTGGGGATCGGATGAGCCTCATCCAATTCGGTTCGCGCTGCGATCTCTACCTGCCCTTGTATTACAACGTGCAGGTCAAACTGGGCGACAAAGTCGTCGGCGGCGAGACGATCATGGCGTCAAAATCCTGAGCTATGGAAAAGAACCCTGCAAACGGGGAAAGCGAACGGCCCCCGCCGACGGTCAAAATTTATTTCCTGCCCAATTTGATGACGGCCGGAAACCTGGTCTGTGGCTTTGTGGCGCTGACCAAAATTGTGGAGGCCAAGCTTGTGGATGGGAAGCCCGGCCCCGGGTTTTACGCGCAAATCAAACTCTCGATAGTGTTGATCCTGCTGGCGTGCATTTTTGACCTGCTGGATGGGCGTCTGGCGCGCATGGGCGGGGTGGAGAGCGCGTTTGGACGGGAGTTTGATTCGCTGGCGGACCTGATCTCCTTCGGAGTGGCGCCGGCTTTTTTGGTCCATCGGGTGGTGCTGCATGACGTGTTCGCGGACCGGCCCCAGATCGGCTGGTTCATCGCGTTGATATATTTGATTTGCGGGGCGTTGCGGCTGGCGCGGTTCAATTGTCTGGCGGCCTTGCCGGGAGGCAGCGGCGGGAAGGAGTTTCTGGGATTTCCCATCCCCTCGGCGGCCGGGCTGGTAGCGTCGGTGACGCTGTTCCTGATGTGGGGCGGGGAGAAGGAGGAGGCCAATTTCACGAGCGGGCTGTGGAGGTACATTTTGCCCGGGCTGATGCTCTTTCTCTCCTTCATGATGGTCAGCGAGGTGAAGTATCCGTCGTTCAAGACGCTGGACTTGCGGGCGCGCCGCACGTTCACCAAGCTGGTCTTCACGGTCATCTTCGTCGGCTGCTTGTTCCTGCTCTGGCAGGTGCTATTGCCCGTGGTGCTGCCGCTGGTCTTCACGGCCTATCTGCTCTACGGCTTTGTGCGACCGCGCATCTCGCGCAAGGTGCGGGAGGACATCGAGGAGGAGGCCGAGGACGACGAGCACTCGCTCACCCCCTGACATGTTATTCAATCTTGACCCCTGCCTAGTCGCGGCGCTGACCGGCTTCGTGTGGGGGTTTCTGCTTTCCGTGCCGGTCGGCCCGGTCAACGTGACCATCATCAACGAGGGCGCGCGGCGCGGGCTGCTTTGGGCGTGGATGATCGGCTTCGGGGCGGTGGTGATGGAGGTGGTCTATTGCGCGCTGGCGTTCACGGGATTCGCCACGCTGCTCACCGGCCCGATCATGCAGGCGGCGATGGAGCTGTCCAGCTTTGTGTTCATGCTGTGGCTGGGGATTCGATTCTTGAAAGTGCGGGCGGTGAATGTGCCCGGTCCGGTGGAGGAGCGGATCAAAGTCAAACTCAACCCCACGTCGGCCTTTGCGCTGGGCTTTGTGCGAGTGATGGCCAACCCGGGCGTCTTCCTGGGTTGGGTGGTGCTGGGGGCGAATTTCATCTCCCGCGGCTGGGTGGCGCCGAGCTGGCAGGGAAGGCTCTGCTGCGTCGCCGGCGTGGCGGGCGGCACGGGCATCTGGTTCAGCGGGTTGAGCTACGCCGTCTCGCGGGGTCACGGCAAATTCACGGAGAAAACATTGCTGCGCATGGAGCACATTTCCGGTATCTGCATGCTGGCGCTGGCGGTGATTCAAGGCGCCCACATGGTCTGGCAGATGGCCAAGCACAGAATCTAAACCTGAAACCTCAAACCACAAATTGCCATGAATGTCACGTATTACGGTCACGCCTGTTTCGCGGTGGAAGTGGGCGTGGACACGCTGCTGTTTGATCCCTTCATCACCCCCAATCCGCAGGCCGCCGGCATTGACCTCAAATCCGTGCGCGCCGACTACATCCTGGTCTCCCACGGCCACCAGGATCACCTGGCCGACGCCGTGGAGCTGGCCAAACGAACCGGCGCGCCGGTCCTCGCCAATTACGAGGTGGCGACCTGGCTGGGAAAAATGGGCGCCCCGGCCGTCCATCCCATGAACCACGGCGGGGCCGTGGGATTTGAGTTTGGGCGCGTCAAGCTGGTCAACGCCATTCATTCCAGCAGCATGCCCGACGGCTCGTACGGGGGCAATCCGGGCGGTTTTGTGGTGGAGAGCGCCCACGGGAATTTCTATTATTCGGGCGACACGGCGCTGACGATGGACATGAAACTCATCGGCGAATCCACGCGGCTGGCCTTTGCGGCGCTGTGCGTCGGCGGCAATTTCACGATGGACGCGGAGGACGCCGTCAAAGCCGCCGGCTTCGTGCAGTGCGACAACATCCTGGGGGTGCATTTTGACACCTTCCCGCCCATCCAAATCAACCACGGCGAGGCGTTCGCGAAGTTTCAGGCCGCGGGGAAAAAGCTGCATTTGCTCCAAATTGGGGAGAGCCACAAGTTCTCTCTTCGGTCTTGATCTTTCGCGGTCAGTATGTCTAATTTATCCAATTATGAAATCTAAAATGATTTTGCCGGCCCTGTTCGCCTGCGCCGCCCTCTCCGTCTCCGCCCAGGACTGGGCGAGGGTGAAACTGGAAAAATCCCCGCGCCACGGCGAATGGGTCACCGTCACCAACGGCGCCCGCCCCGTCCAATGCTGGGTCGTCTATCCCGAGGTCAGGGACAAAGCCACGGCGGTGCTGCTGATTCACGAGATTTTCGGCCTGACCGACTGGGCGCGCAACGCCGCCGACGAGGTCGCCGCCGCGGGATACATCGCCATCGCGCCGGACCTCCTTTCGGGCCTGGGGCCGAAGGGCGGCAAGACGAGCGATTTTGCCACGCAGAGCGACGCGACCGCGGCGGTGGGCAGACTGCCGGACGCGCAGGTCACCGGCGACTTGAACGCGGCGGCGGATTATGTCAAGGCGCTCCCGGCCGCCAACGGCAAGCTGGTGGTGGGCGGGTTTTGCTGGGGCGGGGGCAAGAGTTTTCTTTTTGCCTGCGAGCGGACGGATTTGAAGGCGGCGTTCGTTTTCTACGGAACGCCTCCCGCGGCCGCCGCGATGAAGAAAATCCCATGCCCGGTCTATGGCTTCTACGGCGGCAACGACGGGCGGGTCACCCTCACCGTCACAAGCGCGGTGACGGACATGAAGAGCGCCGGCAAGACTTACGAGCCGGTCGTCTATGACGGGGCGGGGCACGGTTTCATGCGCGGCGGCGAGCCGGAGTTCCCGGACGCGCGTCCGGCGGACAGGACCGCGTACGACCAGGCGTGGGAACGCTGGAAGACTTTGCTGAAGAAGATTTAAGCCGGAAGCCTTGGAAAAAATTTGCGCGCCGTGGCGGCCGTGGCGGCGCTGAGTTCCTCAATCGGACATTTCTTCACTTCGGCGGCGAGCCGGGAAATTTCGGCCACGTAAGCCGGCTCGCAACGCCTGCCCCGCCACGGCACGGGCGCGAGAAACGGAGAATCGGTCTCCAACATGAATTGGTCCATGGGCGTCGCGGCCAGCACCTCGCGGACGTTGGCGCCGTTTTTGAAGGTGACAATCCCCGTGTAACTGACCAGCGAGCCAAGCGCGAGCACGCGGCCCAGCCTCTCCACGCTTTCCGAGAAGCAGTGGAACACGCCCCGCAGTTTCCCCGCCCAGGGGCGCAATTGGGCCAGTGTGTCCTCGAACGCGTCGCGCTGATGGATGACGCAGTTCAATCCCAATTCCGCCGCCACCTCCATTTGCTGGCGGAAGATTTCGGCCTGCCGCGTCTTGTATTGCGCCAGGGCCGCGGCCTCCTTGGGAGCGCGGTGGTAGTCCAGCCCGATTTCCCCGATGGCGGCCACTTTGGGATGCGCCGCCAGTTCGCGCAAGGTCGCGCGGATGTCCGGCGGGGCCTGGAGGACATGGGAAGGATGCCAGCCCACCGCCGCGAAAACGCCCGGAAACCTCTCCGCCAGCGCCAGGGCGCGGCGGCTGCTTTCAAAATCGGTGCCGATGGAAATGATCTTGACAATCCCGGCGGCCCCGGCGCGCGCCACGACCTCCGGCAGGTCGCCGGCGAAATCCGGGGAGTCCAGGTGCGCGTGGGTGTCGTAAAAGATCGGCGGCGTTTCCATTTTCTCCCCCACAATAATTTGCCTTTGCCGGAAAAACAATGGGATTGCGCGCGGGGCGGGGATGTGCGAAACAAGAGCCATGCCTGAAATCTGTTATCATCCCAGCATCGAGGGCGCCCAGCATGGCGCGAAAACATTGACGCAATTTTTGGACTACGCCAAGGCCAGCGGGGCCGCCGGCGCACAGCCCTCCAACTTCATGTTGCAGGAGGGCAAGAAGTTCAAAAGCCCGCGGGAAATCCAGGACGCCTTCGCCGAGCGCGGCCTGGCGCTGGACGGCATTTCGGCGCACTGCCCGTTTTGGGTGCATACCACAGCCTGGACCAACAGCCCGACCGTCCGCCCGTTCCTTCCGGCGGACGTGGCCAAGAAATCCGCGGCGGCCATCGAGCGCTGGAGCGAGGATTATTTGCTGCGCTTGCTGGACCTGGCCGCCGCGCTGGGCGCGCGGATTGTGCCGATGTTTTGGGGCGTTGCCTTTGGATGGGAGCTGGCGACCGGCTATCCGTGGGGTTTTTGGAAGGGCGCCGATTACGACCTGCTGGCGGAGGGCCGGGAGCGATTTGTCAAGAAGACCGCCAAACTCCGCGCCCACGCGCGCAAGCTGGGAATCTATCTCGCGCACGAGATCCATCCCGGCACCGCCGCGATGTGCGCGGATGATTTCGACCTGCTGGTCCAAATTTGCGACGGCGACAAATGCCTGGCCGTCAACGCCGACCCCTCGCACTGCTGGGAGGGGGAGTCCTGGAGGACCCGGTTCCTGAAAGTGGCGCCGCGCATTTACGCGTGTCATGTCAAGAATATGGTTGTCCGCCGCGGCCTGCCGCTGCGGATGATGGAGCCGGACTGGCGGAAACGGGGAATGCAATTTGTGGATGTCTCCTCGGGCGATTTGAGCCTGGTGCGCTATGTGGAATTGCTGGTGCAGGCCGGCTATCCGCGGCGCTACCGCGCGGTGATGGGCACGAAGACCGCGCCGCTGGTGGTGGAGGCCGAGAGCGCCTACCGCGACCTGGACGCCACCAGCGCGGACGGGATCGCATACACGCGCGACCGGCTTTGCTTTCCCCTGGCGGCCGGCTCCTTTGAGGACGCGATGGGCGAGGTCAAGGGTTGAGCGTTGGGGAGAGTTTTTTGATCTCGGCCTCGTAGCGGGCCGCCTGGGATTTCTTGTCAAGTTTAACGGCCAAGGCCCGCATTTTTTCCCAGAGAGGCAGGGCGTCGGGGTAGTCCGGCGTGTGTCTTTGGAAATCCTCGTAGAGCTTGAGGGCGTCGGTCTCCTGGCCGGAGGCGGCGAGCTGATTGCCCAAAGCCAGTGTCAACCGCACAGTGGTTTGCGGCGTGGGATGAAGGGCCAGCGCCTGGCGGAGGGCTTTGACGGCCAAATCCGGTTTTCCCGCGGCTTGATACAAGGCGGCGAGTTTTTCTGTCAGGATGGCGCTCCGCAGGAGGGTGGAATTGGTTTGCAGAAACGGAATGAATCTCTCCGGGGCCGCGCCCGCGGCCAAGTTGAGGTCCACCCAGCGCAAATCCGACCACTCGACCCAGGGGCTGTGGCGGGCGACCAGTTGCTCGTGGAGCGCGCGGGGGTCCTTCCCAAAAGGCCGATAGAGGGGATCGCCCACCACCGTGGTCTGCCAGGAAACGGAGGACTGGGCGGCGCAGGCCGCCTCGCCGAAGGTAAATCCCAGAATCAGCCACCGGCTGAAAAACACGTCCATGTCGGGCGTGCCCTCCAAGTAGGGTTCGTCAATGCATCCCATGGTGGCGGTGGCGCCCGCCGCAAGAAGCGGTCCGCACCAGTTCTGGTTGGTCGAGCGCAAGGTGTGCGCGCTGAAGGAGTGCAGATGGTAGGCGAAGGCCCCCGGCATGAATTCGACATTCGGACGGGTGAACGGCCCGGAGACATTGCCGTCATACCAGCCGGCATAGAGGGCGATCTGGCTCATGGGGAAACCGGCGGAAAAGGTTTCCGGCTTCTCATCCACCACGGTCTCAAATCCAAAACGCCGGGCCGTCCTGGCCGCGCTGGCAATCCAATCATCGCCCTTCTGGTAGGGGCCATTGGTCAGGCCCCGGAGATCAAAGTAGGCCCGGCCCCACAAACCGTTGGTCTCCGCCTGGAGCGCTTTGTCCACAAGATGCATGGCCACGCCGGCGTCCGGCCCGTCCAGCCGCGCCACGATGAGCGCGCCGTTGGTGGGGTGGATCCAGGCCGCGTTGGTCAGGGCGTAGCACGGGTTGCGCAAGGGGCCGTCGAGCCGGTACTTCTGCCAGCCCCAGGGCAGCAGGGTCAGTTCCGAATCCACCGCCGCGCCGTTTCGTCCGCGCAATAGTTCCGGGAGCTTTTCGTCCGGCGGCTCGGACAGCGTCGGGTCCTCCAAAATGCGCAGGGGCACGCCGAAACACAAAACCGCATAACGAATCCGCGCCTCCTTCAAACGCGGCCGCGCATTGGTGTTGTCGGGCGGGCCGGCGTCCGGCTCGAAGACGAAGAGTTTCTCCTTCACCAAGAAATCCAGGAGCGGCGTTTGCAGTTGATCGCGGTACTCCTGCCGCGTCATGTCCTCGCCGGCGGGCAGATCCAGGCCCACGACTTGCCGGGCGGGGACGCGCCGGAGGGCGGCGTAATGGGCCGCCACCGCCCGCGAATCGCCCAGACGCGAGTTAAAGACCACGACCACCTCCTCGCCGGGTTCCGCCGCCCGCGCCGCCAGCGCGCAAAGCAACGCCAGCAGCCCGGCGTGAAGAGTTTTTTTCATGCCAGGTCCACCCGCAATCCGTCCCAGGCCAACGCCACGCTCTCCGGCAGTTCGGCCTGGGCTTTGTCGTGGTCGAAATCGTGCGTCAGATGAGTGAAAAAAGTCCGCCCCGCCCCGATGCGGCGCGCGGCGGTCAGGGCCTCGTCCAGGCACATGTGCGTGGGATGCGGAGTGCGCCGCAGCGCGTCCAGCACCGCGGTCTCGGCCCCGCGGACTTGTTCGACGACCGCCGGCGGCACCTCCTTGCAGTCGGTCAGATACGCCAGCCGCTTGCGGCCCTCCTGCACGAAAAGGAAGCCGGTGGACCCGGCGCGCCCGTGCGGGAGAGGCAGCGGCACAATCTCCAAATCCCCCAGCGCGAAGGGGCCGTGAATCAGATGGGGTTCCGGGATGAAATAGCCCTTGCGCGGGGGCTGTTCGTGGAAGGCGTAATGGAAGACGCGCCGCAGGTCCTCCATCGTGTGTTCATTGGCGTAAAGGGGCAGGGCGGCGAAGCCGCGCAGATCGCAAAAGCGCCGGCAATCATCCAGACCCATGATGTGATCGGCGTGGGAATGGGTGAACAGGACGGCGTCAAGCCAGCGGATGTTTTCGCGGAGAATCTGGAGGCGGAATTCGGGCGTGGTGTCTATCACCAGCTTGGTTTGCGCGGTGGCGACGTGGAGCGAGGGGCGGGTGCGGTGGTTCTTCGGATTGGCCAGGAATTCCGGCGTATAATCAAACCCAATCGTCGGCACCCCTTGCGAGGTGCCCGACCCTAAAAATATGAAAGAGAAAGACATCTGTCAGCGGCCACAATAAGATTGGAAACGCGAAACCGCCAACGCAAAGTGAACCTCCCATCCCGGGCGCGCGCATCTGGAAGCGCGGACGGCGCCGAGCCTCCTTTTCGCGCCGAAGAGGAGCGACGACGGAGGTCGAGCCGCGACATTTCCCCCGCCCTGCTTCTTGCCGCCCGGAGCGGCAGGGTCAACGTCTCAAGCGCTTTGGAACTGGATTAAAGGAATTAACTTGCAACATTACAAAGTCTCTTGACAGACGGGCGCGCGGCGGTTATGGTTCCCTGTCTGTGGATTGTCGCATGGAAGCAAAAACCGCTCCTTTCAAAAGTGCCGCCCGGCGCTCGACGCCGCTTGTGGCCGTCTGGCTTGGGCTGGGCTGTCTCGTCGTTCAGGCTCAAATCGTCGTCTTCCCCGACCCCAACATGCAGTTGGCGGTCCAACAGGAACTCAACATCCTGGGTGTGTCTTCAGTCCCGGTCACGCAAGCCAACATGCTGCGGATCACCGAGTTGCCGGCGGCCAATTCCAACATCACCAACACCGGGGGTCTGGAATACGCCTCCAACCTCATGAACCTCTTTTTGAACGGCAACCCCATCGCCGACTTCTCCGGCATCACCAACCTCACCGCCCTGACCAACCTGGACATCGGGCTGACCCCCGTCACCAACATTGATTTCCTGGCCAACCTTACCAACATGATGTCCATCAGCCTTTACGCGGACGGGGCGGTCAGCAATTTCGCGCCGTTTCTGGCGATGCCCAATCTGATGCAGTTGGATGTGGACTACAATTCGCCCACCAATGTCGGCTTGCTCGCGGGATGCGCCAGCCTCACCAACCTGGACCTGGACGGCATGTCGCCCGCGCTCACCAACATGTCTTTCCTGTCCGGGACGTGGCGGCTCCAGCGATTGGAAATCTTCGACAACTATATTACCAACATGTCCCCGCTGGCCGGCGACACCAACCTCTACTACTTGGACCTCCACGCCAATGAGTTCACCAACCTCTCCGTCGTCTCCAATTTCACCCATCTCGGCACACTTCTGGTCGACGAGAACATCATCACCAACCTCTCCCCGCTCGCGGGCCTGACCAACCTCACCTACCTGGACGTCAGCGTCAACGTCATCACCAACCTGTCCGCCCTGTTGGGTCTGACCAATCTGAACTACCTGGCGCTCAGTGAGAATGCCGTCCCTGACCTCTCCCCCCTGGCGGGACTCTTCAACCTCCAAACCCTCGCGATATATGACTGCCAGATTTCCGACCTCTCGCCTTTGGCCGGTTTGACCAACCTTTCCACCATGCCTCTCGGCGACAATTCCATCACCAACCTCGCGCCTTTGGCGGGTCTCTACAACCTCAGTACCCTCTACCTCCCTTTCAACTCCGCCCCGCTCGACCTCGCCCCGCTCGAAGGCTTGACCAACCTCTACGATCTTTCCGCCCAGGATGATGCCGTCACCAACCTCGCCTCACTTGGCGGCCTGACGAGCTTGGGGCAACTCAACCTCGGCCAAAACGATATTTACCGTCTGGACGCCTTGGACGGCCTGACCAATCTCACCTCCCTCGACCTGAGCTACAATCGGATCGCCAACATTGACCCCCTCACCAACTTGGTCAAATTGCAAACCGTGGAGTTGAACAACAACACCCTCTATCTGGCCGGCGGCTCGCCCGCTTCCAACGATGTGTACTTCTTGGGGAACCTCCCCGGCATAAACCTGACTTACCTCCCGCAAAATCCCGCTCCCATCATCAACTCCCAGCCCTCGGACTTGAGCCTGATTTCGGGCCAAACCGCCGTGTTCGCTGTCGCGGCCACATCCACCACCCCGCCGGATGTCTATTACCAATGGTATTTCAATGGCAGTCTGTTGACCGACACCCTCGACGGGCGCATCACCGGCAGTCTCACGGACACGCTTACTATCACCAACATCGGCGCCGCGGACAGAGGCGATTATTTTGTCGTCGTCTCGGAGGACGACGACTACCTGATCTACAGCGACCCCGGCCAACTGAGCGTCGAGTTGGTCGTCATTTTCGCCAACGCCAGCCTGGAGGCCGCCGTTCGCGCCGCCATCGGCATCTACTCGGGCGCGATTCTCCAGTCCAACCTCGAGAGCCTCACCACTCTGACCCTGGAAGGCCAGAACATCGCCAGCGTGCAAGGCCTCGATCTGGCCACCAACCTGAATTATCTCAAACTCAACTACAATCCCATCACCAACGCCGCCCTGTTCGGCGACCTGACCGCCCTCCAGCAACTCTTCCTCAACAACTGCGGCCTGACCAACCTCAGTTTTCTGGACGACCTCACCAACATCTGGAATCTGCAAATCAACGGCAACAACTTCACCGATGTCTCCCCCGTCACCAATCTGGCCGTCAATCTCACTTCCTTTCAAATGGAGAACAACGAATGCACCAACATTCCCGTTCTGGCCGTGCTGACCAACCTGACCTACCTCGACGTCCACGGCAACAACATCACCAACATCTCTTTCGTCGCCGGCATGCAGGCCATGTTCAATCTCGATATTTCCCAAAACCTTGTCACCGACCTGGGCCCCGCCGCCGCCATCCCTCGCCTGAACCAGCTTTACGCCAACGAAAACCTGGTCCCCACGGCCGATGTCGTCACCAACCTCCCCCTCCTTTACGTCCTCTACCTCGGCGGCAATCCTCTCCCGCAAGTGGACTTCCTGACCAACATGACGCAGATCTCCTGGCTCACCATCAACAACACCCAGGTCACCAACATCAACTTCCTTCTCGTCATGACCAACCTCTTCACCCTCGACGTGAGTTACGTCCCCGCCGACTCCGTCAACCCCCTTTACCATCTCCCCAACCCGTCGTTCCTCCAGAATTTCTATGTCTCCGGCCTCGGCCTGGCCAACATGACCTTCGCCACCCCCATGACCAACCTGGTTTCCACCGGCTTCGCAGACAACGACATCGCCGACATTACCCCGCTTGCCGCCATGAACATCCTGCAAAACCTCGATCTCTCCTCCAACCGCATCACCGACACCACCAGCCTCGACGCTCTCCCCGCCTTGGTCTGGCTGAACCTGCAGGACAACTTGCTGCCCGGCATGTCCCAGCCCACCGTTTGGACCAACCTGCACAACCTCTTCCTGGCCCAAAACCAGATCACCACCATCTCCGGCCTCACCAACTTGAGTTCCCTTCTCTGGCTGGACCTCTCCAGCAACCGCCTGACCGCCCTTCCGGCCCTCTCCAACCTCGTCAGCCTGCAAAACCTATTATTGACCGCAAACCATCTCACCGACCTCTCCGGCCTGGCCGGTCTGGACCAGTTGCTCTTTCTCAATTTGAGCCTCAACCAGATGACGACCCTTCCCGCGCTGCCCGGATTGCCCCAGTTGAACAACCTCACCCTTTCCGGCAACCGGCTCTCCGCCTTTCCCCCGCTTGGAGGGTTCCCCAATCTGTGGAACGTGGACCTCTCCACCAACCAGATCACCGACCTGTCCAACGTCTCCACCGATCCCTCCCTGCACTGGCTCTATCTGGCCGAGAACCTCCTCACCGACATTTCTCCGCTCACCTTCGCCCCGGCCCTCTACTACGTGGATCTCCGCCACAATTTCCTGGACACCACCTCCGGCTCGGTCGCGTCGAACGTGATCGAAACCCTCCAAACCACCGGGGTTGGGGTGGACTACCTCCCGCAACAGACCCTCGTCCAGCCGTCCCTTGGCGGCCCCTCGCAATTGGGGCCGGACCAATTCCAGTTCACCATCACCAGTCCGCCCGCGCAGGCCTATCAAGTCCAAACCTCGACCGATCTGACCCACTGGAGTGTGCTGACCACCCTCACCAACGCCACGGGCGTCCTGCCCTTCACCGATCCCTCCCCGTCCGTCCCGGCCAAATTCTACCGCCTCCTCGAACAATAATTTTTGCTCATCATCTTGATCCTAATTTCAATCTCCCACCCCAAATCAAAACCGCAAACCCCAAACCCAAATCCCGAAACCCATGAGAGTACTATTGGACATCACGATTCCGCACGAGCCATTCAACTCACTCGCCCGCAAGGGCGCGGTCGGCAAGAAGTTCGCCGACATTTTCGAAGACATCAAGCCGGAGGCGGTGTATTTCACCGAGCAGGACGGCAAACGGGGCGCCATTGTGGTTGTGGACCTCCCCGATCCCTCCAAGATTCCGTTCTTGGCGGAGCCGTGGTTCCTCACCTTCAACGCCGACGTGAAATTCCGCATCGCCATGACGCCCGACGACCTGAAAAAGTCCGGCCTCGACGCATTCAGCAAAAAGTGGGCGTAGTCGGTCCTGTGGCGCAATACTCCCGCCAGAGGCGGCCAGCTTGACGTCCCTTTTGAACCGGCTGGTGCGGCTGAAAGTCCTCACAGGCCCAAATCGGCGTGGAGTTCCTTCTTGCTGGCAAAATGCTTGACCCCTTTGCCACGCGCGCTCGCGCGGAGCGTGCGGGCGCTGATCTCGTTCGGAATTCGAACCTCAAAGGGCAGGCCGCGCTGCAGCTTGATCTGCCGGCAGAGCAGATGCACCGTCTGGGAGACCGTCAGTCCCAAATCCGATAGTATGTGTTCCACTTCGATTTTTAGGTCCGGCTCGATGCGGGCGCGGATGTTGGCAGTTTTGCTCATTCAGGAAATGTAGCCCTATTAGGCCTACATGGCAAGGCGTGTCTCAAGGGACATTTTGAGCTTTCCACTTCCCCCCGCAAACCCCAGACTCCTCCCGCGTGTTAGGAGCATTGCGCATAAAAAATCTGGCGCTGGTCACCGATCTCACGCTGTCCTTGCGGCCGGGCTGCAACGCCATCACCGGCGAAACCGGCGCGGGCAAATCCATCATCATCGGCGCCTTGAACCTCCTCCTGGGCGGCCGCGCCGACCGCTCCCTCCTCCGCTCCGGCTGCGAAAGCTGCTCCGTCGAGGCCGTCTTTGACGGCGCGGCCCGCGGCCCGGCGCTGGCCAAATTTTTGGACGACAACGGCCTGGAACCCTGCGCCGACGGCGAGCTGATTCTCCGGCGCGTCTTCTCCGCCGCCGGCGCCAACCGCCAGTTCATCAACGGCTCCCCCGCCTCGTTGCAAGTCCTCGCCGCGCTGGGCCGCGAGCTGGTGGACATGCACGGTCCCCATGACCACCAGTCCCTCCTGGACCCCGCCCGCCAGCGCGACATCCTCGACGCCTTCGCCGGCCTGGCCGGTTTGCGCGGCAAATTTGCCGCCCTGGCCGGTCGGGTGGCGGAGTTGGACGCCGAAAAAGCCGCGTTGATTGTGGACGAGCGCGAGTACGCCCGCCAATTGGAAACCCTCCGCTTTCAATCCGCCGAAATCTCCGCCGCCAAACTGGAGCCGGAGGAGCAGACGCGCCTGGAACTCGAATATCAGCGCGCCAGCAACGCCGCCCGCCTGCTGGAGCTGGGCCAGGCCGCGCTGGCTCTTTTGAGCGAGCACGACGCCTCGCTCCTCGCGCGCGCCGGCGAGCTGGGCCGCCATTTGCAGGACCTGCGCCGCATTGACGCCGGGGCGCAAGACCTGCTGGCCTCCCACGAGCAGGCCGTCGCCGCGTGGCGCGAGTTGCTGTCCGCCTTGCGCCGCTACGCCGAGGGCATTGACCTCGACCCCGCCCGCCTGCGGCTGCTGGAGGAGCGGTTGAATCTCATCCATTCCCTCAAACGCAAATACGGCGCGACCCTGGAGGCGGTGGTCGCCTTCGGCGCAGAGGCGGCGAAAAAATTGCGCGCCCTCGAACAGCGCGAGACCGACCTCGCCCGCCTCAACCTCGAGCGCGAAAAACTGGCCTCGGAACTTTGGGAGGTCGGGCGCGATTTGTCCGCCCGCCGCCGCAAAGCCGTCCCCGGCCTCGCCGCGGCGGTCATGCGCCAGCTCCGCGACCTGGCCTTTCACCAGTGCCGCTTCGACATCTCTGTCAATACCGCCGATTCCCCGCCCGCCCGTTCCGCTTCGGGGCTGGACGCGATTGAGTTTCAGTTCGCGCCCAATCCGGGCGAGCCGGCGCGCCCCCTCCGCGCCGTCGCCTCTTCGGGCGAGATGTCTCGCGTGATGCTCGCGTTGAAAACGGTGCTGGCCGACCACGACGCAATTCCCGTCCTGGTGTTTGATGAGATTGACGCCAACGTCGGCGGGGAGACGGCCGTGGTGGTGGGCGAGAAAATGGGGCAAATCGCCCGGCGCCGCCAGGTCATCTGCATCACCCATCTGCCCGCGGTGGCGGCGGGCGCGCAGGCGCATTTTCTGGTGGCCAAGCGCGTCGCCGACGGGCGGACGGTCTCGGAAATCACCCCGCTGGATCCGGCGGGCCGGGTGCGGGAAATCGCCCGCATGCTCGGCGGTCAGACCGAGGCCGCCCTCCGTCATGCCGAGGCTCTTCTAAAAAGTCGCCAAACCTCGGGCATTGGGGCATACTTCCGCTTATGAGCACAGACACCGGCAGAAAGGCGGATCATGCCATCCACAAAGTTTTCCTCGACCTCTGGTCGCCGCGCGCGATGTCCGGGGATGAGATTTCGCAGGAGGACCTCATGCGGCTTTTTGAGGCGGCGCGCTGGGCGCCCTCGTGCTTCAACCACCAACCCTGGCGCATCCTCTACGCCCGGCGCGACACGCCCGCCTGGAACGTGTTCCTCAATTTGCTGGTGGACGCCAACAAGGTGTGGGCCAAAGAGGCCGCGGCGCTGCTGGTGTTCGTTTCCGAAACCACGGTGAAACAGACCGGCGGCTTCAACCGCACCCATGCGTTTGACACCGGCGCGGCGTGGGAGAATCTCGCGCTGCAAGCCTGCCTGATGGGGTTGGTCGCCCACGAGATGCAGGGGTTCGATTATGAGCGCGCCAAAACCGAGCTGGCGGTGCCGGACGGTTTCGAGGTGCGGGCGATGGTGGCCGTGGGAAAACTGGGCAGGAAGGAAAATCTTCCCCCGGATTTGCAGAAGCGCGAGGCCCCGACCGACCGCCGCAAACTCTCCGAAACCGTTTTCGAGGGGCGCTTCAAGTAAAGTCTGAAGCGGGCCTATCAGCCCGTTAAAAAAGTCATATAATTGACTGAACAATTTGAGCGCGGGAGCGTCAGATAATCATGGCAATTGGAAAACGCTCTCCCCAACAAGACGACCTGTTCATCCCCGCGGCCCTTGTGGCCACCGGCCCCGGCCACCCCTTTTACACCAAACTCAACGCCGTGCTGGCGGAGGCGGCCTTCGACGAGTTTGTGGAGAGG
>JBEKAN010000054.1:0-15616 GCA_050015895.1 Verrucomicrobiota bacterium
CCGCATTCCAGCAAATCAAAAAAAAGAAATCGCCCGCGCCGCTCCCCCTTGGTAGCCGCCGAGGTGAACCGCTCCACCGCCCCGCGCCGCCATGCGTGCCCCGCCGTCTTGTCGCGCCACAATCCCGCAAGCGGCGGGACGACGGCGGAAGCCTGGCGAAGGCGGGTCAGCTCCGGTAGGGCGAGGCTCCTGCCGAGCCGGGGCCGGGCCGATTGTGGTAGGGCGAGGCTCCTGCCGAGCCGGGGCCGGGCCGATTGTGGTAGGGCGAGACTCCGTCGAGCCGTGACATGGTGGGGCGAGACTCCTCGCACCGTTGGTTCGCACCGTTGGTGCGCTTCCATAATTTGTTCCATCTCGCTTCCTTCTGTTGTTTCATCTCGCGTAATTTGTTCCAACTTCAAGCCGGTTCCACGTCGCTTCATTCCAGCGCCAGCCGGCGAACCGCTCCACCGGCCCGCGCCTCCATGCTTGCCCCGCCGTCTTGTCCACCGCTGGCCCGGCGAAGGCGGAAGCCTGGCGAAGGCGGGTCCGCGCCGTTCCACCGCCTCAAATCGTCGAAGACAAGCAATTCACAATTCACTATTCACCATTCTGGTCACGCCTTGCCAAAACTCCCGCCCTCAGGAGGCCCCCAAAATCAGTCCGCCCTCTTGCCGGTCCGTCTGGGCAAGCCGCAGGCCTTACGCCTGCCCGCCGCCCGCTAGGCGACGGCCCCCATCTCAAGCGCCCCTGAATGATTCAAAACTACGCTTTTTTCGTGCAACTTTACCCTTCGCTGCCATAATTCCGCCAATCTCGAGGGCATGAAACAGGTTGTCATAGAAAATCCGGTGATAAACTCGCCTTTCGATGAACCGAGGCGGCGCTTTCGGTTCAGCGACGAGGGCATTACGAATGAAATCGTCAGCGAGCCCCGCACCAGCTCGTACGTCACCCGCGCCGACCGCTGCCACATTTCCCACGTTGAGGCCGACACAGACTCCTGGGAACAGAAGCTCGCCCAAACGCTGGAGGACATGCCGGAATTCTTCGCCTACGTTAAAAATCAAAAACTCGGTTTTACCATCCCTTACACCCTCAACGGCGAGGAACACAATTATTACCCGGATTTTATGGTCCGCATTGACGACGGCCACGGCCCGGACGATTTGCTCAATCTCATTGTGGAAAGCACAGTTGAGCAGAAAAAGGACAAGCAGGCCAAAGTTTCCACGGCCAAGACGCCCTGGATTCCTGCCGTGAACAACCACGGCCAATTTGGCCGCTGGTCATTCCTCGAAAACCGCGACCCGTGGGATGCGCAGAATGCAACACGTAATGCATTAACAAAGAAAAAAGTCTAAACTATCCCCGCCATGCTGACACATTTACGAATCAAGAATTTCAAGCGTTTCCCCAATGCGGACATCGAATTGGGCCAGGCGGTTGTTTTTATCGGGCAGAACAATTCCGGCAAAACCACCGCCCTGCAATCGCTTGCCCTGTGGGATGCCGGACTCCGCAAATGGAACCAAGAATACAAAGGGAGAGCCGTCCCCGCAAAACGTCCCGGCGTCACCATCAATAGACGTGATCTCGTCGCCATTCCTGTGCCGAGCGCAAATCTCCTCTGGCGAAACCTCCATGTGCGTGACATCAAAAAAGCCAATGGCAAACCCGACACACAAAACATCCGCATCGACATCGTGGTGGACGGCATCAAAGAGGGCAACGCGTGGAGTTGCGGTCTGGAGTTCGATTATGCCAATGACGAATCGCTCTATTGCCGACCACTGCGCCTGAACAATGAAAAGGATTTGCAGCGGATGCCGGTTCCTCCTGAAGCGGCGGAGACTTTGATTTCCTATCTCCCGCCTATGTCAGGATTGGCGGCCACTGAACCGAAATGGGAAGCGGGGCGAATAAACGTCCTGCTCGGCGAAGGCCAGACCGCGCAAGTGCTCCGCAATCTTTGCCACCAACTCCACGAACAACTAGAGCCGAAGACGGGTTGGCAGGAGGTTTTCAACTTCATCAAGTCTCTTTTCGGCGCTCAACTACAACCACCTGAGTTTATCAAGGAGCGCGGAGAAATTACCATGTGCTATCAGGACCAGGAAGGTTGTTTGCTCGATCTTTCCTGCGCGGGTCGCGGCCTGCAACAGACGCTCCTGCTCCTTGCGCACCTTTACGCCAATCCCAAGACCGTCCTCTTGTTGGACGAACCCGACGCGCATCTGGAAGTTCTTCGCCAGCGCCAAATTTATCAATTGTTGACGGACGTGGCTGCGCGACAAGGCTCGCAGATCATTGCCGCCAGCCATTCTGAGGTCGTCCTCAACGAAGCCGCTAACCGCGATATCGTCATCGCCTTCGTTGGGCCTCCCCATCGGATCGACGACCGGGGCCAGCAAGTGCTCAAAGCGCTCACGGACATTGGTTTTGACCAGTATTATGAAGCCGAACTCAAAGGCTGGGCTCTCTATCTTGAAGGCTCAACAGACCTTGCCATTCTCCAGGCATTCGCCCAAACCCTCCAACATCCGGCCGCAAAAGTATTGGAGCGTCCTTTCGTCCACTACCTCACCACTAATCTGCCGAACCGCGCTCGCGAACACTTCTTTGGTATCCAGGAAGCCAAGCCTGATTTGGTGGGTTTCGCTCTGTTTGATCGACTTGACAAGCCGCTCGCCATAGGCACGCCCCTGACTGAAACCATGTGGGAGAAGCGCGAAATCGAAAATTATCTGTGCATGGAATCGGTGCTGCTCGCTTATGCCAGGCATGATCAGCCCGACGACTTGTTTGGCGGCGCTGAGGCGCAACGGCGTGTGCAGACCATGCGCGATTGTATTAAGGAACTCACGATCGCTCTCCGTACCCTTGGCCGCCCGGATCCCTGGTCTGCCGATCTCAAGGCCAGTGATGATTTTTTGAACCCGCTCTTCGACCTCTTTTTCCAAAAAATAAGACTGCCCAACTTGCTCAGGAAGACAGATTATCACGCTCTCGCAAGGCTAGTGCCTAAAGATAGAATTGACAAGGAGGTCGTCGCGAAACTGGATGGAATTCTTGCCGTCGCGCAGAAAGCCAAATCCAAGGAAAGCTGAAATGCCCGCAAAAGCCATTCCCAAAGCCTCCACCCCCGTCCTGGCCACCAAACACAAGGACAAGCGCGCCAACTTCCCCACCGAGGAACTGCGCGACTTCGTGGCGGACGAGGAAAAAGCGCCCAAGAAAATCCTGTATCCGCGCGACCCGTCCCTCGATCCCGAACTCGGTTGGAAGGGCAAGAAATCGCCCGCGCCACTCCCCGATGGTAGCCGCCGAGGTGATGGGACAGGGCGAAATATGCAGAGGCGCATATTTCTTTTCGGAGATGAACAGGGCAAAAGTTATCTTGAATCAATCGTCAAAGGATAATAGCAATAATACTCACCGCCGACAAGAGCGTCGTCCAGGGAGCAGGCGTCTGGCTGCTCGACCTCGCTTCCGCAGACCCGATCATCTCAAAGCTTGCCTTCGAGCTACAGAAGAAGCCAACGCTGCATCCCGACATTCTTGCTGGAGAGGCCGGTGATCTGGAGCGGAAGGCGATTAAGGGATTTCTTACTGGTTTCGCGGGCATCCAGCTAATGGACACAAAGGCTGTCTGCGAGGAGGCCATCCTGCCCAAGATATTGACTACTTCGCCGCAACCCGCGAAAGAAGAGTTACTGAACTACACCAATTACTGCAAGCAACACCTCGGCGCAGCATTCATCCGTGGAAAGGAAATCTGGACCGCCACGAAGATCGGGGCCATTCGGCCAGCCAGAGAAGTTTACTTTCCCTCCGAGTTCAAGCCGCCACAGAACTGGGAAATCAACAAAGCTTACGTTAAGGGCTTGGACTTCTTAAGCGCAGATTACGTTATAGACTGCAAAGAGGACCAGGAGTTAAAAGCGTGGCGGGACTTCCTGCTCGCGGCTCAAGTGAAGGAGGCACCAGATAATGGAGTGGAAGTGTTCGCCATGAATTACACCAAGGAGAAGCTGGCCTCCATGTTCCAGAACATTATTGAAGTGGACAAGCTCAATAACGGCTACGACATGGAAGCCGAAGATGGCCCTGGAATCACGGTCCAGATAGAGGTCAAGGGGCAGAGAGTGGACGAAAACATCGAACTCACCTCCAACGAGGCAAAAGCAGCCAAAAAACACGGGAAAAGCTTTTACCTGTGCGTCATCTCGTCCATTCCCGAAGCCCCAGCACTTCATCTTGTCCGTGACCCGGACTCAGTCGGGGAGAGGGAGATGCTGACAATTCGGATTGATGACTGGAAAGCCGCTCGCTGGCCAGCACCGACGCCTCAGCCCTAAAAGCAAAAGAAACGTCCTCCATCGTTTGTGGCGGTCACGCGAAGGTTCATCATCCACGATTGAATCATTGAAGGGAACTCGTTCCCGCTCGGCCCACCCCGTCGCCAAGTCTTGCCGCCTTTGGCCTCCCCTTGAAAGACTATCCTCCTTCGCCGGGCCTACGGTGGACAGGCTGCCGCCAACCACGGCAAGACTTGGCTCCACCGGCGAAGCTCCCTTGCTGAATTTCCAAATCCGCCGCTCCACTCCGCTTTTTGGTCCGTCCGCTCCGCGCCCCGTTCCCCTACGCGGGCGGAGGAGTGCCCGCACTAACCTCACACCAGCCATCCGTCACGGATTACAACTTCAGGACGATGAAACCACCGTGACCGACGCCGCGCTCCCGGCGGCAGCCGCCGCGCCTATGCCCGCCGGTTCGGTCGGGTGGCCGGCTTTGACCTCGTTCTTTACCAGCAGCCGTCCCATCACGCAGGCCAGGCCGAACATGATCAGCGTCCCAATGGCCCCGGCGATGGCTGTCGCCACGCCCGCAGAGCTGATGCCCGGCATTTTGTATTTGGGAATCCACGTCCTGATGAGCGTGGCGGTGTGGCCCTCAAAGCCGAACTTCTGCGCCACCTTGTCCAGTCCGTCCGGCCAGGAGCAGGCGTAAGGCGAGACGAAAATCGCCAACCCCAGCGCGACCACCAGGCCGAACGCCAGAAACTCCAATCCCGCGCCGCGCGGGCTGGGGGAATTCTCCGCCTCCAGCAAATCCGGCCGCGCGCGCGCAATCGCCAGAACCACCAGCGCCGTGATCAGGCCCTCGCCGACGCCGATGAGCGCGTGGACGCCCACCATCACCGGGAACACCACCCCCGGCGCCAGTCTGCCGGACAAGGACAATTCCCCCGCGCACATCACCGACGCCAGCACAGTCGAAAGCCACGCCGCGAAAAACACCGCCGTCACCCGTCCGCGCAACCCGGGCAGGATTCCCCGCGCGCAACGGTAAATGTAGTACCCGCACACCCCGCCGATGAACGCCATGTTGAATATGTTCGCCCCCAGCGCCAGCACCCCGCCGTCGCTGAACAGCAGCGCCTGCGCCGTCAGCACGCACGCCAGCACAATCGCCGCCGCGCCCGGTCCCAGCAGCACCGCCGCCAGCACCCCGCCCAGCAAGTGGCCCGACGTGCCCCCCAGCACCGGAAAATTCACCATCTGCGCCGCGAACACAAACGCCGCCCCCAGCCCCATCAGCGGGACCTTGTTCCGCGGCAGTGTGCGGTTGACCTGCCGCGCCGCCACCGCCAGCCCGCCCGCCGACAACGCGCCCGTGATGGCGAGGGTCTTGCCGTCCAAAAAGCCGTCGGGAATGTGCATGATATCTTGTCTTGTTCCGCCAGCCAGTTCGTGTTAAGTATTACAATTGGTCTGAATAGTAATACTCTATGTGGATTCCGTCAAGGTCAAAAAACTAATTCCCGCAATGCCTCGGCACATCTTGCAACCACCAACCTGCGATATGCCAATTCCCTCGCCCCGCGCAGCGGGGAGAGGGTCAGGGAGAGGGGTTCGTTCAATCCCGTTGTGGTGTCAAGATGCGTCCGCAATGCCTCGGTCGTGGGATGGTAGGGCGAGCACTCCGTGCGCGCCGGCACTCCGTGCGCGCCGCCCCTTTCAGTGTTGCATTGCTAATTCCAGAATATGAGCGCCAGCCCTTCCATGGATTCCCGCCCCGCCCGCGGCGCGCTTCATCGCGCCCCGGCGGGCTGGAAACTGGCCGCGGCCCTCGCGCTGGTGCTCACGGTCGTGTTGCTGCCCCGCTCCCAACTGGCATGGTTGCTGGCCCTCGCGGTCCTTTTGGCCGGGCTCCTCGCCATCAGCGGGATTCGCCTTTTGTTTCTGCTCCGGCGCCTGTTGCTTTTGGAGCCGCTGGTGCTCGGTGTGGCCGGCTTGATGTGGTTTCAACCGGGCGGCGCAAGTGTCTTTGCGCTGGTCATGCTCAAGGCCAACCTCTGTCTGCTCACGACCCTCCTGCTCTCCCACACCACCTCGTTCCCGGATCTCGTGCGCGTCCTGCGCCGCTTGCGCGTGCCGTGGATGTTCGTCACCACCCTCGCCCTGATGCACCGCTATTTGTTCGTGCTGGCGGACGAGGCGGATCGGATGCGCCGCGCCCGCGCCAGCCGCACCTTCACACGCGGACGGCGTTTCCAATGGCAGGCCCTCTCCTCGGTCCTCGGCCAGTTGTTCGTGCGCGCCTCGGACCGCGCCGGGCGCGTTTACAACGCCATGTGCGCGCGCGGCTGGAAATAAAATGAGCGCCATTGAAATCACCAATCTCCAATACCGATACCCCGGCGGCGCCGAGGCCCTGCGCGGCATCACCTTTCTCGTGCCCCCGGGCCAGTGCGTCGCCCTGCTCGGCCCCAACGGCTCCGGCAAATCCACTCTCCTCCTCCACTTGAACGGTCTGCTGCCGGAGAAATTCTCCGCCGACGGCGCTGTGAAAATTCACGACGAGCCGGTCGCCGCCCGAAATTTGGAGAGCGTCCGCCGCCGCGTCGGGCTGGTGTTTCAAGACCCGGACGACCAGTTGTTCTGCCCGACGGTGGCGGAGGACGTGGCCTTCGGCCCGCTCCAGCTTGGGCTGGCCGCGGCGGAAGTCGCCCTGCGCGTGGAACAATCTCTGGCCCAAGTCGGTCTCGCGGGTTTCGGGGGCCGGCCCACGCGCCACTTGAGCCACGGCGAAAAACGCCGCGCCTGTCTGGCGGGCGTGCTCGCCTGCCAGCCGTCCGTCCTGGTGCTCGACGAGCCGACCAGCGACCTGGACCCGCGCGGACGCCGCGAATTCAAGGCCATGCTGCGGACACTCCCGGCGACCAAGCTCATCGCCACCCACGATCTGGAGCTGGCGGTGGAACTCTGCTCGCGGGCGGTCATCCTGGACCAGGGCCGCATCATCGCCGATGGCCCCACCGTGGAATTGCTCGCCGACGAGGAATTGATGCTCGCCCACGGCCTGGAGCGCCCGCACATCCTTCATCATATCCATCCGCATTGAGAACGAAACGCGCTTGACCCGATGCCCAAGCAAGTGTTATGGTCGCGCTCAATCGTATTACTGGGGCGGTGAGATTGACAAAGAAAATAAGACTGGATATCCAAGAAAACCGCCGTCACAAGAAACTGAGTTTATGACCGAACAGGCGTCACGACAACAGGTTACACACCGATCTTGTCGGCACAGCCCAGCTATCCTCAAATTCACCCTGTGTGCGGGCGTCGCGATGTTAATTTTGGGCGGAAAATTGTGCCTCGCCCAGAACTCCACCAACTCCCCTGTCCCGGCCCAGCCGTCGGACACAAGCTCAAACGCGGTCACCCGTCTCCCGGACGTCACCGTCACCGGGCGGCAGGACAGCATGCTCGGCATCGCCGATTCCGCCGGGCAGGGCACGACCGGCGCGGCGCAGCTTGCCGAGCGCCCGATTCTGCGCGGCGGGGAAATTCTGGAAACCGTGCCCGGCCTCATCATCACGCAGCACGCCGGCGGCGGAAAGGCCAACCAGTACTTCCTGCGCGGCTTCAACTTGGATCACGGCACCGATTTCGCAAATTACCTGGATGGAATGCCGTTGAACCTGCCCTCCCACGCGCATGGCGAGGGGTACTCGGACATGAACATCGTCATCCCGGAATTCGTGGAGCGGGTGGATTACGAAAAAGGCCCTTACTACGCCGATGTGGGCGATTTCGGCTCGGCGGGCGCGGCGCGTCTGGTTTTTTACAAAACGCTGCCCCAGGACTTCCTGACCGTGGAAGGCGGCATGTATGGCTATGAGCGCGGCGTGTTCGGCGCATCGCAAAAGCTCGGCGCGGGCAATTTGCTTTATGGAGGCGAAGCCAGTCACGACGACGGCCCCTGGGTGCGTCCGGATGACTACTGGAAATTCAACGGCATTCTCACCTACAGCCAGGGCGACGCCGCCAACGGCTGGAGCGCCACCTTTCGCGGCTATCACGGCAAATGGAATTCCAGCGACCAGCTCGCTCAAAACGCCGTGCCTCTGGTCGGGCTTTTCGGCGCCCTCAACCCCACCGACGGCGGCAATTCGGATCGTTACAGCCTGCAGACCGAATGGCATCGCCAGAGCGGGAATTCCCAGACCAAAATCACGGCCTACACTTTCTACTACGACTTGGATTTGTTTTCCGACTTCACTTATTTCCTCACCGACACGAACCAAGGCGATCAGTTCGAGCAACAGGACAGCCGCTGGGTGGCCGGACTGGACGCGCGGCACACCATTTCCAGCCAGTGGTTTGGCCGCGATGTTGAGAACTCCTTCGGCCTCCAGATCCGCAACGACTGGATCCACAACGGCCTTTATCAGACAGAGGATCGCGCGCGCGTGAACAAAACGGACACAGACACCCTCGGTCTCCCGGGCGGCCTCTTTGCCAACGGCATCTCTTACACCACCCTCCCAGCCGACACGGATGTCAATCATCTGACGGACACGCAAGTCGGGATTTATGCGGAAAACAAAGTCCAGTGGACGGACAAATTCCGCTCCGTCCTGGCGATGCGCGGCGACCTGGATTATTTCGACGACACCAGCCTGAGCACCCCGGCCAATTCCGGCACTGCTTCCAGTATTCTTCCCAGCCCGAAGATGAGTTTGATTTTCGGCCCGTGGGCCAAGACGGAGTTCTATGCGCAAGGCGGTTTCAGTTTTCACAGCAACGACGGGCGCGGCGCCACTCAAACGGAGGAGCCGGTTTCCGCGGCCAATCCCAACCCCAACACGCCCGTCGCCAGAATTCCCGCCTTGATTCAGACCCGGGGCGCGGAAATCGGTGTGCGCACACTGGCCCTGCCTCATTTGCAAAGCACCGTTTCCTTGTGGTATCTGCACAGCGAGTCCGAACTGGAGCAGGATGGCGACACCGGGGGCACTGTCGCCTCACAACAGCCCAGCGACCGCTACGGTGTCGAATGGGCGAACTATTACACCCCGGTCAAACATCTGGCCTTTGACCTGGATCTTGCCGACTCCATCGCCCGTTTCACCTCGCCGGACCCGGCGGATGCCGCGTATATCAATCCCGCCAACCCGGCTCTGGGTCAGGGTCCCGGCGGCACACGCGTGCCCGAGGCGGTCGGGGCGGTGATTTCGTCGGGCGTCACGCTCCATGACCTGCAGGGCTTTTCGGCCAGCCTCCGCCTGCGCTATTTCGGCCCGCGCGATCTGACCTCGGACGGGTTGTATAAATCCAGCTCCACGCTCTTGTTGAACGCCGAGGCCGGTTATCAAATCAACAAAACCTGGCGCGTCTCCGCCGAATTCCTGAACTTGCTCGACAGCCGCGACCACGACATTGACTACGCCTATGTGTCGCGAATATCGCCAGCGGCGGCGGAGGAGTTCACAGATGTTTTTCATCCCGTCGAACCCTTTCAGGTGCGGGTCGGCCTGACCGCGAAATTTTGAAAGTCCACCCGGCCGTTTCATCCCGGTCAACAGCGATTTCTCGCACACGCCTCGCGCGCGGTGTTCGGCGCCCTCGCCGAACTCACGCTCCTTCCGGGGAGCGCGGTCGTCTCGCCCGCATCTGTCGGCGTCTCGCCGACGGATTGATCCGTCCGATACTGGTCCTCCTGTTCGGTGGGTCCCCAGGCCCATCGCCAAGGATTCGGAGTTTCATGCCCGGCGGGGTTTCTGCTTGCAAACCGCAACCCCTTCCCGTATTGATGCGCCCAAGCTGCGACAAGAGATGCACACGACCTTTCCCAACTACTGGAAAAAAGGGGCGGGGAATTTCCAAACCTGGGCGTCCGCGTTGCGCCGCGCGGCTCTGCTTTCCCTCCTGCTGGCCGCGCCGCCGCTTTCGGCCCACCCCATTTCCCTCATTTCCTGCGAGGCCCTGGTTCATCGCGACCGGATGGAAATGAAGATTGCCGTCATGCCGGAGGATTTTCTTCCCGTGTATGGAATCTATGTCAACGCGGAATCCTGCGTCGCCTCCTCCGACATCACCAACTGCGCCGAGAAGCACAAAAAGTATCTGCTCGACGGCCTGATCGCCCGCGACGCCCAAGGCAACCGCCTCGAAGGCAAGGTCCTCAAAGTCGAAGTGCCGGAGCTGCCCGTGGACGGGCTGCCGGTGACGGATTTGATGTCCACAACCATTGTCTATACCCTGGAGTATCCCCTGCCCAAGGAACCGACCCATCTCACCTTTCAACATCATTTCGGCGGCGATTCGGCCGTCATTCCCGCCATCGTGGATTTGGTGGTCACCCGCGAGGGGCTGCCACCCGATCCGGCCGTTCGCATTCCCAGCGATGAGAACCCCGTCATCGTCTCCTTCGATTGGAATGAAACTTCCCGGCCGGCGGCCGCCGGCGACGCCGGGGAAAAGGCGCGCCAGGAGCGGGAGCGCCAGCAGAACATGGGCATTGGCAGCTATTCGGCGACCTACACCTTCGTCTATATCGAGAACGAGCAGGTCCGCGTCGAAATCCTCATGCCGCTGCTCACCCTGGAAAGCTGGCAGCCGGTCGCGCGCGCGAACCCGGATTTTCTCGAGGTCCCCGAGCAGACCGCCGCGCGCGGCGTGTTGGACACTTTTTTCACCGGCCAAAACGAGTTGAAAATTGACGGCGTCGTGGTGAAGCCAAAACTGGACCGGCTGGATTTTTACGGCGTGGATTTCAAGGACTTCGCCATGAGCGCCGAGCCGCAGCGCCTGAGCGCCTGGACCGCGCGCGTGGGCGCGATCCTGACCTATTCCACAAAGGGCGCGCCGGGCCATGTGGAGCTGACCTGGACGATGTTCAACGACCAAATGTACGCCGCCCCCGCCGTCATTTTCGCCTATGACAAGGGATCCCGCTTCACCTTCTATCCCCTCACCCCGGTTTTCAAATGGGACAATCCCGGCGCGCCGCCGCTGCCCCCGATCAACGCCATCTCCACCAAGGACCAGACTCCCAAGGACGAGAAATCGCGCCAGGCGGTCGCCGAATCCCTCCTGCGCAACGTCTATCGCGCCTTCGACTATCACAGCGAGTCGGACATTTACGACGCGCTGGCGCGAAGTGTGCAGGGCGATCTGCTCACCGATTTGTATATCAAGATCAAGCACGGCCTCATCATGCAGGAGCAGGGCGACGCCGTCGCCCACGTGCAGGACGTCAAAGTCATCAAGACCGAGGCGGCGCAGGCCGGCGGCAAAGACGGTTTCGCCGAGCGCCTGACCTGGCAGGTCGAGGGAACCGTCGAGCACTGGGGTCACGTCCACACACGTGTCAACGAATACTCCGCCGATTTTGAGATCAAACCCGACGGCGGCGCGTGGAAGATCTCGGCCATGAGCGTCGCCAAGCAGAGCCAGGTCCGAAGCGCCGTCTTGATCCGAAATCTATGATCACCATCTCCGATCTCCAGTTCCAATTCCCGCAGAGCGATTTCCGCCTCGCCGTTCCCTCGCTCAAGATCGCCGCGGCGGAGCGCGTGGTGATCGTCGGGCCGAGCGGCTCGGGCAAGACCACCCTCTTGAATTTGATCTCCGGCATCTTGTCCCCCTCGCGCGGGACCATCCGCGTGCTCAATCGCGAAATCCACACGATGGGCGACACCGCCCGCCGCGCCTTCCGCGTCGCTCAAATCGGGCTGGCCTTTCAGAATTTCGAGCTGGTCGGGTATCTGGATGTCTTTGAGAATATTCTCCTTCCCTACCGCCTGAATCCCGCGCTGCGTTTGACGCCGGAGACCGCCCGACGCGCGGAGCAACTGGCGAAGGACACCGGCATCGGGCACCGCCTCCGCTATTTCCCCCACCGCCTTTCGCAGGGCGAAAAGCAGCGCGTGGCCATCTGCCGCGCGATGCTGCCCCAGCCCCCGTTGCTGCTGGCTGACGAGCCGACGGGCCAGTTGGATCCCTCGGCCAAGGGGCGGGTGGTGGACATGCTCTTCCAGCAAGTCGAGCGCTCCGGCGCGACTCTGCTCATGGTCACCCACGACACGGATGTCGCCGCCCGTTTCCAGCGCGTCATCAACTGCCGCGATTTCGCGGCGGAAGGCCCCCGATGAAAAATGTTCTCTTTCTCGCCTGGCGGTATCTGCGGTTCAACAAGATCAAGACGGCCATCATGATCTTCAGCATCGCCGTCGGCGTCTTTCTTCCGCTGGCCGTCAATCTGCTCGTGCGCAACTACCAGCGCGGCCTGCTGGCCCGCGCCGAGGCCACTCCCCTGGTCGCCGGCGCCCTGGGCAGCAGGCTGGACCTGGTCCTCCACGCTCTCTACTTCCGCGGCAAGCCCGCGCGCGACCTCACCATGGCCGACGTCGCCACCGTCAACAGCAGCGGCTTGGCTCTGGGCATTCCCATCCTGGAAAAGCATCTCGCTCGCGGATACCCCATCGTCGGCACGTCGTTGGAGTACTTCGACTACCGCGGCTTGCGGGTCGCCCAGGGCGAGGGCCTGACGCGCGTGACCGACTGTGTGCTCGGCTCGTCCGTCGCGGAGAGTTTGCGCCTCAAGCCCGGAGACAAGCTCCCGAGCGATCCGGAAAACCTGTTCGATCTCGCAGGCTCCTATCCGGTCAACATGGTCGTCAAAGGCGTCCTCGCCCCGACCGGCACCGCCGATGACGGCGCGATCTTCACCGATTACAAGACCGAGTGGATGATTGAGGGCATCATGCACGGACACGACAATGTGGCGACGGTGGACACCAACATGCTCCTCGGACGCACGGCGACCAATCTGGCGGTCAGCGACGCCGTCCTCCCGTACCAGGAAATCAACGAGACCAACATGGACCTCTTCCATGTGCATGGCGACGAGGGGACTTTTCCCGTTTCCGCCATCATCATCGTGCCCCACGACACCAAGTCGGCCGCCATCCTGCGCGGGCGTTACGAGGACCCCAAGGCGACGGTGCAGATCCTGGTGTCCAAGGATGTCATTTCCGAGACGCTGAATCTGGTGTTTGCTGTCAAGCGGTTTTTCGACAGCCAGGCCGCGTTGGTCGGCTGCGCCATGGCCTTGTTGCTCGCCCTGGTGGTGCTCCTCTCCCTCCGTCTGCGCCGCGGCGAGATGGAGACGATGTTCAAAATCGGCTGCGCCCGATGGATGACCTTCGGCATGCAGGCGGCCGAAGTCGTCATCGTGGTGACGGCGGGCGTGGCCATCGCCTCCGGCCTGACCTGGCTGGTCGTCGGCGAGTTTGGCATCTCCACCGGCCAGGCCGCCGCCGCAAATTTGGCCGCCCAGGGCGGCGCGCCCGCCTCGACCCCCTCTCCCGGCGCCAAGCCGCGCGTGGCCGTCTCCAACTATCCCCTCTGGTATTTCACCCACCGCATCGCCGGCGATCACGTCCAGATCGTCTTTCCGATCCCCAAGGACGAGGACCCTTCGTTCTGGAAGCCCGACGCCAACGGAGTCCGCGCCTATCAGCAGACCGACTTGATCCTCCTCAACGGTGCGGACTGCGAAAAATGGCGGCTGACCAGCGTGCTGCCCCTCTCCATTCAGGTTAACACCTCCGCCTCCTTCGCCGACCGCTACATGACCAACGGCGAGGTCATCACCCACAGCCACGGCAAGGAGGGCCTCCACAGCCACGGCGTGATGGACTTCAACACCTGGATGGACCCCCGCCAGGCCAAGTTGCACGCCCAGTCCGTCCACGATGAACTGGTCCGCCTGCTGCCCGCCGCAAAGAAGGACTTCGACGCCAACCTCCAATCCCTGGACAAGGATCTCGACGACGTGGACGCCGCCCTCGAACGCGCCTCCGTGCCCCTCGGCAATGCGCCCCTGCTCGCCTCCCATCCCGTCTATCATTACGCCGCCCGCCGCTTTGGCTGGAACCTGGAGAACGTCCATTGGGAGCCGGACGAAATGCCCTCCGAGGACGAGTGGCAGAAATTCGAGAAGCTTTACGCCTCCCATCCTGGCAAGATCATGATCTGGGAGGACGACCCGGTGCCCGCGTGCGCCGAACGCCTGCGCAAAATGGGGGTTGAGCCGGTCGCCTTCGACACCTGCGCCAGCGAGCCGGAAAAAGGCGACTACATCAGCGCGATGAAAGACAACGCCGCCCGCTTCGCCCAGTGGGTCGCAAAATTCTACGCCAAATAGCCCTGCCAATTATTATACTTGGCGAAATCATTTATTGCGCATTAAAAGCGCGAAGCGTCTTGGAGTGCGCCAGGCCACTGGCGCTTTCCGATGGCCCGCCCGCTCACCATGCGATTTTATTTCGCCGTGATGTATAGCGGCTTCTTGGGGAGCGCGCTCGTCCCTACCGCCTCCGTCGGCGTCCCGTCCCTCCAATGGTGTTAGTGTCAAGACGCGCCCATCAGGCGGACAGATCCTATTCGAGGATTGATTCTGGGTGCTGGCGGTGCGATGGTGGGTGGTGAATGAAACGCAAGGGGCTTGGGTCATGGCATTTGGACGTTATGCGGGCTTTTAAGATCGCATTAAGGGCAGCGCGAATTGCAGCGATATTGGCTGCTGCAAGCCTCGTGGGCTGGTTGATATATGCTTGGCATTATCCTCCGACTTCCGTGCCTGTGGCGAGTATCACTTTCAGGCGCTACACGAACTACACATTGTCGAGCACCAAAAGCAACGACTCGTTCTATCCGGGGCCGGGAAAATGGCTTCGCGCAATGATGGAACTGAAGAACGAAGGAAATGTGAGCATCTCATATGGAGCCTGGGGTGATGAACCATACGGTTGGGCAAACGCGCAGACCGCCCAAGGATTGACGAATGGCTTTTTGGCGCCACCTTTTACGGGTGGAACCGTAGTGCTGGCTCCAGGCTCGAATGCGTTGTTTTGGGTGGATCTTCCCTGGGGGACCACGCGCTGGGACTGCGGCTTTTCCGTCGAGACGGCGAGCGTCAGGGATCGTGCGGTTTGGAAGATAATCGATTGGAAGTTGTTTGAGAATGACGGCTGGAGATTTCTTGAACTGCCCATTGGGTGGTTTTTCCAATCGCTGCCCGACAAGTCAGGGCCGAGTGTGAAGGTCAAGTCCGCATCACTTGAAGTTGATAGGGGTGCCGGTGATTCGCTGGATAAAAACCCAAAGGCCGCGAATCCTTCGAACACAGGTGAGTTGCATTCAGAGCCCCGTTAGCCCGACTTCGCGGATTCGAGGGGTCATTTGAAAATCTTCACAACGCAAGTCCTTGATTTTCAAGGGAGCGACGGCTCGACAACCCTCGAAAGTGGCTGTAGTGCAGACCTACCCTCTTCCCG